>NZ_CP108869.1:0-29698 GCF_045161795.1 Streptomyces sp. NBC_00829 | reverse complement strand
ACAGAGGGCGCAGAGCGCCCTCTGAAAGACCGTCAGCGCAGAGCGCTGACCGGCCGGCCGGGGGCCGGCCGAGGAGCCGGCCCGCGGGGCGGGCCGGAGGCCGGCGGGCGGTCCGGCCGTGAATTCGGTTTCTCTTTCCTGTGGTTGGGGTTAACGAATGGCTGGCTAGGTGGAGGGGGTTCCCTCGGTGGTCCTGGCGGGCCTTTTCTGTGGTTTCTCGACGGGTTTTCAGGTTGTCCCGGTGGTGTTTCTCTGCGGGTGGTCCTGATTTCCTGTGCTGCCAGATCATTCTAGGGGTTCGAGCCCCTGGAATTCAAGTTGTGCGGCGGGAATTGACGGGGTGTCCGCTTTCCGTGCCCGGGGGCTGCTCCGGCGGGGCCGGGGTGCCTCTTTGGGGGCTGTAGCAGCAGCCTACAGGGCTCTTGGCGGGTTGGGGAAGGGGTTCCCGGGCGTGTGGCGTTCGCGGGATTCTGTGCGGCTTTCCGGGGCGCATGTGGGGTGGCGTTAGATTCGGGGGTTCGCTGTTTGAGGGGGTGTTAGATCCGATGGCCCGGGGTGTTAGATCCGGGGCCGCCCCAATCGGCGCGTACGGGGCGGGTGTTAGATTCGCTGGTTGGGCGGGGGTGGGTTTCCGAGGTGGCGTTAGATTCGCGTTGTGGGCCCGCGGGGGGTGTTAGATCCGGGGTCGTGCGGGGGTGGGGTCGGGTGGTCGCCGGTGGCTCCGGTGGGGTCGGGGCGAAGTCGGGGGCGGGTGCGGGGGTGTGGGTGTGATCGGTCGCGGGGTGGGGGTGGCGGGGTGTGAGGTTCCTAGTTGGGGGTTGGTTTGGTTGAGCGTGTGGGGGTGGTCCCGTTCCTGTGTTGCGTATTCACGGTTCGATGTGTACAGTAGTTATCACGAGGTCGGGGGAACGAAGAACCGGCCGAGAAACCACCTACTGACTCCCTTGGAGGGATCTTCATGTCCGGTACCCAGACGTTCACCACCCCGGCCGGTCACACCTACTCGTACGCGGTCGAGACGGGCGAGAACGGCGAGTCGGTCTACGACCTGTCCCGCGTCCTCCAGGACGGGACCTTCCCGATCGGCACGGTCGTGGTCCACCCGAACTGGGAGCTGTTCCCCAAGGTCGAGGGTCTGCTGAACGTCCAGTTCGGCAAGGGCAGCGGGACCAACCGCCACGAGCGGACCGACGCCCCGAAGCTCGGTGACATGGAGCTGCCGTACGTGGTGGGCAGTCACCTGGTCAACCCGGCCGACCTGACCGCCGAGACGGACAACGGGGCCGCGCCGCTGCTGAAGTTCCGCAAGCGGATGCTCGGTTCGGCCTTCGAGACCAACTCCCCGGCCGAGAACGCCAGCCCGGACACCTTCGACAAGGTCCGCGACCTCGTCACCGCCCTGGTCACCACCTACCAGGCCGACAAGAACACCCCGGCCCGCGAGGCCACCTACACCAAGTTCCTCAACGCCCAGCGCGCCGAAGCCATCCAGGCCCAGATCACCCAGCTCGACGACAAGGCCCAGGCACTCGCCCTCATCCGCGCCGAGCTGGTCGAGAAGCTGAACGGCTACAAGACCGCCTAACCCCCCAGGACAGGGCCGGGCGACCCCAACCCCCAGACCCCCACGGGGCCCGGGCCCAGCCCCTCCCACACCGAGGCGGCCCAGGGCGAGATCAAGAGCGAGAAACCTACATGGACTTCAGCGAGGCAGTGCGGGCCCCGGATCCGCGGCTCCAGGGCATCAAGGTCGGTGACCAGGTCGCCCAGTACGAGACGTGCCAGGTCCACTGGGGCTACACGATGGTCACCGTGGCCAAGATCGGCCGGGAGCTGATCCACACTTCGGACGGCCGAAAGTTCAAGATCAAGGACGGCATGGAGAACTACCGCTCCACCGTCAGCTACACCCGCATCGTCCGGCTCAGGGAGACCGGGATGCCGGAGCGTGCACCCGGGGCAGCAGCGGGTGGCGGGCCCACCTGAGCAAGAAGCTGAACGGCTACTAGGGCGTGTGTGGAGTTGTGATCTCGTGGGTCCCCCGGCTTGGGAGGGTCGGGGCCCTTGGAGTAGAACGGTGGGGTGTCTCGACCTCAACTTTCGGATGCCGAGTGGGAGTTCATCTCTCCGTTTCTGCCGGTCGGTGAGTACGGGCCGTACCCGGAGAACCTGCGGGCACACTTCGAGGGTGTCGTGTGGCGGTTCAGGAACGGCGCGAAATGGCGGGAGTTGCCCGAACGATTCGGGCATTGGTCCACCGTTTACGGCCGGTTTCGGCAGTGGCGGGATGCCGGGGTGTTCACCGCGGTGTTCCAGGGCGCGATCGCCGAGGCGGCGAAGCGGGGCCTGGTGGACTTGTCGCTGGTCAGCGTGGACTCGACCACAGCCCGGGCCCATCATGACGCCGCAGGGATGATCATGAAGCCCGAGACCCTGGACGCGGTGGAGAAGGCCGCCGCGGAAAAAGGGGCACCAGCGAGGAACAAGACGGGCAACTGGACCCGGAGCGGGAAGAACGACGACGCGTGAGGCGTCGCCGCAGGGCCCGGCTCGCCGCTGCTGACCTGGGGCGTTCCCGCGGTGGACTGACCACCAAGACGCACCTTTCCTGTGTGCCGCAATGCTTGCCCCTGTCACTCAAGATCACCGCAGGGCAGGCGGGAGACAGTCCGCAGTTCATCCCCGTCCTGAACAAGATCCGCGTCCCCGGCCCGGCCGGCCGGCCCCGTACCCGGCCCGACGCGGTCGCGGGCGACAAGGCGTACTCGTCCCGCAAGAACCGTTCCCACCTGCGCAAGCGTGGGATCAAGGCGGTCATCCCCGAGAAGAAGGATCAGGCCGCCCATCGCAAGAACCGCGGCTCACGCGGCGGACGGCCCGTCACCTGGGACAAGCAGCTGTACAAGCTCCGCAACAGCGTCGAACGCACCATCAACAAGATCAAGGACTGGCGCGGCCTTGCCGTCCGCTACGACAAAAAGCCTGAAAGCTACCAGGCCGGACTCGAATTATGCGCCGGCCTCCTCTGGATCCGACACCTCGGATCACAGCATTGATCACAACTCCACACACGCCCTAGACCCCCCACCCACCACCGGCGGCCCGCAACACCCCCACCCGGGGCCGCCCGGGAACCCCCTGGGGCCACCGGATCAGTACGTGGCCCTCATCCGGCCTACGCGCCGTAGAGCCCGCGAGAACACCTAGACCAGGGCAGGACGGCGCCCACCCCCGGCCCGGCCCCGGCCCTCCACAGGGGTCCCGGGCCGGACCCAACACCAAGGAGCAGCACCTGAGATGGGCACAACCCTTGCCGCCCTGTCGGCGGAGCACATCGGAATGTTGGTCGAGGTCGACGATTCGGTCATGGCCGACTCTCAGACCGTGCTCTACACCGCCACCCGACGTGTGCGACTCCTCGACTTTGAGCAGCGCAACGGCGCCACACGCCTCCTTGACGGACTCGTTCCGCAATGGCCGACCTGGATCGAGTGGGCCGACTGGCGCAAGTTCCGCGTACTGAACTGACCCGGCTGGCCCTCACACCCCAGGAGCACCACCGCCCTCATAACCAAGGCAAAACTGCCTGACCCACCGGGCCCGACATCGGCTCCCGCACCCCTTCTAGCCGGGGCTGGACCGGGCCACTCAAGGCACCACAAGGACCGAGAGGCCGCAGGAATGACATTCGACGAATGGGCCGAGCGCCTGGACCGGGTCTACATGGACGGGGCTCAGCACGACTGGCGCGACGAGGACAAGAGAGCGTGGGATGAGGCCATCCGCGAGATGTCGGTCGAGTTTCCCCACCTCGCGATCACGTGGATGGATCCGAAGTGTGGCTGCTGCACCTTGGAAGACCCGGCGTTGCTCGCCTTCGACGATCCTCGGGGGCCGGGCGGGTTCGAGCTGCTCTACCCGACCTTTCGCCCGACACACACCTACTACCTGGGCTGACGACGCCCAGCACGCCGGGCTCGGCTTCCGGCTCGGAGTCCATGCGGACGTGGTGTCCGCAAGCGAATGAGAGGAGAACAGGTGTTCCAGGACAGCAGCACAGTGAATCGTCAGGAGTTCATGGACTCGCTGCGCGAACAGTGGGAGGCGCAGCCGACTGAGCAGTACGAGTTCCTCGGGCTGACTGGCATGGACTACAACGACTGGTTGGAACACCGCCACGGGTGGCCGGTCGATGCGGCTGGCAACTGCCGCGTCCATTCGGAACTGGAGGAGTTCCCGGCAACAGAGTGCACGGTGTGCTCGACCCTGATCAAGCTGTACGAGGAAGGGGCGGTGGGGATTCGGTCGGCGGAGCGGTCAGAGGGCGACGCGCAGGGCGGTGCGGCGGGCGAAGGCGGTGAGTCCCGGTAGGTCCGGCCGGCGCGCGGCGACCTCGGCAGTCAGCGCGCGCACCGAGGGGCGGCGGGCCTCCAGCGGTGCGGCACGCTCCACGAGTTGTAGCTGGACGAATGCGGATGGCACGTCGTCAGCGGCCAGCAGGGCGCGGGCGGTGTCGGTCGCCGCGCGGGCTCGGCGCTCCGGCGTGGGCAGCACGGCTGGCTCCAGGCCCGCGGCGTACGCCAGGGCGCGGTCGATGTCGCCGAGCTTCTGGTGGATCCCGACCCGGTACAGCATGCACTGCGTCGGCGACAGCTCCCCGTCCGCCGGCACTCGCCCCCGGTCGTGGAGGAGGCGGGCCGTGGTCTGTTCGGCCAGGGACGCGAACTGCTCGGCAGCGGAGGGCATGCGGGCCTGGGCGGCGGTGTACGCGACGGTCAGGGCCACCATTCCGGATGCGTCCAGGACGACCGCGGACGGTCGGGGACCGGCGTTCAGCTCATCGTGTGCTTCCTGGAGCAGCTGCAGGGCGCTATCCGGGCGGCCCGTACGGCGCAGCGGCGTCGCCGCCGCGCGCGCGGCGGCCGCGAGGAGGACCGGGTGGCCCGAGCGGCGGGCCGCCGTTCCGGCCCGGACTGCGAAGGCGGCCGCCGTGTCTACGTCGCCTTCCTTGACCGCCAGCTGAGAGGCGAGCACCCATACCCCTGCCGCCCGGCTGGCGCCGACCGGGCCCGTTCGTTCGCTCTCGCTCGCGCGGGCCACCATCCCAGGGAGCACCTGGTGCAGTCGGTCGTACCTGCCAGCGGCGAACAAGCCGTGCGCGGCCGGAAGTTCCCCGTCCGCCAGGCGCTGGCCGAGTCCGCTGGCGAGTGCCGATGTCGTGTCGCCCGCCCATAGCGCCGCCGCGCAAAGCCCGGCGCTCAGTACCCTCCTGCGCTCCATCACCAAGCCACCGTCCTCCTCGACCGCTGTTCCGGGCGTCATGCCGGGGTCTTCGGCCGTCCTTGCGACGGTACGGGCCTGGCCGGGTCTCGGGCAGGGCGCACATCTGCCGGCTCCACGCGCCCCTTTCTGCTCTGGCGCTCCGGTGTCTGGGCGGGCGGATGTGGGGGGGCGGAGGCCCGGCGCGCCGCATGGGTAACGGGCACTCGCGCGGCGCGGCATAGGGGCGGCGGCGACCGGACGGTCCCTGATGCTCTCCGGCACATGCCCGGGGGTCCGGGTCCCGAGGCGGACGGCCCCCCGCTCTCGTTCAGGTTGAGGCTGGCCGTGCCTTGCATGGGGGTCGAGAATCTCGACTGTTGCGTCTTAGTGTTTCCATGTGTATTGTTGTTCTCGCGGGGGCGGGGGAACCGCAGAACCCGCCGACAAGCCACCCGACCAACAGGCCGCCGCCCGCGGCCTCGTCGAGGAAGTCGACCCGACGGGGTCACCGGATGCATCTCCCCGTGTCAGCCCCAAGTCACCGCAGGACAGCCCTTCCCGCGGGGGCAGTCCGCGCCCACCCACTCCGACGATCCTGAGAGCTCGCGTTGTTCTATTTGATGAAATGCCCCTGTTGCGGCCGCCCGACCATGTTTCACGAGCTGGAACGCCACACCGCCCCGAGCCTCTTGATCGACTCCGAGACGGGCTTGCCGCCCGGCGTCTCTCCTGACGGCCACCGTGCGGCCCCTTCACCAGCGGCCACAGCCAGAGCCCGCAAGCAGCCCCTGTGCCAGTCGTGTCTCGATGACATACGGGCCGGGCGAGCGGTGACCTTCTCCGTACGCCTGAAGGGCGAGCAGACCGCGATGGCTGTCGCCCACGAGATGCCCCTCCTCGACGACGAGGGCCGGGTGATGGCCGTCCGCTGTCCGTCCGCCGGGTGCGGAGCGGTTGTCGACCTGATCAGTGGCCGGCTCGACGGCCACATCGTGCGCGGCCAGGAGTGCCGCATGTCCGGCGTGCGGGTGGTGGTCAGTGAGGAGTGAAGCGTGAGCTGAACAGCCTCAGTCGCTGACCTTCTAACCCTCTCGGGCCGTGCCCGAACCCCTGAACCGCTGTCCCGACGACTGCCCCGACTGCGCCGAGAACGACCACGCGTGAGACATCGGGGCGAATGCGGAGTTGATCTCGACATGAGTACCCCCGTCCCGGGAACCGGGGCAAAGAAGCGTCCCGCGAGGCGTCGCAAGGTCAAGAACGCTCGGACCGGCTCCGTGGGAAGCAAGATCCTGCCGGGTCGGTACAGCGACGAGGGCGAAAAAGGGCCCTGGTTCCGGCGTCTGGTTCGCCGCGCTGAGACGCGCGACTGGCAGCGTGAGACATCGCGGCTCTGACGGCCACCGTCAACCGGTCTTCGCCGTCGCGCCGGAGAGCCGCCTCGCGCCGCCGGCCTCCGCAGGTGCGAGGGCGCTGGCCGAACAGCCGAAGGCCCTCTGCTTCACCTCTGCCGCTCCCGAAACACGCGGCCCTGCCCCTCCCCCCTCCCCCTTCTATGTGCGCGCCCGTCGTGGCGCTCGAACCTAGGACGAAACGTGTCTGCTGATCTGCAGCTCCGCATCCATTCGGCACCCGCTGGCGAACTCGTTCCGCTTCTCGACCTCATGCGGGAGCACGGCCTCCGCGGCGAGTACGAGCGTGGTCCTGCCGAGGTCCTCACGCTAGGGCAGGTCTACCGCTCCCGGGACGCCGCGCTGGGCCTCTGCGAAGAGGTCGCCGCGCGACTGGAGGAGGACGCCCCGAACGCCGTGTTCGAGCTGTGGCAGGACCCTCACTGGAGCACAGACGGGCACTACCACGCGCACGTCCCGCAGTTCGGACATTTCGAGGCTGGCTGCGACGTCGAGGGCGTTCCGCATGTCGGCGTGCACGACCTCATCCAACGGCTGAGCAACAGCCCGGGAGCGACGCTCGGCGACTGGATGGCGGGCGAGGGGGCCGGCCTTCTCGGCATCGCGGTGCTCGCCGTGGTGGGCGAGTACCGGGCGCAGCAGTCGTCCGACTCCTGATCCGGGCTCTTCCCCCCTTCCCCCCGTCGGGGCCGGTTGGCCGGTGACGCATGCGGCGGCGCTGCGCCGCCGCTCCGCGATCGCCCGGATCGACGACGCGCACAACGGCAAGCCACTCCCCGGCCTCCACCACCCACGAACCACTGGAGAACTGATCATGGCGGACATCCGCATGCGCTTCCTCGGGCACCCCTGGGAGCGAACCACCGTTTCTGCCGATTCCGGGATCCCTGAGGAGGTGTTCATCGCCCTCTTCCTCCGGGCGATGGAGACCGTCCCCGAACTGCGCGCCTTGCCCGGCGACCTGGAGACGTACACGGTGCGCTGGGACGGCGACGAAGCCTCGATCTACCACCCGGATGTGGAGCAGGTCGTCTTCCGTGCCCAGCCCGCGCCCGAGCGTTCCGTGCAGGGGGGTGCTCCGGTCGGGACGCGGCCGCCTGAGGTGTGGCGCGGGGAGCGCGGCCACGACTTCTATCCGGCTCCGGCGGTGCTGGCCGAGATCCCGGGTCTGTGGGCAACGGTCTTGGAGCCGCATGGGCACAGGGTGGTCGGCCTCCGGTACTTCTCCGCCTGGGGCGAGTGGTACGTCGTGGAGGTCGATGACGCGAGCGGTGAGGCTTACGGGTGGTCGTGCCTGGGCGGTGACCTGTCGCAGGGCCGGTGGGGTTTGATCGATCTTCCGGCTCTGGAGTCGTTCCATCAGGAGGACGACCTGTCCCAGTTGGTTGTTCGCGATCTGGATTTCACACCCGCTGTCGCGGCCAGTGTTTTGCCGGAGGGCCGACCTTACGATTCCTGCGGGGACGCGGATTGCCGTGTGTGTCTGCCCGATTTCATGACGGAGTACGTTGCTCGACTGCGTGAGATTATCGCGGAGCACGGGTTCGCCGTCCAGGCGGTTCTTGCTGATGAGGGTTCTGCCGCCTATTGCTACACCGTCGGTCTGCACGAGTCTCTGGGACATGAGTTCGTGATGGCCGGCCTGGACGTCAGGGCGATGCAGGGCGTGCTCCATTCCGTCGTCGAGCGCTTCGCCGGATCGTCTGGTCCGGTCGCCGGTGAGGTCCTGGACGGGCTTCTCGCGAACGGATTCCGGCTGCTCATGCGCCCCGTGGAGTCCTTGGAGCCCTTCGCGATGCTACGGGCGGTGTATGGCCGGGATACCGCTGTGCCGTACTGGCAGGCCGTGTGGCCCGATCGTGACGGCGTCTTCCCGACTGATGCTTCTTGCTCGCTTTCGCCCGGAACGCAACCGCTTCTCTAGCCGGTTTCGGGGTTCTCAAATTCTTGCGTTGTCGTTTTAGGGGGTATTTTCATGCGTCAGCCCGAACCGCTGGATGCTATTGAGGAGCTGCGGCTCTTTCTGGATTTCGCCGTTCCGCTGTGCGGCAGTGATATCGCGTACAAGCTCAGGCAATGGGGCCATTCTCGCGAGCAGGCCAAGAACTGGCTACGTGGTGAAGCCGAGCGCGCTGGCGGCAGCTTGGGCGAGAACGGTGACGTGCTGCAGTTCAGCGATGGTCGTCCTCGGTCGGGACGCGCGCAGAACCGTGTGGTCCGGACGGCGAGTGAGCTTGCTCGCGGCGTGGCAGCGGCAGCGCTGCTTGCTCAACTGGAGGGGAAGAGCGGGGTCGAGGCTTTCGGTGGCTTCTACGGTGTCGCTGCTGGGCCCGCTGAGGCGGACACGGCCCGAGTCCAGGATGGGGAGAACGGTGCAGTCGGTGGCGCCGCTCGTGGTAGCTGTCCTGTACGGCGGCCGGCTGCATGAACGCGCCAGGGGAGTCCCGGTGCCGCGCCGTTGCGCGGCACCTCGTCCCGGCCGGTGAGTCGAGCCCGCAGAGAGCCGTATTGGAGCTCTCGGCTCACCCATTAGTCTCGCTGTGGCCCGTGCCGGAATGGAGTGTGCGGGACAGGCCCCGGTCCCCGTGACGGGACGCAGTACGGCCGGGGCCGTCACTCCCGGGGCGGTTCGTACAGTCGCCGACGGCTCAGTCCAGGCGGGAGAAGTCGAGATCCACCAGGATCTCCTTCAGGTCGACCTTCTCGTCGAGGCAGAAGCCCCGAAGCTCGTCCCACATCTCGGAGACACCCTCCAGAGCGCCACCGAGCAGGGACAGTTGCCCGCGGTCCTCGTCGTATTCCTCGTCGTGGAGGTAGACCATCTCCGCCTTCTGGAGCTCGCGTACGACGCTGAGCAGCGTCGTACGGTCCGCCGAGAAGCGCCGCAACACCAGTTCGAAGTCCGTGGTCTCCTCGTGGACCACGAGGGCGAGGACCTGTCGGGCCATCCGCGTGAGGCCGCCGACACGCCCCGCGAAGCGGTTGACCAGTTCGAGGACGTCCTGTTCGTCCGACGGATCCTGGTCGGCGTCCTCCCAGGCGAAGAAGCGGCGCATGGTGGTGGCGGGCCGCACCAGGAAGCCGTTGACCGTGTCCCGGAACTCGGCCTCGATGTCGTCGACCGTGTACCGGTACGTGCCCTCATGCTTCTGTTTGACCGCGCGCAGGTACTCGACGGTGTAGTTGTCCCGGGTGACGCTGCTGTCGATCAGGTCGTGGTGCACCCCGCACAGCAGCATCAGGTTGTCGAAGTCCCTCAGCTGTTCGACGTCCCGGCCGTCCCATGCCTCGTGCCGGGCGCTGCCGGGCTCAGCGCCGATGATGTGGGCGATCTTGCCGACCCAGGCGCCCTCATCCGTGACCAGCCGCGTTGGGCAGTGCGGGTCGCCCCAGGCGCACTCGTTGCCGGAGAACGCCCACAGCCGGCGCGCGACGCCGGACATCGGCTCCTTGCGGTTCTTCTCGGGGCCGCTCGTCCGCTTGGCCACAGCCCGCCCTTCCTTCGCCCTGACGACAACGCGCAGCGTAGTCGAGTGTGTTGGGGTGCGGCATGCGTGCTGGTTGTCCGGCTGCTACGGCGCAGGGTCGGGCGGGCGCGGGGGCGAGTTCGGCCTGTTCGGCGACGGCGCCGAGGCGGTCGGCGGGCACCGCGTATGTGGCCGCGTAGCCAGCGGCTGTGCTGGGCCTGACGCTGGGCGCTGGTGGCCGGCCGAGGGGTGAGGCGGGTCTGCTCTGGTGTGGGTGAACTTCGGTCGTTGTCGCCCGAGTCCGTGTCGTAGTCGGGATGATGTGGCACGTGCGGGGCCGCGGCGGCCGCGGGAGGGGGTCAGGGTGAGCAGGTGGGGGAAGCAGCAGGACCGGCTGGTGGTGCGGGCCGTCGACGTGCTGTCGGGTGTGCTGAACGGCGCGGTGCCGGAGCCTGCTCGTCGTGTCGTCGCCTCCCGGGCACTGCTGGCCGTCGAGGAGTTGGTGTTCCCGATGCACGAGGAGCTGGTGCTGGAGGAGAACGCGGACGCGGCGGCGCGTGAGGCTACCGATGAGCAGTGGGCACACGACGCTGCGGTGCGCGGGTGGGTGATCGAGACGTTGGCCGAGCACGCCACGTCCTACAACGAGCTCCATGAGGTGTGGGAAGACGATCTGGAGTACGTCGAACCCCGTGGTGACCATCCGGTGTGGGCGCTGCTGGAGCTGGCTCCCTTCGCGCGACGCCTGCGGCTGCTGCAAGAGGCGGCCGCGAAGACAGCCGTCGGCCTGGGCGGCGACGTCGGCGTCGGCGCGCACCAGATCGGGCACTGGGCGGCGGGCCGGTCCCGGCCCGGAGAACGTGAGCGGGAGGCGCTGGCAGAGGCGCTGGGTGTCCACCGGGCGTGGCTGCACGCTTCGCGCGACGAGCAGCCCGATGTGCAGCTGTACCGGTTCGCGTCCTGCCCGTGCGAGAAGCCGACCGCCATGACGCGGCTAGGGCTGGGCCGGGAGGAGCCGGACTGGTACGACAGCCCCGCCGAGCAGGCTGCCGCCGTGCACTGGTGTGGCGGCTGCCGGCAGGGCTGGGTGAAGGACGCGGCCGGCTGGCTGCTGCCGCTGCCTCCCGGGGAGGAGCCGAAACCGTCCCACAGGGACTTGGCCGGCCTCGGCCGACCGTTCAGCAGCAGCCCCTCGGTAACCTTCGATGAGCCGTGGCCGCGGGCTCTGTGGCAGCTCCCGGCAGGCCGGAAAGGCCGCGCCCGCACCGCCTACCAGGTCCCCGAACTGCTCACCCGGGAGCCGCAGACCCTGCCCGTACGGCCGACAGCCGCGCGCATCGTCGTGCCAGAACCGGTGTGGGGGGCCGGTTCAGCGGAGCGGCTCGCCGCGAACGCGTTGTGGTGCCGCACCTGCCGGGCCCTGGCCGACGCGCCTGAGGGGGCGGCCGGCGGACCGTGGGTTCTGCTGCACCGCAGCGAGCCGCGACGCGGGCTGAGCACCTGGACCTACCCCACCGAGAAAGACGCTCTGCATCACGGCGCCCATCTGGCCATGACGTACCTGCAGTTGGACGACGGTCCCCTCGACCCTGTGGCGCTGGACCTGTTCGTCGGCCAGGCTCACCCCCAGGTCATCGCCCGCTTTCTCGAACTGCACCCGGAGACCACCCAGTTCGAGGTCGCCGAACTCGTCCCCATGCGCGCCAGCGAGTTCTGAGCGCCGACGCGCTCCTTGGCCGCGCCGGGGCGAGCGGTCAGGAAGCTCCAGCCGTTGTCAGCCAGGCGATCCACGCGCCGTCCTGCGCCCTGCCCAGGTGAAGGTCTGGCGTGTGATCGGCCCTGCGGGCGCAGACTCGGCCGTAGGCGCCGTGACGGGCGGGGCACAGCCGGGCCAACTCCTCGGGAGTGAGCACCGCGAGGTCGTCGGGGAGGTCCTGGCCGGCCGCGGTCGCGCGTGCCTGGGCACCTCGTCGGCGTTCGACGGCGTCCCGGTGCTCGGCGAGCAGACGGACCCAGCGCAGATCGCTGTCGTCCTGGTCGCCTGCGGGGGTGTAGAGGCACTGGCGCGCACCGTGCTCGTCGATCTCGTCCACGACGATCATGCCGATCGACTCCAGCATGCGGCACGAGGCCAGATTGGCCTTCTGGGTGACCGCAACCAGCGGGCCACCGCCCGGGACGGCGTCCGTCCACCAGCTGACGGCTGCGGCGACGGCCTCCCTGCCCAGCCCTTCGCCCCAGGCGGAGGGGAGCAGCTGGTAGGAGATTTCGGCGCGGCCCTCGCGCCTGCGGTCGGCGCCGATGGTCACCAGGCCGATCGGTTGCTGGTCGGCGACGCGGACGACGGTCCACGCGCCGGCCGTCGTCGGGTAGGCGGCCTGCCGGGCGGCGACGCGCTCCTGCGTGACCGGACCGCCGAGGTGCGCGCGGACCCGGTCGTCGGTCAGCAGCTCGTGCACGAGGAGTCCGTCTTCGTGGGTGATCGGCCGCAGGAGGAGATGGTCGGTGCGCAGCTCGGCGGGCCAGAGGCGGTCCAGGGCGGTGTCGACGGATTCCATGAATGTCACCTTGGCAGCCGGCGGCTCGGAGCGGGCCGGCTTCGTACGGAGACGCACGGGCGGGTGACGGGAGTGAGCGGCTCCGGGGCTGGCCCCTGCGGTGGAGCCGGCCCAGGGCAAGGAGCCGTACGAATGCTCGTGCTTTCGGTTCGCGTTCGGTTACCGGCGGGGGCGTTGTCGGTGGCGGCTGGCAGTCTGCCCGGGACAGAGGCAGTGCCGTTTCGGAGCAGCAGGAGAGGTAGCACCGTGGACCAGTTCAGGGGCTGGAAGAGGTACCCGCGCATCATCGAGGGTGCTCTCGCGCGCGCCGGCTACGCGGATGCCGAATTCGCGGTCCGCCGGGGAGAGGTGCGGGGTACGGCGGAGGCCCGGTGGGCGTGGATCGGCGGGGCTGCGGAGCTGACCGCCGAGGAGTGGCCGGACGGGCTGGAGCTGGTGTGGAACTCGTCCGCGGGCTGGGCGTACCAAGGACGTGGCGGCGACAAGCTCGTCGCCTTGCCCGTGCCGGTGCTGGCGGCGCCAGAAGCGATCACCGCGCTGCTGCCGGCCCTCATGGACGGGCGCCGCGACCAGCTTCCTGCATCCGAGGACCGGTGGGAGCACGCTGCGATCCTCGCGAGGTGGGCGGAGTCTGCCGCAGTCCTCGGCGACGACAAGTACGACGCGGCCTACCAGCGCGCCGAGGAGGAAGCCGCGACATTCGAACGGTGGCAGGCCGAGCTGGGTGACGTTCTGCCCCTCACGGCGCCACTTCCCGTGGAGGCCGACGGCACCGCCGGGGCCGCCGCCCTCGGGTCCGGTGACGCCCGCACGCCAGACGCGGCGGAGCGGGCCCGGCGCGCGCACGTGGACGTCATCCTGCAGTGGGCCCTCAAGGCACGCGACGGCCGCAGCCACTACCCGGACCCGGAGCTGTTCGGGGCCCTGTGCGACTTCTTCACCCGGGCCGTGGTCTTCCCCGGGCTGATGGACCCCGACGACGGGCAGCGCCACACCAGCGACCCCTCTCGCGCCCTGGCCCACCTGCTCATCCAACACCTGGAGCGCTACGGCATGGACCTGGAGGACCTGCCCGAGCTGGTGTCGCCCGATACCTCGGTCGCGCCCGTCGGGGACGCGGTGGCCGAGTGCATCGTCCAGGCGCTGCGCTCCAGCCGCTGGTTCAGTGACGCAGTCTCCGGAACCGGCCAACCCAGCTGCGAGGTGATGTTCCGTACCGTTTTCGGCAGCACGGGCGTTCTCCACCTCGCCGACGTGACCGGCCCGGACGACCGCCCGAAGGCGTAGGGCCCCGGAACTCGGGGATGCAACTGACCGCAACGGTGGATATGCCTGTCGGGCGTTCACCCCGCCGGGACGACCCCGAGGCCCAGTCGCGGGGACGGAACTGCCAGAATTCGCCGACGTTGCCAACCACCGCCTTCGACTGGGGGAAGCCCTGTGAGCGACAACATCGACGTGGAGGCGACCAGGCTCCCGGACGGCACGCTCGTCCTCCCCCTGCACACGGTCACCGCGATCCTCCGGCAGATCGCGGACAGGGCCGAAGCCCGGCAGCAATCGCAGCGAGTCACGGACCCCATCACGGAGATCCGCGCGATCGCCGACCAGATCGATGCCGCCGGTCTCATCGATCAGGTCGGGCCGTCCGCACCGTAGCGACCGCATCGTGCAGCGGGGCCCCAGCCCCACGTTCCGTCAGCCGGATCAACGGTTTGTGCTGGTCCGGCCGTCCCCTCCTCAGATGACCTGATCGGGCGTTCCGGGGAGACGGTGAACTTGTGAAACCAGGCGGCGGAGGGCCGGAAGGCCGGAGGATACTGCCGGGATGCCGACCGATCTGAAGAGCGCACTGGCCGCGCTGGAGGCCCACCAGCCCGGCTCGCTGCTCGGGCTGCGCGAGACACAGTGGCTCGATGCGAAGGCCGCCGCGTACCAGCTCGATGCCGACCCCCGCGCGCCCGAGGAACTCGCCAAGGATGTCGCCGCTTTCGCCAACGGGGGAGGCGGGGTCATCGTGATCGGCATCGCCACCCGCATGGAAAGTGACGAGGAAGTCCTCGACCACATCAGGGGGCTCGCCCAGGATGCGGTGAACGTCGACCAGGTCCGTAAGGTGATCCGCGCCCGGGTCACCCCCGCGCCCCGCGGGGTACGCATCGGCTGGTCCGGCGACGGTGGGGAGCGCGTGCTGTTCATCGACATTCCCGCGCAGCCCGCGGCCACGCTCTTCGTCGTGGCGGCGCCGACCGGGAAACCGGGCACTCAGCGGACGGACACCGTCGCCGTGCCGGTGCGAGACGGCGACCAGACGCACTGGCTGCCGCGCGCCGAGATTCAGGCGTTGCTCTCCGCGGGTGTCCGAGCTTCCGGAATGCCGACCGCCGAGGCCCTCGCCGACCTCGTGCGCCAGGCCGTTTCCGGTAGCGGGTCGGGGGGAGGACTGCGGGTCGGCCAGGGGCTCCCGGATCGCGAACGGGAGATGCAAGAGGCATACCGTCAGTTGGCCAGGGCCGAGCTGGGGGAACCGGCCGGGGAAGCATGGGCCCACGGGTCGACCGCTCTCCAGGATCTGCACCACGCGCGCGACGGCGAGCCGGGCTGGGTGCTGTGCCTGGTTGCCGGGCGCCCGCCGGTCGTGGTCGCCGCGCCCATCTGGCAGGCGATCGTCGAAGCCGGCCGGCACGCGCCAGGCCATGATCCGCTCGCAGCGATCGGCCTTCCCCGCCCGCCCGAGGACACGGACACCCCGTGGGTGATCGCGGCCGACTCGCGGAGTGTGGACGTCGACGGCGGATCGTGGGGCGCGGGCCGCCTGGCGTGTTCCGGGCGAGGCGTGTGGCGGTGGCAGCCGCTCCCCCGCTTCAGCCTCAACCAGGGCCGGTCGGCCGAGAACTGGACCGCCGGGCAGACACCGGCGCTACGGCTGCGCGCCGTGGTGAACCTGCCCTGGGCCGAGGCGAGCGCGCTGGAGATCAGCAAACCCCGGCGCACTCTGCTCGAGCAGCAGCTTCCGCACAGCGCGGTGGCCGGGGCGGTGACGATGCTCTCCAGGCGCCGGGGCGCGGACCTTCCCGCCGCTCGCTGGGAACGGGGGCCCTTCGGCAACTCCGCCCGCTCTGTCGGCTACTCCTGCACGATCGCCGGACCAGACGGCGGCCCGGCCCTGAAGGCGTCCGTCATGCTCGCCCTGCCCACCACGATGGAGTCCACCGCGGTCGCCTGCTCCGACGTTCTGATCGAGAACCCGCAGGCGTGGGCGGCGGCCATCGGCCCCGGCTGGGACACTCGCCTGGGCTTGGACGAGATCCAAGCCGTGCTGCTGAGCACGTGGGAGACGGCCGCCGAGCTGCTGCCCGACGTCGTCGGTGACCCGGCCGGGCTGTCCTGGTCCGCCCCGCCCACCACCGAATTGCGGATGACGTGCGAACAGCCCGCCGACAACGGCGTCCTGCCCGCCCTGGACTCCCTCGTCGACCTGGAGTCGCTCGGCGCCAACGACGGCGGGACCAGGCCGCGGATGGCCGTCACCATCACGGCCGCGCCAGCGATGGGCCAGACGGAGCGCCAGAGCCTGCTGCGGGAGGCACTGGTGCACATGGCCCGCCAGTTCGGGTACGTCGACGCGGAAATGGACCTGCTGTAAGAACCGGCCCGTGCACCAGCGTTGTACCGCATGGCCTGGTCTGGCGACGCCTACTGGGCGTCCTCTCGGGTGCCGCATGTGTCATCCGGTGGCATCCCAGGGCTGGCCCTCGCCGGCGCCGGTGAGCCGCTCGTGCTCGGATCGGGCTGCTTCGAGCAGGCGACGCCAGGACGTGACCAGCGGGCGCCGCCGCAGCAGAGCCCGCCGTTCACGCTCGGTCATCCCGCCCCAGATGCCGTGCTCGATGCGCTGATCGAGAGCATGGGCCAGGCACTCGGTGCGCACCGGGCAGCCGCTGCAGGCGGCCTTGGCCTTGTTCTGGGCCGCTCCTTCGACAAACAGCTCGTCGGGATCAGCGGTGCGGCAGGCCGCCCTCTCACCCCAGGTCTCATGTTCATCCCCGACCACCCCGATGCCGTCCTCTCCCCAGCCCGGCCACCTGCCCGCCCCCGGGCACGTGCAGTCCGCAAACGGTACGGCACGCCCGTAGAGCGGGGGAGAGCGCATGGTGACGGCAATCCCTTCGGGTGAAGGGGACTTGACGACGGCCCGGGTGGCCCCTGACGTGTCAGCCGGTGGGCGAGCAGCCGGGAATCGCCGGGAACGGGGCCTCGCCCGTCAGGACGCTGATCCGGCGCCGGATCGCCGCGAACATCTCGGCCCGCTCCGCCTTGACCGGGTAGTCGAAGCGGTCGTAACGCAGCTGGAGGGTGGCGGTAGCGTCCGGGGATTTCAGGAGGACCACACCGAGGCCCCCGTCGGCGGTCAGGTCGCGGTGCCCGCGCAATTCCAGCGGCAGACCGTTCTCGGGGTCGGTAAGGGCCTGCACCAGCTCGGTCCGGCGCAGACCGGTGTCGGAGTAGTGGTCCAGCTCCAGGATCCACCACTCCCCCAGGCGGGACTGGTGTCCGGTGACGACCTGGGGCACGGCGACCGTGTGCAGGAGGCCGAGGCGGCGCAGCAGCCCGCTGGGGAGCCAGGCCGCCTCACGCCAGGTGGATTCGTACGGGAGCGGCTGGCGCTCGTCTTCCCACCGGCGTTCGTGGGCGGTCCAGGTGTCGCCGGCGAGCCAACTGGCCTCGCCTTTGTGGTCGCGGATTCGTTCGGCGAGGGTGGCTTCGGCCTTGTGGAAGGCGCGTCGTGAGGGGCCGGTGAGCTGGATGCTGGTCGGCTGTCCGAGGCGGCGGAGTTCGATGCCGTGCTCGCTTCGTGCGGTGATCCGGCACCCGTTGAGTCCGTGGATCTCGTCGTCGCCGGTGCCCACGCACACGCGGGCGGGCAGGATGCCGGCGAGCAGGCTGTCGAGGCTCGCGTTGCTTTCCAGGTGAAGCCGAATGCCCTCCGCGGTGGGCTGTACGTACCGGATGCCGAAGGGAAACTCGAAGAAGTCCCGCTGGGAGCTGAGGACCCAGTAGAACGCCTCGGACTCCAGCAGGAGTTGCGCGTGGTGGGCAGGGGCCGGGATGACAGGGGTGTCCCGGGGCAGGCCGGCGACGATCTCGCAGGCGAGTTGGCGGGGGGCGCCGGTGTAGAGGGCGTAGGTCCGGGCCCGGCTGCTGGTCTGGGTGGCCGCCATGGATTCAGGCACCTTTCGCTCAGCTCCGTCGGCCCGCGGAGCGTGAGGAACAGGCACTGGTGTGCGGTGTTGCAGTCGGTGGGGTGCAGCTGATCGAAGCCGTGCTTCTTCGCCTCCGCCTTGAACCAGTGGGCCGAGGTTCGCGTGAGGAGCAGCAGACCGATGCCGCAGGGCGCCACTCTAATCCTCGGGCTCGGCTCGAAGGGGGCGCCACACCGTGCGCCGGTGCGGGGCGCGGGGCGCGGGCTACAGAGGGGACGCGGCTGGCTGGGGATAGTTCTGCTCGGCGAGTTGGCCACGGGCGACGGCTTCGTGTCGAAGAGCGGTCCTGAGGTGCCACAACGAGATCGCCGGCAGGAGGCCGCCGAGCCGGGCCACCGCCCTCAATTCCTCAGCCGCCCGGGCCAGGAGCTCGGCAGCCGATCGTGCCTGCTCGGCGCTCCGATCCCCACTCAGGCGTTCTACGATCTCGTCCAGCAGCTCCGCCAGCTCACCCGCTCCCGGGTCTTCCGGCACATCGGCTCCCCACCACCGGATGGCAGCCTCCAAGGCCATGAAGCAGTCAGAGCGGTCGAGCGTCGGCGTGGTTCCTACGTCCCCGTGCATCACGACCGCCATCGTTCACCGTCGGGGGCCTCCTCGGGGCAGGAACTGAGAATCGGCTGCTCTCGGGTCAGCCCCCGACGCGGGGTGCGAGGGGTTGTTCCGGACGCGGTCGCGCTGCGGCCGGCACGGGTATGCCGCGGCGCAGGGCCTCGCGGGTGAGGATGTCGAGCTGGGCACCGGCCGCGGTGTAGGCGTCGGCGGCGTGCGCGAGACGTTGCTCGGCGGCGGCCAGGTCTGCGGCGAGTTCTACATCGGTTCGCGGCCGCGTGTGAAAGCCAGCCTGTGCTGAATGCTCCGCCTCACAAGGGTGGGGCTCGTCCTGCCGTGCGGAGCGGCGGATGAACACGCCCTTGCCCTTGACCGCGTAGACCAGACCCTCGCGTTTGAGCACGCGCACCGCGTTCTGTGCGGTCGAGTTGGCGATCCCGAAGCGGTCTTGGAGTTCCCGCGCGGAGGGAAGCCGCCCGCCAGGTTCGAAGCTGCCGGACCGAATCTCCTCCCTGAGCCGGTCTGCCGTACGGACGTAAGGGGGCCTGGGGTCGTGTTCCTCGTCGATCACGTCGTTGGCGACGGGTGAGGGCTCCGCCCGGACCGCCAACGGGAGGCCGGGGTGTGTGCTGCTGACGTAGCTGCCCCGCCCGAGCACGGAGTAGACCACGCCTTCCTGCTTCAAAACCCGCAGCGCGTTTTGCACCGTCGAGCTGGAGACTCCGAAGCGCGTCTGAAGCACCTGCGCCGACGGCAGTCGGCTCCCGGGCGCATACTCCCCGGTCTGGATCCCGGCGCGCAGCACCTCGGCTGCCTGGAGGTAGGGCGGCCTCGAGTCGTCTTCCAGCGGCAATGTCATGGGTGTAACCGTACGCAGCACCATCTTCCGCTCCAGGCTGTGGGCTGGCCCCCCGCGGCCGTCTGGCCAGGGAAAACAGGTCGAATATCTGTGCCATTTCCCGGAATCTCGGGTTACGGTTCGTACCTGGAAGAGCACGAAGGGGGACATCATGGAGGCCACAACGTCTCGGTACGTCGGGCGCCCTCCGGGCATCGTGACCCGGGAGGACGGACTGACCGACCGGCAGCACAGGATCGTCGACGCCATCCGGTCCAGCATCAGAGACCGCGGATACCCGCCGTCGATGCGGGAGCTGGGCCAGGCCGCCGGGCTCTCCAGCACCTCGTCCGTCGCGCATCAGATCGGCGCTCTGGTGAAGAAGGGCGTCCTGCGACAGGACCCGAAGCGCCCTCGCGCCTACGTCCCCACCACGACAGCCGGCCCCGAGGGCGACGTCGCCGTGGAAGCGGGCCCCGAAGACGCGGTGTCCGACTCCTCGGTGGTCCACACCCCCCTCGTCGGCCGCATCGCCGCTGGCGTTCCCATCACCGCCGACGAGCAGGTCGAGGATGTGCTCGCGCTGCCGAGGCAACTCGTCGGCAGCGGGCAGGTGTTCGCGCTCACGGTCAGCGGCGAGTCGATGATCAAGGCGCACATCATGGACGGCGACACGGTCGCCGTCAGGGTGCAGCCGGACGCCGAGAACGGCGAGATCGTCGCCGCCATGATCGACGGCGAGGCGACGGTCAAGCGGCTCAAGCGGGAGGGCTCGACGGTGTGGCTCATGCCGGAGAACGACGCCTTCGAGCCTATCTGCGGCGACGCGGCGTCCATCCTCGGCAAGGTCGTGGCGGTCATGCGCAGCGTGTGAGCACCGCCGGTCGGGGATCTCGGCCGGCCGGAAGCGGTGACTGCTGTGGTTGATTCATTTTGGGATGGGGAAACGCATGAGCGAGGAAGCAACGCCGGACGTGACGTGGGAAGAGATCGCGGACAGCTGGCGGCTGGACGAACTTCTCGAAGGCCGCATGCGGCCCACCACGAGCGACGACGTGCTGACGCTGATGACGATCGGGGCGCTGCGCGGACGGCCGCCGCTGAGTGAGGCCGCGCGGCGCAAGGCCCTCGACGTCATGATGGCGGCGGCTGACGGCGGCGCGGGGGCCGAAGAGGACCAAACGCCGCGGGATCCTGCCCGTATCGAGCAGACTCGTCAGGCCGCGCTGCGTGCCTTCGACGAGGCCCAGCAGCAACGCGAGGAGTGACCAAGCCCAGGCGGCTCGCCGCAGAGCCGCCGCAGGGCGCGGACAGGGTGCCTTCGAACCGAGCGCCATCGTTGACCAGGGCATGAGCGTTCGGAACCTCCTCGACACGGCCTTCGCACAGCCGGCCGCCCCGGCTACGCGTGACAGCGGCCTCACCTTCACCGCCCTGACCTCGGGCGCCTGGAAGGAGTTCCTTCTCGGTCCGGGCGCTGGGCCCGGCAGATCGGGATCCTGGGACGAGCAGCTGGCGGTGCTGTGGAAGCGAGTGGTCGCCGAGTGCGGAGAGGCACAGCGACTCGCGGACGAGCACGACATCGACTGGGAGCTGGCTCCTCACGAGTCCAAGGCAGTCCTCGCGCTGTGCGGGCCGGACGACGTCGTCATCGACGTCGCCGCGGCCGCACTGGCGACCCAGCGGGACCAGTGGGAGCTCGAGCGGCGCTTCGCCCGGATCCATCGCCGCCTGCCCTCGGACCTGTCCGGCCTTGTGCCCGCGGACGTCGGCGCGCTGCGGTCCGGTCTGCTGGACGAGCAGGATTTCTCCACCAGCACCTACCAGATCGAGCGCGACCGGTTGGGGCGGTGGATGCGCGCCCTGACTGGCACCGCGGCCTACCTGGCCGCCGCGCACGTGGTCCCCGCCCCGCTCGCCCTGGACGTGGTCACCACCGCCCCGCTGGACGAACCGACCCGGGACGCTCTGCGGCTGCCGGCCCCCTGGTCGCTCATCACGCACGACGCCGTCCCCCTGCGCGCGGCCCAAGCCGACGACGACGAGCTCGCCGCGCTCATCGAGGACGGCGTGTGCGTGGGACCGGAGCCAGTCATCCTCGGCGGCCTGCTCGCCTCCCAGCCCGATGGCCGGCTCGACACGACGTCCGGGTTCCTGCTCATCTCCTCCCTCGACGCGACGGGGAAGCGATGCCAGGTGCTGCAGCCGACCGCGTACGGCGACCACGGCGGCGGCCGCGTGCTGTACGGGTATGCCGCGCAGTTGGCGTTCGCCCGATGGACGCAGCCGCCCGCTCTGCCGGACCCCGGTCCGCGCCCCACGTCGCGCAGCACCTTGGGCAGGATCGCCACGAGCGAGGCCGGGCGGGCTGGCGGCTTCCATGGGGTCCGTGTCCTGGACTTCACCCCTCCACCCGAAGGACCGCCCGAGCAGCGCACGGCGCCAGCCGGCTCGCGAGGGCCGCTCGTCGTCGGCACGTGGCGGCGGGCGCACTGGAAGCCCGGAGTGCGGATCGGGATCCGCGACAGTGACGGGCGGCTCGTCGGGCCGGTCTACAAGGACGGTGCGGTCGAGGGCGTCACGTTCACTCGTGAGCGCCGGTTCTTCCTCCGCGCGCGGGTCCGCGCCGACCTCCCCCTCGCACCCGCCACCCCGGTCTACCGGATCCCGAACCCCGGCGCTGCGAGCCGGTGACCTCCATGTGAAAGAGAGAGCCGGTCGCGGCAGAGGGTCGCGAGAGCGGGTTGCCGCGGCCGGAGGGCGGCTGATCACGCCTGAACCGGCGGAGTACACCCCCGGACGCAGCGCACGGGGGGACGCGGCGTCCAGGGGGACTGGTCGACAAAGTACCGCGCCAACCAGCCGCTTATCGCACATATCGGGGAATCCCATCACGCGTCGGCGCGCAGCGCGGGCTCGTGGCCGGGAAGCAGTGGGCGAGGAAGTCGGATCAACTGGCGGCCGGCGTGTGCAGCGGATGCACAGCCTGCCCGCGTGCGTCGGGCAACGGGACGTGTTCGGCACACAGGATCCGCAGGCGCAGTGGCGGGTGCGTGCGCAGGCCCCGCACCGCCACCCAGATCCGGGGCAGCACGGCGCGGGCGCGTTCACGGTCGAGGTCCTCGCGCCACATGTCGGCCACGGCGGTCCGGCCGCAGACACGGGCGGCCGCGAGGTCGCAAGCCAGTTCGCCCCACCAGAAGAACAGGGTGTTCAGCGCCCAGGCGGCGGCTGCTGTCAGGGCGAAGGCGGGCAGGGGCAGCAGGCCCGCGGCCAGGCCGGCCACCGCGACGGCGGCGGACTCGGCGGCGATGCGCTTGCCGGTGTCGCGGCGCTGGAGGTGGGCGAGTTCGTGCTCCAGGACCGCGGGGAGGTGGTTAGTGTGACGGGGGTGGAGCCACCGCATGCCGAGCCACACGTGGCCTCGGCGGCCGTGGCCGGTGGAGCGGGCATCGGCCCAGCTGCTGGTCTCGCTGGAGGTGGCCAGGGTGACCTTCTTCAGTCCGCGCTCGGCGGTGGTGCGGCGTACGTGCTCGGTGGTCTGCCGCATCCTGGTGGCGATGTGGCGGTACGTGTCGCTGTCGGACGGGTCGGGCTTGCGGCCTGCGTGGACCTGCCAGGTCAACGCCTGGGCCGACGGCCCCATGGTGATCGCCGACTTCTGCCGGGCGCGGCCCTGCACCAACCACAGTCCGCCGGCCGCCGCCGCCACACCGACGGCGATGCCGGCCGACGGTCCGCGCAGCTGTGTCATGACGGCCTCGCTGGTGATCGCCGTCGCCACCACCGCCTGCCCCACGTGGCGTTGCAGCCTCTCCCCCAGTGTCATGGTGATCACCGTAGTCGGCGGGCGCCGTGTGTCCGGCTACGCCCTGACGCCAGCGAGCGCACTCACCACGAGTCAGTACGAGTACCGCCTGGATGCCGGGCCCAGCAGGAGGAGGAAAGAGAAGCCGGATGGCATCGCGACTTCGCTGGCGCCTTCCGAGCTTCGCGAACGCTCCGATGATGGCCGTGAAGGGGAGGGATACTGAGAAGAAGCCATTCCCAAGTCGCCAGGAAGGGCAGCCGCATTGAGCCAGTCCGACGGTCATGAGACCGGCCCGTACGAGGCACTCCGGCAGGGCCGGACGGCAGTGGATCGTCTGATGACCGGCATGCTGGGCGCCGGTGGGATGTTCCTGGAGGTGGCGGCAACCCAGGTACTCCTGTCCACCGCGAGCCCCCGCGTCCAGTTCGTCGAGTTCACCGCCGATCACGAGAAGGAGAACGGAGCCGACTGGCTGTGGTGGTGGGTGGACCGGGACGGCACCTGCTACGGGCTCCTTGTCCAGGCAAAGATCTTGAAGGTGAACGGCAGGCGCTGGAGCGTCGACTTCACCTACAAGACGCGCGGCGACGACCGGACGCAGCTCTCCAAGCTGATCAGGGCGGCGAACCGCTTCGACGTCCCCGCGGCCTACGTCCTGTACTGCGGCGACTCGCAGTACCGATCGACTCTGAACTGCGATCGCACCCATGACAACATTCCTTGCAAGGAACGTGACCGGGTTGGTGTATCCACCGTCTCCGCCCTGGTAGCGGAGACCGCGGTCGGGCTGGGCGGGACGAGTGCGGGCGTGATGGCTTTCCACGACGCGATCCCCGTCGAGGACATCGCCAGCCCCGACGGCCTGGACGCGCCGATCGTGCCTCTCGCGCGCGGGCTGGACGAGGACCTCGAGCGCTTCCTGCGGCAGCCTCAGCGGGGGTCTCGCCGGGTGGCAAAAGAACTTCTCCGGCCGGTCCAACAGATCAGGAACGGCCAGTTCGCCGGTGCCGCAGTCATGCAACGCGCCACCCCGGTCACCAACGCCCTCTTCCAGAACGTCCCCAACGACTTCGGGCACTTCTCTGTGCCGTACCTCGCGCACATGCTCTGCGGTCTGCGGGCCGAGGTCCCCGACTACGTCCGGGACGTCCTGGAAGGCCGGCCTCCTCCGCCGTGGGTCACTGACCATCTCGGCGGGATCGTCGTGATCCCCGATGCGGACGCCCCGACCACGGCGTCACCGGCCCTGGCCGGTGACGCCGGGCTACTCCTCCCAGATCTCCCAGAAGCGCCTCAGCCGCCGCTTGATCACCGCCCTGGGCAGGCCGCGTGAGGTCGACACGGCACGTCGGGGGCTCATCCGCTCCAGGGGACTCGGGCGAGAACCAGCCCCCGGACGTCGGCGGCGCCGGTCGCCCGGAGCCGGAGCGCGACGTGCTGGAGCTGCGAACCGCTGGTGAAGACGTCGTCGACGAGCAGGATGGTGGCTCCCTTGATGTCGCCGGTGTCTCCGGTCCAAGTCAGGGCGGCGGCATGCGCGGTGGCGGCCGCGCGTTTGTCGTCCAGGGTCCGGTTCGCGGACCGTGGCGTCTCGGCGTGTTTCACCAGCCGATGCGCGCCCGGCGGGCTGAGCGGGAAGGCTCGGGTCACGTCCTCCGTGTAGGCGGCATCCATGATCGCCTCGATGTGCCGGATGGGCTGGCGGCCGGTGTGTGTGGGGTTGCCGACCACGTGGTCGACGCCCCGCATCTCCTCGGGGTGGCTCTCCATCCAGCCGACGAGGAGCCGGCCGAAGATCATCGCCCAGCCGGCCCTCCCCTCGTATTTCAGCGTGTGGATCTTGTCGCGCAGGGCTCCGGAGTACATGGCCACTGCGTCGACGCGGGAGAACCCCCGCTCGGCTTCCGATAGCGCGCAGACCCGGTTGCTGCACTGTCTGCCGGGCGCGACGGACTGGGAGCAGACCGGGCAGTGGGGCTCGGCGACTGGCTGGAGGGTGCGGCCGGCGCAGTCGGAGCACAGGCGGGCGGTGCCGGTGATGCGGTACGCGCACACTGGGCAGCCTGGGAAGCCTGCCGGATCCGGGAGGCCTGCCGTCACAGACCGGCCAGGGCGAGCTGCTGGCGCTGCTGGCCGGCGGCTTGGATGTCCGCTGCCTGGCCGAGGCGGTCGGTGATGTCGCTGGAGGCGGTGACCAGGATCGCCCGGTCCTCGTCCAGCATTTTCTTCGCCCAGGGCTGGGTGTCGGCGAGAGAGCGGATCAGGAAGACGAGCTTGCCGTGCTCGGCGGCTAGGCGGGCCTGCATCTTGGCGCCCGACGTGCTGGAGGCCTCGATGACGACGCTGCCCAGGGTGGTGCCGCTGGTGACGACGTTGCGGCGGGGGAAGGTGTGCCTGGCCGGGGGATGGGTGGGCCAGAACTGGCTCAGCAGTGCGCCGCCGGCAGCGAGGATCGCCTTGGCGAGCGGCCGATTCTCGGCCGGGTAGATCGGGGCGGCGATGCCGGTGCCCATGACAGCGAAGGTCCGGCCGCCCGCAGCGAGCGTGGCCTGGTGGGCTGCCGCGTCGACGCCCTTGGCCAGGCCACTGGCGATCACGACGTCGTGCTCGACGAGCTCGCGGGCCATCCGGGCGGCACGGCGAAGCCCGTCCTCGGAGGCCTGACGGGTGCCGACGACGGCGATGGAGCGGGCGTCGCGCTGATCGAGCTCGCCGCGGTAGAAGAGGAACGGCGGCAAGTTACCGATCAGCCTCAGATTCGCCGGGTAGTCCTTGTCCAGGACCGTGACCAGGCGCGCGTCGGCCTTGCCGGCTGCGGCGAGTTCCTCGTCGACTCGGGCGCGGGCATCGTCCAGGCCGACGGCCAGGGCCTGCTGCAGCAGGGGGCGGTTCTTCGTCGCTGCACGCGAGTCCTCGTGCAGCTGTCCGTCCATGAGCGCTGCCAGACCCTCGGGGCTCTGGGCACTGCGGGCGAGCAGACTCCAGTCCAGGGTGGCATCGCCGGCGCGCAGCGCGCACAGGGTCAGCAGATCGTGCTGGTCAGCGGTGATATCGAGGTCCATCAAGGTGTCCTTCTACTCGTGGCCCCGGGATGTTCGAAGGATGAAGCGGTGTCTCGGGCCACTTCCATCATGGCGTACGCGGCCCCCGTACGGGCGGGAAGGGGCCCTCGGACCGATTTTTCAGGCGTGCCGCCGCTGCTCCATCCGGGCGAGGGCTTCGGCGAGCTGGGTGGCCCCGCCGGGCGCCGCGACCGGTTCCCAGATGATCCCTACCGCCAGACAGATGCCGCTGACCAGGCGCTCCGCCTCGCGAGTGTCATACCACTGCTCGACCTGTCCGGGCAGGGCAATCCACCACAGAGCGGTGGTCGTCGTCTCCCCGGTAGGCACGAGGTACTCGCCTCGCCAGACGAGGGGGTACGCGTTCTGCTGGAGGTGAGTGAGCATGTCGGCGAGGTGCCGCTGCCGGGCGATCTTGTAGGCGGTCATGGGAGAGCGGGTGCCAGCAGGAACCGGGCGGGGTGCCGGATGAGCCATCCGGGCAGGGGCCGCCTCAGAGGCCTGGGGTTCGACGGCGACCTCCTCAGCGGCAGCGAAGTGCTCCATGGCCGTCGTCAGGACTACCGACGGCCCTTCCTCCGCTCCTCCAGGGCCCGTCGTCGTCTGGAAGTGCGTCAAGGTGATGTCGTTGGTGGTGAAGGGATCGATCGTGACGCCGGGACGCAGCTGGTAGACGGTGTGGCGCGAGGGGTATTTTCCGATGGTCAGTGCGATGACCCGTGCTGCTCCGGCCTCGCTGAGGAGGGTGCGGGCCCACTCTAGGGACTTGCCCTCGGTGGTGAAGTCGTCGAAGACGATCACCGTCTTGCCGACGATCTTCTTCTTGTAGGCCGGGTTGACTCGTACGGTGCGGGCCTGGGCGGCGATGGAGATGTCCCGGCCCGTCGACTGGCCGACGCTCCTCTTGTACCGCTCCAGGCTGGTGTCCGGGGCCTGGGTGACGCGTTCGAGAAGGTCCTCCTTGTAGGAGGAGCCGGTCATGACCTTGGCGCGCCGCAGGAAGCCGGCGAGCTGCGGGTTGCCCTTGGCCGGTGTACTGCTGGGGTACACGCAGAAGAAGCTCCGACCAGGCAGCGCACCGTCGAGGTAGGCCGCACACAGAAGGTGCAGCATCAGGACATCACGCGCGTCCTCGTCCCCGACCTTGACGGTGTTCTCGTAGGTGAAGATGTCCTTGATCGTGAAGGTCCGGCCGCCGCCGCGGGGGAACCGCGCGTTGAAGGGCAGCATCGAGCGAATCGCGAAGGCGCGGTCGTCGTCATCGAGACGGAACGCCCAGCGGGGCTCGTGCAGCAGGAAGTACTTCAGGAGTTCGATGACGTCGGCGGGCTCGTCGGACATCAGCGAGGTGATCTTCGCTCCCAGGCGGCTGGCCCAGCGGGCGTGGATGTGGACGACTCCGGCGTGGATGCCTGTGTACCAGTCGAACTGCGAGGTCCCGATGAGGATGAGCTGGTTCATGCGCAGGTCGAGTCTGTCCGCGACCGCCTCCAGCCAGGCGCCGTTTCCGCGCTTCGCCTTGTCCGGGATGTCGTCGCGGCACAAGTGCAGGGCCGGTTCGGGGAGACTGGCCGCAGCGAGGGCCGATTTCGCGTCCATCGGGTCGTTGGTCAGCAGAACCCAGGCCACATCGCGCTCATCGAGCCACCGCAAGAGCTCGGCGATCCCTTCGTGGGCGTGTCCCGGCCCGCGCAGGACTGCCTTGTAGTCGATCGCGACCGCGCGCACCGTGTTCTTCTCGTCCATCGCCGCCCCCACTGCCGTGCCGTGATCATGAACTGACCGTCTGGCCATGATCTCAGCCGACTTGGCCGCGAACCTGCGGATTTCGGGATTCCCTGGCTCCGGCTCGCTGGCAGCCGGCCTTGCGCCTCCGTGCTCGCGGACACCTTCGTCGCGGCGGAAGAGAGCGGGTTCCGCGACGACGCCACCGTGGTCGTCCTGATACGGGCGGAGGGCTGAGGGCCGCCCTTGCCCAGCTTGGGGAACGCCGGGTCGGGACGGGTCCCCCGGACGTCGCGGGGCTCAGGTCGGTCTGGCGGCGGAGTGTCAGGACGCGACGAGCTGGTTTTGTGGTCCGCCAACAAAGTTGGTGACCAGCGCACGGATCCGTGAGCGGAGCTCGGACCACTCCTCGGTGGATCGATGCTCCGCCTCCATCTGTTCAAGCACCTTCTCGAAGGACAGCAAGGCCACACGGCCGCGGCGACGGCCCAGCGCGGTCCGGGCCTCCTGCAGAAGGGGCTCCCTAGCATCCGCGCCCTCGGCTCGGCGGTGTAGCGCGGTGATCCGGGTCAGCACGTTGAGGTTGCCCAGGATCCGGACGAGCTCTTGATCCGCCCATCTGCCGAGCACGGCTCGTCTGCCCTTCCAGACCGCGAATCCGACGCCGGCGATCCACGTCGGCAGCATCACGATGCGGACGGCCGGAGTCTCGGCCTGCGGGATCAACCCGCTGGCCAGGAGCATTCCGTACGGCCCCTGTGCCAGAGCGATGACCATGCACCACTGCAGCAGACCCCTCGGGTACCAGCGTAGGCGGCCGTCAGCGAGGGTCACCATCGCACCGACCACCGCCAGACCGACCAGGAGCAGCCAGGCTGCCTCCGCACTCACAGCTGTCATGTCACGCACATGCGGACTGTAATGCCCGGCACCGACAGCCTGGCCGCGGCCGGGAGGAGGGCTCAGGCTTCCGGGACGTCGTCGTGCTCGGGGCGGTCCGCATCGGGGGCGAGATGGTCCACGAGCATCAGCAGCATCTGCACGGCGAGGGCGCCGAGGAGGATGGTGACCCATCCCATGGTCCATGGCGTGCTGCGGGTGTCGAGCACGGTGGGCGTGAGCACCACCATGGCGGCGATCATGCCGCACGGAAGGACCCACTGCCGCCTCATGTCCGGCTGCCCGGCACGGCGTCGTCGGGCTGGTGGCCGCCCTCGGTGTCGTTGTCCGGGTGGTGCGGATGGTTTCGCCACGGAGCGGCCATGGTCATGAGCTCCTGGAGAAGGTGCTCGGCTGTGCCGTCGGGGTCCTGGGCGTGTACGGCCTCGGCGTAGGACTTCTCCAGAGCGTGGGCGGCTGTCCAGTCGTCCTCGTACGCCTGGCGGCCGTCGGGGTATTGCTCGCGGCGCCGGTCGTCGAGGCGGTCCACGATGAACTGGTAGGCGCGTACGCCGGTCTGCGGGTCCAAGAGCATGCGGTGGATCTTTCGGAGTGGGTGACCTGGTCGGGTGGGTCGGTCTACCGGCTGAGCGGTCGTGCGGCGCGGGCGCGCCGAGCGGCGCGGAATACTTCGGCGGGATCGTCGCAGGCTCCGGGGGCGGGACGCCACTCATCGGCTCGCCAGAGCGTGAAGGGGTGCCACCGACCGTCGAGACCGGGCCGGATCTGGACGCCTGCGGTCGAGTCGGTGATCGCTCCGTCGGCGATGTCGATGATGCCGAGGGTGACGGCGCGGGAGGCGCGGAGG
>NZ_CP108868.1:0-432373 GCF_045161795.1 Streptomyces sp. NBC_00829 | reverse complement strand
GGCCCTGGCCTCCCGAAGCTGCCGCGAAGTGACAAGTAGCTCTCTGTAGCCGATGTGACGGCCTGTTGTCCCGGTTTCCTGCGTTCTGGCTCTATCTCCGTTGTGCTCGCATCACCTTGGTCGCGTTGCGGTGATCGAGGTGAGGAGTAGGGCGTGCGTCGGGAGTGGGAACCGGAGGACCTGATCGAGGTCTGGACGCTGCTGGAGGAGGACCAGGAGCGGCTTCGGAACAAGTCGGGGGCGAACCGGCTGGGCTTCGTTATCTGGAGTCACTGAGGCACTGTCCAGGACGTGCAGCACGTACGGGTGAAGCCCCCTCGGCCACGTCCTGGATGGGATTACCTTCCGTCATCCACAACGGATGAGCGGGAGGTTCCATGAGGGTGCAGCGCGTGCTGATGCCGGACTCGGAGGCCGAGTCGTGGACCGTGCTCGGGGACGACCACGTGGCGGTCGCGCCGATCGAGCGCTACCTGGCCTACCTGGCCTGGGGCGAGAAGTCACCGAACACGGTCAAGGCGTACGCCCACGACCTGAAGGACTGGTTCGTCTATCTCACCGGCCGCGGGCTGGACTGGCAGTCGGTGACGCTGGAGGACGTCGCAGGGTTCGTGGGCTGGCTACGGCTTCCGCCGCAGGCCCGGGACGGAAAGGTCGCGGTGCTGCCCACGGCGGACCACCACTGCGCGGAGTCCAGCGTGAACCGCAAGCTCGCCGCCCTGTCGTCGTTCTGCGAGTTCCACGCCCGCCACGGGGTACCGCTCGGCGACCTGATGGTGACGATGCGGCCCGCTGGCCGCCGGGGCCGCGGCAGCTCCTACAAGCCGTTCCTGGAGCACATCGCCAAGAGCCGACCGCAGAAGGCCCGCACGATCCGGCTGCGGCAACCGCGGCGCCGGCCGGTCGTGCTGTCCGCCGGGGACGCCCAGGCGGTGCTGGACGGATGCGAGCATCTGCGGGACCGGCTGCTGTTCGCGCTGCTGCTGGACACCGGGCTGCGGATCGGCGAGGCATTGGGCCTGCGGCACGAGGACATCGCGCTGGCCGAGCGGCAGGTGAGCGTCATCCCACGGCTGAACGCCAATCGGGTGCGGGCGAAGGCGGGCCGCTCACGGGAGGTCCCGGCCAGCGTGGAGCTGATGCGGCTGTATGCCGACTACCTCAACCGCGAGTACGGCGCCCTCGACTCGGACTACGTGTTCGTCAACCTCTGGGGCCGCCCGCACGGCCGCCCGCTCACCTACTCCGCCGTCTATGACCTGGTGGAACGGTTGCGCCGCCACACCGGCATCGACTTCGAGCCGCACCAGTTCCGGCACACCTACGCCACCTGGCTGCTGCGCAAGGGCGCCGGCATGGAGAGCGTGAAGGAACTCCTCGGACACGCCTCGATCACCACCACGATGGATACGTACGGGCACCTCACCGTCGAAGACGCCCGCCGGACGCTGGAAGCGGCAGGCTGGTTCACCGGCCGGGAGGTGCGGCTGTGACCGTCACACCCCTGTCCACGGGCCCGCTCGGCCGGTCCGGGCTGCTGGAGAAACTGCTGGCCGCCGTCCGCTCGGAGTTCCGCGTCGACGTCCTGGTCCCCGACGCCGACGACCCAGTGCTGGGCTGGAAGCGCTGCCCGGTGGCGGGTTGCAACCGCGCCGCGCACGAGCAGGGCATGTGCACTGGCCATGCCCAACGCTGGCGGCGGGACGGACGCCCTGACCTCGCGGTGTTCCTCGCCGACCCCGGCCCTCCGCTCCGGGGAGTGGGCGAGCTTACGCACTGCACCGTTCCGGGCTGCCGCTTCGGCGCCGCTGGCAAGGGACTGTGCTCGCGGCACCGCGACAAGTGGTCCCGCTCCGGCAGCCTTGATCCCGCCGTCTGGGCGGCCTCCGCGCCGCCGCTGCCGGGCACCGACCGCACCGAGTGCGCCCTGCCCAACTGCACCTTGTGGGTGGAGAACGCGTCGAACGCGTTCTGCAAGAGCCATCACGTCCGGTGGCGTCAGGACGGCGCCCCGCCGGTCGCGGACTTCATCATCGAGTGCCAGTCCTTCGGCCTGCCGCGAGTAGACTTCCGTGGACTGGCGGCGCAGCTCAGGCTGGAGTTCCAGTACGCCGTCCAGGCCCGCCGCGACGAGCAGACCGTCACCGCACCGGCCCGCATGATCGCGGCCGCTATCCGCTGGGCCCGCGAAGAGCACGTGGGCTCCCTGCTGGACTATTCCGCGGAACGGTGGCAGCGGGTCGCCGACCCCTACCAACGCCGCGGATCCGGCGGCTACGACAAGCGCGTCGCAGTGTTCCTCCTCTACGCCCGGGACGCGGTCGAGACCCTGCGCGACGGCACCGGCTGGGAGGTCGAGTACGCCCGGGACGTGTGGCGGCTGGGCAAGCTGACCGGGCTCAACCGCAGCGTCAGTCGGCCCCGTCCCCGCAGCGAGCTGCGGTTCGACCGCATCACCCAGCCCTGGATGCGGGTGCTGGCGAAGCGGTGGATCAGGCTGCGGCTGTCGTCCGGCCTGAACGTCAGCACAGTTGTCAGCGACATGCAGGCCCTGACCCGGTTCAGCGAGTTCCTCGACGCCGTCGGCCCCACCGTTGTCCGCGGCCTGGGCGACGTCGACAGGGCCCTGCTGGAGCGCTACCTGGCCTGGCTGACCGACCTCCCCGGCGGGCTCAGCTCGAACGAGAGCCGCGTCAACGGCCTGCACCTGTTCTTCCAGGCCATCCGCCAGCACGGCTGGGACAGCTCTCTGCCGACCAGCGCCGCGTTCTTCACGGGCGACTGCCCGCGGCGCCGCACACGGCTCGCCCGCCACCTGGCCGAGCACATCATGACCCAGGTCGAACAGCCGGCGAACCTCGACCGGTGGACCGATCCCGCCGCCCGGCTGATCACTCTCATCCTGATCCGCTGCGGCCTGCGGGTCTCCGACGCCTGCACCATCCGGTTCGACTGCCTGCTTCATGACGGCCAGGGCGCCCCTTACCTGCGCTACTTCAACAACAAGATGAGCCGGGAGGCCGCCGTCCCCATCGACGAGGGGATCGAGGCCGAAGTCCGGGCCCAGCAGCAGCGCGTCCTTCAACGCTGGCCGGACGGCAATCCGCACGTCTTCCCCGGGCTGAAGGGCAACGCCGACGGCACCCGGCACTTCTCCCCGGACACCTACCGGCAGATGCTCAAGCGCTGGCTCGCCCAGTGCGACGTCCGCGACGAGAACGGGCAGCCGGTCCACCTCACCCCGCACCAGTGGCGGCACACCTTCGCCACCAGGCTGATCAACCGCGACGTCCCGCAGGAAGTCGTCCGCGTCCTCCTCGACCACGACTCCCACCAAATGACGGCCCACTACGCGCGGATCACCGACCAGACCGTCCGGCGCCGCTGGGAGGCCGCCACCAAAGTCAACATCCGGGGCGAGCGCGTCACCCTCGACCCCGAGGGGCCGCTGGCCCAGGCCGAGTGGGCCAAGACTCGCTACGGCCTCTCCACCCAGACCCTCCCCAACGGCTACTGCGGACTGCCTGTTCAGAAGAGCTGTCCGCATGCCAACGCCTGTCTGACATGCCCGGTCTTCCTCACCGGCCCGGAGTTCCTGCCCGAGCTGAAGGCCCAGCACCGGCGGACGCTGACGCTGATCGACAATGCGAAGGGCTCCGGACATCAACGGGTGGCCGAGATGAACGAGCAGGTCGCGGCCAACCTCGACCAGATGATCACCGAACTCGAAGCCGACGGGCCGCAGGAGGCCGCCGATGCGGGCTGACAACTCCCCACACATCGTCGCTGCCGCCCGTTCCCGGGCCGCGGCAACGAGGGAACGGGCCATCGCCGCTGTGCGGCGCATGGACGCCGCCGGCCAGCCGGTCTCCTTCGACGGGGTCGCCCGAGAGGCCGGTGTCTCGCGATCCTGGCTCTACAGCCAGACCGACCTGCGGGCCGAGATCCACCGCCTGCGCGAGCGGCACGGCCCGGTGGCTTCGGCTCCCCAAGTCCCCGACCAGCAGCGCGCGTCTGATGCTTCCCTGCTGCGGCGGCTGGAGGCCGCGACGGCCCGAAACCGTCAGCTGGAGGCGGAGGTGAGAGAACTGAGGGACCAGCTCGCCCGCGTGCTCGGACAGCAGCGGGCCGCCGCCGTCACCTCTTCGGGTGAATCCCGCAGCCCTCGCCAGCAGTCGGTGAAGACCATCGGACCCTGCTGATCCGGTCCGTCGTCGACACCGGCCACCAGGCAACGACCCAGGTCAGAGCCACGTCCGGTTCTGCGGCTGAAGATAAGCTTCGCGCTGCTGCTGAAGTTCTTCGAGGTGGAGGCGCGCTTTCCGGAGGAAGCGGCGGAGGTCCCGGCGGCCGCGGTGTCGTATGTGGCTCAGCAGGTGAAGGTGCTGGCCGAGGAGTGGGGTGCATACGACTGGTCGGGGCGGGCGATCAAGCGGCACCGGATGGAGGTCCGGGCGGCGTTCGGGTTCCGCGAGTGCACGCAGGAGGACCAGGTCCAGCTCGCGCAGTGGTTGGCGGCGGAGCTGTGCCCGGTGGAGCTGAACCGGGACCGGCTGGCTGAAGCGGTGGTCGCGCGGTGCCGCAAGGATCGTCTGGAGCCGCCGGCGCCCGCGAGGGTGACGCGGCTGGTCGCCTCGGCGGTGAACACCTTCGAGGAGGGGTTCTGCGCGACGACGGTGGAGCGGTTGTCTGCGGCCTCGCGTTCCCGGCTGGACGACCTGGTGGCCGAGGACGACGGGGATGAGGGCAGCGTGGGCGGGGGCCGGACGTTCTTCACCGAGCTGAAGGCGGACCCCGGAGCGTTGGGCCTGGACAGCCTGCTGACGGAGGTGAACAAGCTGCAGCGGGTGCGTCAGCTGGATCTGCCTCCCGAGTTGTTCGGGGAGTTCTCGGAGAAGCTGGTGTCGGCGTGGCGGGCTCGGGCGGCGAAGGAGTACCCGTCCGACCTGGTGGCCGCGCCGGGGCACGTGCGGTACACGCTGCTGGCAGCGCTGTGCCACGTACGCGAGACCGAGATCACGGACTCGCTGGTGGACCTGTTCATCCAGCTGGTGCAGAAGATCAATACGCGGGCGGAGAAGAAGGTCGAGGGCGAGTTCGTCAAGGAGCTGAAGAAGGTCCGCGGCAAGGAGGCGATGATGCTGAGGGTCGCGGAGGCCGCTTTGGCCGAGCCGTCCGGCACGGTCCGCAAAGTGATCTACCCGGTGGTGGGCGGGGAGAAGACGCTCAAGGCGCTCGCGGCGGAGGCGGCGGCGAACGAGGCCAAGTACAAGGCACGGATCCGCACCGTGCTGCGGTCCTCGTACTCGGCGCACTGGCGCCGGATGCTCTCGCCGCTGCTGTCGGCCTGGGAGCTGAAGAGCAACAACACCGCCTACCGGCCGGTGATGGACGCGATCGACCTGCTCAAGCGCTACCTGGACCAGCCGATTAAGGACGGGGCGTTCTTCGACGCGGCGGAGAAGGTGCCGCTGGAGGGGGTGGTGCCTGAGCAGTGGCGGGCCGCGGTGGTGGACGACAAGGGCCGGGTCGAGCGCATCCCCTACGAGCTGTGTGTGCTGGTCAGTCTGCGCGACGCGCTGCGGCGCCGGGAGGTCTGGGTGGCTGGTGCCGGCCGGTGGCGCAACCCGGAGGACGACCTGCCCCCGGACTTCGAGGACAACCGGGACGTGCACTACTCGGCGATCCGCCAGCCGCAGGACCCGCAGGAGTTCATCGCCGCCCTGCAGAAGCGGCTGCGCGAAGCCCTCACGGGCTTCGACCGGGCGTTGGAGCTGGGCACCACGGGCGGGGTGGAGATCACCAGGAAGCACGGCGAGCCGTGGATCAAGGTGTCCCCGCTGGCCAAGCAGGAGGAGCCGGAGAACCTGGTCGCCCTGAAGGCTGAGATCCAGCGCCGCTGGGGGACGATCGACCTGATCGACATCCTCAAGGAGGCCGAGTTCGCCACCGGCTTCACCTCCGAGTTCGCCTCGGTAGCCTCCCGGGAGGCGGTCCCACGCGATGTCCTGCGGCGCCGGCTGCTGCTCGTGCTGTTCGCGCTGGGCACCAACATGGGCATCAAGCGGGTGGTGGCCACCGGCAAGCATGGCGAGTCCGAGGCGGTCCTGCGCCGGATCCGGCACCTGTTCGTGAACCGGACCAACATGAGGTCCGCGCTGATCAAGCTCGTCAACAACACCTTCGCCGCCAGGGACGAGGGCTGGTGGGGCGCGGGCACCGCGTGCGCCTCCGACAGCCGCAAGTTCGGTGCCTGGTCCAGCAACTTCATGACCGAGTGGCACCAGCGCTACCGGGACCCGGGCGTGATGATCTACTGGCATGTGGAGCGCAAGTCGGTGTGCATCTACTCCCAGCTCAAGCACTGCTCGGCCTCCGAGGTCGCCTCGATGATCGAGGGCGTGCTGCGGCACTGCACCGACATGGAGGTCGACCGGCAGTACACCGACACCCACGGCGCCTCCATCGTCGGGTTCGCGTTCGCGCACATGCTCGGCTTCAACCTGCTTCCCAGGCTGAAGAACGTGGGGTCGGCGCGGCTGTACCGCCCGGCCGCCGGCGAGGACGAGCAGTGGCCGCAGCTGGGCCCGGTGCTGTCGACCAGGACGATCGACTGGGAGCTGATCCGCCAGCAGTACGACCAGATCGTCAAATACACCACCGCCCTTCGCCTGGGCACCGCGGAGGCCGAGCAGGTCCTGCGCCGGTTCACCCGCGGCGGCCCCAAGCACCCCACCTACCGGGCCATCGAGGAACTGGGGCGGGCCGTGCACACGGCCTTCATCTGCGACTACCTCGCCGACGCGGGCCTGCGCCGGGAGATCGGCGAGGGCTTGCAGGTCGTCGAGAACTGGAACAGCGCGAACCACGACCTGTTCTACGGCAAGGACGGCGAACTGACCGGCAAGGACAAGGAGGGCCAGGAGATCTCGATGCTCGCCCTGCACCTCCTCCAGTCGGCCCTGGTCCACGTCAACACGCTCCTGGTCCAAGAGGTCCTGGCCGAGCCGAAGTGGGCGGACAAGCTCACCGAGGCGGACCGGCGCGGTCTCTCCCCGCTTTTCTGGACCCACGTGAACCCCTACGGCAGGTTCGAGCTGGACATGAACCGCCACCTGCACCTCGGCCCGCTCCTCCCACGGCAGCGAACGACCCAGGACGGTGCCGTTTCCTCCGGCACGGCACCGGTCGGATGAGGGCCGCACTTGCGGTCCCGGCTCACTGGTGCCCGCAGGACGTCCATCCAGCACGGCCGAGAAGGTCTGCTGCAGCCATCCGAACGTTCGGGTTCTCGTCCTGCAGAAGCTCGCGGGCTGCCGACCCGTAGGTGGTCTCGTCGTCGCTGACCTGGAGCAGGTAGACGAGGGCTCGACGTCGAACCCAGTGGTCCGGATCCTTGAGCGCCGATGCCAGCACCTGGGCGGCGTCGCTGTCGAGCTCGGCCAGGGTCCGTGCCGCGTCCATCCTCACTCCCCGGTCGGGGTCGTCGGCCAGGGCCTGGACCAGCGCGTCCCGGGCACGATCGGTAAGGGGCTGACGGCCGCCCAGGGTGTAGGCCGCGGCTCGTCGTTCGCCAGGGGAACCCGCGGCGGTCAGGATGTCGATGAGCTCCTCGGAACTGCCGCGCCTCTGATCGCGAAAGTCGGGGACGAGCTCACCCTCCGGCAGCGTGTCGAGCCAATGCTCGTACCAGGTCAGGAAGTCTGGCTGGGGATGGAAGACCGGAGGTGCGGCAAGGTCTCCGAGGTTGGCATCGAGGAGTCGGCCTCGGGCGGGGCCCGAGATGACCAGCAGCGTCATCTCCAGGCAGCCGCGATGCACGACAGTGTGGGTCCCGGCGTACGAGTTGTCCTGCATGTTGCGGAGACGTGCCCAATCGGCGGCGACGGAGTCAGTCGGTTCCAGCGTGAAGACTCGCCCAAGTTGCTGACTGGTGGTGGGGATGTCGTGGGCGGACCAACGCGTCAGAGGGAGTAGTCCGTAGTCGGGTCCAATGCCTCCGTTGCCGATCTCGCGCAGGAACGTGCGATAGCTACGGGGAAGACGGACGCCGTGAGTTGCCTCGTAGGCGACCACTCGTTCTTCGCTGATGGGGGCGCCCAAGCGTTGACCGCCGGGCGCCCGCACGAAGGTCCGCGGGCGAGGGACGGGTTCCGTACAGGCAGCGGCCAGTTTGGATCGGATGCGGGCGACGATGTCGTCCATGGATGCTTCTTCCAAGGGGCGGCGTCACCTTATGGGAAGCCGCGTTCGCCGACATCCTATGCAAGGGAACTCCCCGGCAAGATCCAACCTCCTTTCGCGGCCTCTTGGTCGTGTCCGTTTGAGGAACCCTCAACGAACAATCGTGATCTTGCCCGGTGGGAGAGAACGACCTGCGCTGACGGCGTCTCATTTAGGGTGTCCGGTGATCTGTACGATGAGCGGGGGCTTACCGTACGCTCCGGGCATGAGTGAACGCGTCGGCTACGCGAGATGCAGTCTGGACAAGCAGGACCTCACCGCCCAGCGCGAGATCCTGATCAGCCTGGACGTCCCGGAGGACCGGATCTACCTGGACCACGGGCTGACCGGGACCAATCGCGACCGGCCCGGCCTGGCCCAGGCCCTCGCGGCGGTCCGCGCCGGCGACACCCTCGTCGTCCCCAAGCTTGATCGCCTCGCACGCTCGGTACCCGACGCCCGCGACATCGGCGACTCTCTCACCGCCCGCGGCGTCAAGCTCTCGCTCGGCGGCACGCTCTACGATCCCGCCGACCCGATGGGCAAGATGTTCTTCAACATCCTGGCCACCTTCGCCGAGTTCGAGGTCGATCTCCTGCGCATGCGTACCCGTGAAGGCATGGCGGTGGCGCGGGCCAAGGGCAAGCTCAAGGGAAAGCAGCCCAAGCTCAGCGCCCGCCAGCAGAGCCACCTGGTCCAGCAGTACCAGTCCGGCGAGCACACCATCGCCGACCTCGCCGAGCTCTTCTCCGTCAGCCGCGCCACGGTCTACCGCGTCCTTGAACGCCACCAGAACGCAGCCACGCCGTCGACTCCCGGTGGGCAGTGACGTGCTGCCCTACGTCTATCAGGTCACCAAGTACGACCCCGCCGACCGCGACCAGCACGGCCACTACGCCGGCACTGAGGACACGACCAGCGACCACGGGCCGGTCGAAGCCGCCTACCTGCGGGCCGTCGCCGCCTTCGCCGAAGACAGCGGCGTCGACAAGCTGGCCATCCGCGAGCCGCAGCTCGGAGGCTTCGCCCACTTCGGCCTGGAACCACCGATCGACGGCTACGGCCTGGCCGGCCTCTTCCCCGCCGGCCCCGTCGGGTTCCACGACGGTGCGCTGGTGCCGATCGGTGTCGGCTTGGAACTTGTCCGAGCGATGCTCCGCGACAACGGCGCCTGGTGCCGCCTGGAAGCGGAGGGAGAGTTCACGGTGCACGTCGGCTGGGACCAGTACCTCTACATCGGCAGCAACCTGCCCTGCGAAACCGCACTGGCCCGCACCCGCACGCTCGGCCTGTTCCCGGAACGCCTGGACGCCTCGCCGTACGACTTCGCCCCCGACGACCCCGCCTACGTGCAGCGGCCGGCCGACGCCGACTTCTGGGCCCGCCTGCACTGGACCGTCAGTGCCCACCGCGCGGTGTTCCTGGAGGAGGTCTTCGCCGTCAACGCCTCCCGGTGGCACCGCCTGACCCGCGACAACATCGAGACTGTGCGCTCCCAGCTGGCCCCACGCGCACAACTGGCAATCTGGCCAGACCTGCTCACCGACGTCGACAAGGCCGTGGCCGCTCTGCCCGACGAAGGCCTCGTGGAGATCGTCTGGGAGGACGAGGACGGGCAGATCACGAGCACGGTCGTGGACGAGACCCAGTTCGAGGCAGTGACCTCCCAGCTCGCCAGCGCGCGTGCTGCCAGCGTCGTATCCATGTATGCCGGTGAAGATCTCCCGCTGTTCACCGCTGTGCTGCCCGACAGCGACGGCGTTCTGCGCGCTCGCTGGCAGACCGAGCCGACGCCCAGCGACCGGGACTGGGCGCTCCTGAAGACCCTGCGGCGCGGCCAGGTCGTCACCGGCACGGTGACGACCATCGCCAGCTTCGGCGTCACCTTCGTGGACATCGGCGGCTTCACCGCGATGATCAAAATCCCGGAGCTGTCCTGGCGCCCGTTCGACCACCCGTCCGACGTCGTCAGCGTCGGCCAGGAGGTCACAGCCGAGGTTCTCGACGTCGACATGGTCCGGGAACGGGTGCCTCTGTCGCTCCGAGCGGTGCAGGAAGACCCGTGGCCACAGGTAGCGCAGCGGATCGGCCAAGTGGTCATCGGGCCGGTCACCAAGATCGTGCCGTTCGGCGTCTTCGTCCGCATCGAAGACCGAGAGGACGGCTTCCAAGGGCTCGTGCACACCAGCGAGCTGGATGAATCCTCCAAAGACGTCGTCGAGGTCGGCGATGCCCTCACCGTGAAGATCACTGAGGTCGACATGGCCCGCCGTCGCATTTCCTTGTCGCATACCCAGGCCCGCACAACCCGCTCTGAGGGCGGCATTGAGGGTGGATCGGCATGAGGAGCCAGGGCCGAGCTCGACCGGGACATAGCCGCGCTCTTGGCGGCCATGGCGTTTACCGAGATACGGCATCTGGCCGGGAGGCCACAGCGCGGCGAGCAGGACACCTCCCATGACGAGGTTCTGGACCGCATCAGGTTCCTGGCCAACTTGTGCCACAACCTTCCGGGTGTGGCACGGCCACGTGCCAGGAGGCCCTCCCGCCAGGGCAAGCCCATCGGGAGCTTCGATCAGGCGATGACCGAACGGCCGATGAGTTGGGTGTGGAACACCGCCGGCCCGGACGCCCGTGCATGGATGCTGCGTCACATCGAACAGGCAGGACGAAGCTGGACGCCACCCCCGCCGCTGCCACAATCCCGCAGGGCCCCGTCGCCGATGACGCCGCGGCAACGGATGGGCCTTCTACTCAGACGTTGGCCGGTCAAGGCCCCCGCCGGGCGGCAGCCGCTACCCGCAGAAGCGAACGTTCTCAAGGCCCTCGACACCGAAGCGGTCTGCGCCTTGAACGACGAGGCCCGACGGCTTCGGCTCGGCCTGGGTGGTGGCGGATCGTGGTTCCGGGCCCATCTCGCCCCCGACGGCGTCCACTATCTGCTCCCGGATCCGGCAAACTACTACTGGCCCGGCACCTCCAACGGTCGCGACGGCGAGATCGATTGGTGGCAGTGCACCATGCTGCTGCAGATGTACAACGGAGAGCAGGTCGGCGGCATGGTCGCCGTACTCCCGGAGACCTTCACGGCGTTGCCCTCGACATTGCTCCGGAAGAACCAGCTGCGACTCGTCCACCGCGTCCGCTCCATCGAGCGAGACACCTCCCAATGGGGCCGAGACCACAAGGCCGAATGCGCACCGCAGCTTTGCGGCTACGTCCCCGAAGCGACCGATAACGCCCCGACGACTACATGACCGCAGCATGGTGGCATCGCTACTGAGAGCTACTTGTCACTTGGCGGCAGCTTCGGGAGTGCAGGGCCACCACGTCCGCGACACCACCTTCGCCGAGGACGCCTCACAGCTGCGGACCGGCAACGCGCCCCGAGCGATGGCCACCTGGCGCAACCTCGCCCTCGGAGCCCTCCGCACAGCAGGGGTGAAGAACATCGCAGCCGGCCTCCGCCGCAACGCCCGCGACCCTCGCCGACCCCTCACACTCCTCGGCCTCGGATGATCACGAACCGGACGTCATGCGACTACGCCGAAGCCCTGACCGGACGGTGAGCTGGCGGTAGCCGAACAGCCAGGAGATCGACCGCTCGATCTTCCAGCGGTGGCGGCCGAGCCGTTCGCCGGACTCGATGCCCGGGCAGGCGATGCGGGCGACGAGACGTCGACTGCGAGCCAGGCGAGGTGGTCGGCGGAGTGGTACGCCTTGTCCGCGCGGATCTTGACGGTAGGCCGGACAATCGCTGCTGCTGAAAGTGAACAAAGCCAGCACACAGATTGACTGAACGACACGACCCCGAATCAACCCTGATACAACGGCCGATGAGAGAGTGCACCGAGACGACAGTGACCTGATAGTCGGTCCAGTTGTCGCGGACGCGTGGCGTGCGTGCACCCTGGCCTCCTCCTGGGCGTGGACGCAGGAGAATTGGTCCGACGACCAATTCGGCATCGCCAGAGAATCCCAAAGGCGTGCGGCGTTCATCCTGTGCCAGTGGCTCCGATCAGGGCTTGGGGGTGTTGGCCTCGGTGACGTTGACGGCTGCCCAGGCCTTGTCGACGGCCTTGTATTCGGCGCTGTCGGCCCCGTGCATGTCGGCGGCGGCCTGGAGGGTGGCGGTTCGGGCCTGGTGGAAGTCCGTGGTCGAGACCATGTACCGGGTCAGGGCCCGGTAGAAGATCTGCAGGGCCCTGGCCCGGCCGATGCCCTTCACCGTGGAGCCGTCTTTGGTCGGGGAGTCGTAGTTCACGCCCCTGATGGTCTTCTGCCCGCTTCCCTCCGCCAGCAGGTAGAAGGCGTGGGAGGAGACACCGGAGCCTGAGTGGACCTCGCGGTCGACCGTGCTGTTGTCCCAGTAGTCGACGCCGCCCCCCACGATGTCCAGCGAGGGCTTGTCGAGGCGGCGAATCCACCCCTGTGCCGGGCCCAGCTTCTCACCGAAGAGGTAGTTCGGGGGGTTGGCCTTGTTGTCCGCGTTGAACTCCACACCGGTGGCGAAGATGTCGGCCAGGGACTCGTTGAGCGCTCCGGGCTCGCCGTAGAAGCCCGCCTTGTCTTCGCGGGTCGCCTGGAGGTTGGCGGTCGCGCTGACCACACCGTGGCTGAGCTCATGGGCGGTGGTATCCAGGGAGACCGGCGGAATGTTGAACGGTTTGCCAGCACCGCCGCCGTAGAGGATGCAGCGACAAGTCTCGCTCCAGCCGGCGTTCCCGACCTTGTTGCCCCAGTGGACGATGGCGTGCGGGCCCTTGCCGTCGTTGTAGATGCCCTTACGGCCGAAGGTGCTCGCGTAGAAGTCGTAGGTGGCGCTGAGGCCGTAGTGGACGTCGACGGCCGCGGTGGCGGGATCGGATGTCTTCCCGTTGCCCCAGCGGTTGTCCTTGTCGGTGAGCACCTTCCCGGAGGAGAAGTCGGTGGGGGTATGTGACCGGGCGTCCCTGGTCTCGAGGTTGCCGCGGCGGGGGTCCTTGAGCGTGAATGTGCCGTCGGCGTGCTTCGTCGTGCCCAGGGGTACCTGTCCCACGTACAGCGAGCTTCCCGTACCGCCCTTCCCCGCCGCGGTCGGCCCGAGCTGGACGCGGGGAGGGATGATGCCCTCCTGCAAGGGAGCGCTGCTGAACACCTTGGCGTCACGCGCGTCTGGGACGACGCTGTGGCCGCCGGACCGGTCCTGGCGGTCGACGACGTCGACCCGGTGGGCGAGCGGCACCCTGTCCTTACGGAGGTCGATGATCAGCTTGGGCTTGCCGACGGAGCCCTTGGCGACAGTGGAAGCCCGGGCCGCCGCCTGACCGGCGGTCAGCCTGGGAGAGAGCGCGGAGGGATCGACCTTGCGGAGCGTGGCCCGGGTCACCCCCCGGTACGCGTTGTGCGCGTCAAGGTGGATCACAAGGTCCCCGCCCTTCACAGGAACGCCCTTGGGGACGCGGTCGAAGCGCACATGCCTCTTGCCCTCGGGGTCGATGAGAACGTCCTTGGTCCTCAGGGGCTCCTTCTCACCGACGCCGGTCTCCCCGGCGTGAGCGATGGCGGCCTTCTCGGCCGCCTTGACCACCTCGGGGAACGGGCCCTGGTACGCCGTGCCGGAGATCCCCGCATCGGTGGTCCCGCGCCCGGACAGGAGCGCCGCCGACGCGGCACCCAGCACGGCTGCCGCGGTGAGCACACCGATCGCAACAGCCACTGCCCGCCCGCGGGACCTGAGGAGTACAGGCATGGTCTTGTCTGCCCTTTGTGTGGAGGAAATAGCACAGCGGCGGGCTGTGCTGCGCTGCGAGGGACACGCCAGAAGACCAAGCCGTTGGCCAGAAGAATCGGTTTCACATGGGGAATGCAGATCCCGTGATTCCACATTCCTGAGGCAATGCCCGGCCCACCTGGAAATGCCGAACCGCATCGGGACGGCAGTCATCGCAACTGCATGGCACAGCAGCGCGCCCTTCGCAGCCCAACTAGCTGCGAAGGGCGCCCCTTACGCGTTTTTTCGACGTTGTCGACATGAGGACTGCCGAGGACGGGGCACTTGACGTACTGCGCCAGCATACGCGCCGCGGGGCGGGCAGGTGCATGCCACCGAAGCGGCAGACGCCCTGACTGGTCTGCCGACAGTACCGACGGTGCTCCCCCGCAGCCACGGCCGAAGCGCCTGCCGCAGCAGCAGCACGCGTTCAAGCACGGCAGGTCAGTAGTGCCAGTACCTGTCCCTGAACCATGCGTTCGACGTGACGCCGGCATCACGCATGTCATCCGGGCTGGCTTCGTCCTGCGTCTGCTGTTCCGGTGAGCTGGCGGCCGTCCCGGTGTCGTGCGCCGGAGCCTGGCCGGACGCGAACGCGGCACCGCTGCCCAGGAACGCGAGGACGGCGCCGCCGGTCAGCGCGAGACGCAGACGGGCTGAGCGCTGTGAGCGCTCGGTGGGACGCCGGTGCGAGGCAGGGGCGGGAGAGGGCGGATCTATATCCGAATTCACAGAATTGTCCCTTTCGTTGAAGGCGCAGCGAGTTCTCACACGCATGGGTGCTGCCGAACTTCTTCAACCTCATCAGGCAGGGCTCACCATGACAACCGAACTGTTTCGGCCGAGCCGATGCTTCGGTTGCAATCCCGAACTATTTCTGTGGCCATTCGAAACGCTTCGGTCTCAGTGGGCGTTTAGAGGTGTGTTGTGTCGCTAGGTGAGCCTTGCGGTCGCCGGTTTTCAGGGCCCGCTTGCTCCGCTTCTCGTGCACGAAGTCCGTCTGGTTTGAAGATAAGACGGAAACGCCCATCAGGCAGCGGAAAATCATCATCCGCCTTGCTCATGCCAACGCTACGGCGTGAGCCAGCGGAGCCCGTAACCCCAGTGACTTGTCCGACGCCCGATGGGCCTTGATCGAGCCGACTTTGACGGCTTGGAGAAAGACCCGGCTTGACCGCAGACCCACCGGGAAACCGGCGTCGGTCTCCTGGCTGTTCGGCTACCGCCGGCTCACCGTCCGGTACGAACGAAAGGGCAGCCACTTCCTCGCGTTCCTCGGCCTCGCAGCAGCACTGACCTGCTACAAGAAGCTCGCCAAACTCACCACGTGAGACATCCTCTTAGCGCCGCAATTTCTGCCAGCCTGTCGACCCGAATAGGGCGGCCGCTGTCCTTCCGGGGCCGGCCGCAAGTTGGAAGTCGGGCTAGGGGCAGCGCCCGTCGGCGTAAGCCGTCGGCGCCAGTCGGGGGTTAAATGGAAATCGCTCTCAGTGGCGCGCAGCCAGCAGTGCTGGGGTCGGCTGACGATGGTCCGGGTCATTTTGATCAAGCCAAACAGCTTGCGGGTCTGTATTCGCACGCCTGTCGCCGAAGGAAAGCGCCTGGCCGCGCCCCAATTCCCCCTGCCCGTGAGGCACGTCACAGATCATGTCCATATTGTGGACACGCCGTGAAGTGTTCAGGCGCCCTCACGACCAGGGCTTCGGCGTAGTCGCATGACGTCCGGTTCGTGATCATCCGAGGCCGAGGAGTATGAGGGGTCGGGTCACTTCACTCGCGGGTGGCCTGGGATCTGGCGAGGGGGACGACAACGGCTGAACGGGTAGCGAGTTGTCTGCGGAGCGCGTCGTTCTCCGCGAGGAGGACGGCGATCACGGTCGCTGACGCATCGACTTGGTCCTGGAGGCGCCGCCCCTCGGCCGTCTTCGTCTTGAGTTGACGTCGCAGTTCTTTGATCGCTTGAGCTTGGTCCTGGTCGCGCTGGCTCGCCGTGCTGCCGCTGATCCGGCTGTTCCAGTCGTTGAGCAGGGTCGTAGCGCGGTTCATCGTGGCTCGGCTGACGCCGGCCTCGCGCCAGAGGTTGTTCTTGGTGAGCTTCCCGTCGGTGCGAAGAGGGGTGCCGGCGAAGAGCCGTTCCATGGCTTCTCGCAGGGCCTTCTCGGCCTTGTCAGAGACCCTTGGCGGCTGTGAGGCGGAGGTCACGATTCGCCCGCCTTCCTGAGCACGATCTCGACGTCGCGGATCTCCTCGTCAATCAACGCCCGGCGGGCCGAGGGGAGGTTCGGCAGGGACCGCAGCCGCGTCAGGGATCCGTGTTCGGCTTTCCAGATCGGGATCTGCTCGATGGTGATGACGCTGTTGCTGCATCTGGAGGGGCGGCAGCGGTCCGGCAGAGGGCCTCTGTGGCCTTCCGGGACGATCGCGTCCTCGATGCACTTCGCGCCGGTCGGGTTGTTGTCGTCCATGGTGCAGTGGTTGAGCTTGCCGAACCGGATCGGAAAGCCTGTGCGTCGGAGCAGGTCGTATTCGACCCGTGCGTCGCCGCGCTGGGCCTGCCCGGTGCTGCGGAGCTCTTCGGCCCGGCGACGTACCGCTTGAAAGGTCTCGCGCATGCGATCAGCGCCGGGCCCATAGCCGACAGTCCCGCCTCGACCGTCTGCGTCGAACAGTTCCTTGAGTCGGTTGAAGCGGCGCTCGGCGATGGCATCGTCCAGGTATTTGGCCCAAGTCGGGTCCTTGGCCATATAGCCCTGGGTCGACCGGTTGGCCAGGGCCCTGGTGGCGACGTGCTTGAGCTGCATTCCAACGGCGATCTCGGAGCCTGGGAAGTCGCGGGTGAGCATCGCCATGGTCCTGCGGAACATGTGCGGCTTCACGTCGCCAACGACCGGGATCTCGGCCAGCCCGCTGTGGTGCCGGTACTTGTTGACGTGCGTGATAAAGCTCTTGATGGCCACCTGGCTGTCGAAGATGGCATCGGCTTCCCCTTCGTTGACCGCGGCGAAGGCGAACTCGTCGTGCAGAGACAGTTGCGAGGCGACATCGATGGCCTTGGCGACGGGATCGATGATCCACCAGTGCTTTGTCGGCAGGTCAGGATCGAGTTTCCGCTTGGTGGACTTCACTGCCGGGTTGCTGTAGTACTCGACGACAGAGTCCTTGAGCACGGCACGGATTACTGGCGGGAGGGGGTTATTCCGACCGTGCACTATTCCCTCAGCTGCCCTCAGGTTGAGTGCGGTCGCGGCTCAGCGAGTGGCGGGCCGTTCCCTCAGGCGTGAAGGTGAAGCCGTCCATGAACGGGGTGCCGCCGGCGCGGAACGCCCAGAGGATTGGCTCGGCGTGGACGCACGACGACGATGGGCTTGGGCTCGGCGTGAAACTGTTCCAGAGGTGAAAACAGAGAAGGACGTCGTCTCGCCGATCGGTCGTATAGGCAAGTGTCTTGGGGTAGTTGGGGTTGGTCCCCCCGAAGAGCACCGAGGGCGGACCGAACGCCGTGACGACATCGCTGAGGAACCGACCCTTACGAATGACCCGAAGCAACCCACGAAGAAAGGTACGGATCCCGCATGACCGCGCCGACCTACCCGGACCTGCCGGAAAGCTGCTTGGTGGTCCTCATCGGCGCATCGGGCGCCGGGAAGAGCACGATCGCCGGGACCTGGCCCGCCTCGCAGGTCCTGTCCCTGGACGCGATGCGGGAGGCGGTGAGCGGGGATGCGGGCGACCAGGAGGCGACGGCCGACGCGGTCGACGCCCTGCACCTGATCCTGGAGCGCCGGATGGCGCGGCGCCGGTTCACGGTCGTCGACGCCACCAACGTCACCAGGTCTGCCAGGGAGCCGCTGGTTGCCGCCGCCAAGCGGCACGGCATGCCCGCCATTGCGGTCATGGTGTCCACCCCGGCCTCCGTGTGCGTGGAGCGGCAGGGACCGCGGCCGGCCAACCGGACCGTCCCGGACGACACGGTCCACCGGCAGCACAAGGCGATGGTGCACTCCCATCCGCAGCTCACGAAGGAGGGGTTCAACGACGTCGTCTTCGCCGACAGCCTCTACCGGCTGCTGCCGCTCCTGGAGCGCCTGAGCGAGACGCGGAACGCCGACCTCGGCCTGGACGGCGGCGACGGCCTGGACGACCTGCTGCTCGTACGCCGGGTGTTCGGCCCCGAGATCCTGCCGCTGTGGCAGTGGAAGGACCGCTCCGAGGTTGCGGGCGGCGACCGCGTCGCGCAGATCCGCCTCGGTCAGATGTACCTCACCCTCGCCCTGCGCACCGACGTGGACGGCGAGGGGGACTACGGGTTCGACGTGATGGTGCCGTGCCCGCACGACGACGAATGTGCCGGCTACGCCTGGGGGCCGCCACCCCCTTGATGTCCCCGCCGTTCTCGCAGCACTGACCGAGCGCGGCTGCTCCTTCAGCCTGGACTTCCACCTCCCCAGCGCCCCCCAGCTCATCCGCGCCGCCGCCCCCTGGCTCCGGCACGCGGTCACGATCTTCGTCAACGCCGAGGAACACGCCCTCCTCACCCACCACGCCAGCCCGCGCCCCTGCCCGGAGACCGTCGTTACCGACGGCCCTCGCCCGGCACGCGTTGTCCTGCCCGGCTGTGCACAGCGACCCGTCGCCCCGCCAGCCGTGCCCACCGTCCGGCAGATCACCGGTGCCGGCGACACTCTGGCCGGCACCTACCTCGCCCACCGCGCACGGCATCTCCCACCGGCCGCAGCCCTCGACCGCGCCGTACAGGCCGCCAGCCAGCACACCGCCCACGTGCCACTGACCTTCCCCGCCCCACCCCGCGCCCCGTCCTGACCAGCAGCAGGAGGCAGCCCGATGTACTACGTCGCCCACCGTCTCTTCGCCGCCCACGACCGCGCCCTCGCCGCTCAGCTGGCCCACCACCTTGCCCTCAAGATCGGCGAAGACCAGGTCTTCCTTCCCTTCTGCGACACAGACGAGGAAGACCTCGTCGCCGACGTCAAAGGGAGGCGGATCTTCGAACTCGACCGAGAGCGGCTCCGCAGCGTCCGTGCCTTCCTCGCCATCGTTCACGGACCCAGCCCGGACGACGGCGTGTGCATGGAGATCGGCTACGCCGCCGCCCTCGGTGCACCCGTCATCCTGCTGACCACTGACTTCCAGGACTACTCCGCCGCCCCCCACGGCCCGCGCACCGTCTTCCCCGACCCGCTATTGGACGCCCTCGCCACCCGCATCGTCCGCGTCCCCCTCCTCGGAACCGCCGTCCGGGGCCCAGCCACAAGCCGCTTCGCAGACTTCGCCGCCCGCAACCACGCCCAAGCCCAGTACGCAACCGAGGCATGCGTCGACGCCGCCCTCCAACTCCCCGCCCGACTCCCGACAATGTCCGTCCCCGCCCAAGACTCCAGCACCGTGTATGCCGAGCCATCCCCGTACACGGCAGCCCATTACGCCCTTCCCGGCCTGACCACGATCACGGGAGTCACCATCCTTGGCCCGACCCGCTTCGCGGCCGTCGAACCCATCACGGCCGCACGCCATGATTGGGACGCCGCTCTCAGCTCGGCGCGCATTGTCGTCGACGGCTCCGGCCCCGAGACCCCACCTGGCGCCGCCCTGCTGATCGGGGCGGCCTGTGCCACGGGCCGCCCGGTGGCCGCGTATCTGCCCCGCAGCACCTACACCCACGCCGTCGGCCGTGAGCCCAATCACCGCAATCTGATGGTCCAGTACGGCGTTGATGCCACACTCCGCAGCGCAGACGAGGTGACCGCGTGGATCAACGGGTGACCATTGACGAGATCGCCCAGCACCGCACCGTCGTACTCGAAGGCGGGGACGGCGTCGGCAAGACCACCCTCGCCGACCTTCTCGTCACCCAGAGTGGCTTCATCGCAGTGCACTCACCCCGCACGCCCGACCACCAGAACCTGACCCGCCGATACCGCGATCTTCTAGCCCGGCCGGGCCGGCTCGTCCTGGACCGCAGTTTCGTCAGCGAACTCGTCTACGGCCCCCTCTACCGCGACCGATCCCGCATCACATGGGACGAGGCCCTCGGCCTGGCCGGCCTCGTCACGGCCCGCGACGGCGTCTTCCTCCACCTCACCGCGCCCGCCGCTGTCGTACGCAGCCGTCTCATGGCCCGCGACGGCCAGGCTCCCGAACTGGAGGAGATCGCCGCACTTGGCGACGCTTATGAGCGCGTCTTCCGCGTCCTGACCGGCCATGTGTCCGCTTTTATGTACGCCGCCGAGCCGGAATCCCACCGCCCCACCGGCTGACTCCTGTCCCGTTCCCGCCTCCCCGGCACCTGGGCCTCGTTAGTGTTCCCCGAGAAGGCCGCACCGCACCGTCAAGGGGAACCGCCGTGAACATCACCGACGCCCAGAGGCTTGCCTGGAAGAACAAGCTCGACAAAGGGTTCAACACCTCCGACATCCCGCTGGAGTTCGGCCTGCTCACGGCCGAGGTTGGGGAGGCGTTCACGGCTTGGCGTAAGGGGTTGCCCGACCGCGGGGAAGAGCTCGCCGACGTATTCCTGTACTTGGTGGCGATCGCCGAGATGCAGGGCGTTGACCTCGGCGAAGAGGTCGCGCGGAAGATCGAGAAGAACGCACGACGCGAATACACCGCCGGCGCCAATGGCACACTCCTGCGCACCAGCCGAGAGTAGAAATCGGATGCAGGCGCTGGTCAGAAGGCCGTGCGCACCACGCTCCGGGGGTCTGCCGGCGCGGTCCGCCCCTCGTAGAGTCCCGCCCGTCCCGAGCGGCGCCACGGCCGGGCCAGACGGATCGCGACGTCGATGTCCGTGGTGACTCGCGTCAAATTGTCCTGCCGCTTCGCGGCTAACGACCTCACCCGCGATTGAGTTTGAGGCGTGTCGGCCTGGCGGTTCGGCTGATGGGTGATCAGCAGGCGGCGTCGTCGGCGAGGACGAGTGCGGTGCTGTGCTCGCGGCGGGTGGGCCGCTTGGCAGCACGGTCGGAGATCAGGGCGGCGATGGCCTGCTGGGTCTCGGGGAAGGTTTCGCGGCGTCCGGTGAACCGCCGCAGTGGGGCCCATTGGCGCAGTTCGGCGTTGGTGTGCTCGACGCAGATCCGGGCAGAGGACTGCCGTCGCCTCGCCTCGCGCCAGGCGTATTTGTCGCCGTCGCAGGCGTCTTCCTTCGGTTTCTTCGGCGGCGCAGTGACCTGGTGGGGGAACTCCTTGGCCAGGCCCTGGTAGCCGGAGTCGACTTTCGCCTTCACGCCGGGACGGGTCCTGAACTGCTCGGCGATGCCCTCGGTGCGTACTGCGGTCTGGTCGTGCATCCGGCCGGGCCGTTCCGCCCCGGAGTAGAGCAGGCGGCCCTGGCCGTCGCTGAACGTGGTGGTCTTGATGGTGTTCTGCCTGCGCTTGCCCGAGACGAATGCCCGGCGCCCGGGGCGGTCGGCCTTCGGACGGCGCACCTGGGTCTCCGCACCGTCGAGCCGCAGCTCGATATTCTCGGCGTCCGCGTAGGCGAACACGTCCTCCAAGGTGCGCAAGCGCAGGCCGGACCGGTCGGGGACCGCGAAGCCGCGGGCCGCGAGCACGGGCCTGATCTCCTGGATGGCCCGGCCGACCGTCGACGAGCCGACGTCGTAGACCACGGCGAGGGCATCCTGGGGCAGGCCGGTGCGCAGGTAGGCCAAAGTGATCACCAGCCTGTCGCGGAAGGCGAGTTCGTACTTCGGCCCCGCCCCGGCCTGCCGACGGCGGTCGTGCCCGCGCCGGTCATGGCGTTCGCCCTCGCACCGTGATTCCCACCGGGGTTCGACCTCGTCGAGCAACTCGCCGAAGTGTTGGCGGCTCACGCCGCAGAAGGCAGGATGAGACAAGGCCGCGCGGGCCCACTTCTTGATCACACTCGAAGAACCCGCGCGGCCCTCGTCATGTCACGGCCCCGCCCCGATCAATCGCGGGGGACCTCGTTAGAAAGCCTTTTCGTTTGCTAGTCGCTGATACCGCCAGCTAGCTATGGTGGCGGTATGGGAAAGCAGACGAACATCCGACTGGACGACGCCGTCAAGGCCGCTGCCGAGGACCGGGCCAAGCGCCGCGGCCTGAGCCTGCAGGGATACGTCGCCGATTTGATCAAGGCCGATGTGGACCAGACCCGTGCCGCCTTCATGGCCGGCGCCGCGACGTTCCTGGCCGGGTACGCGGACACGTTCGAGGCGGAGGTCGGCGAGGACCGCTACCCCGGCCTTCCGGAGGGGCTGATGGAGAGCGCGCCGAGGGACGCCGCGTGAATCTCCGCATCGACCTCGCCTGGATCTTGGCCGTGGCGCAGCAGATCCCGGGAGACCCCCAGGTCGTCGACTACGGCGTGCCGGTCGCGGCGGAAGCGCGTCATCGGGCGGAGGTCCTGGACCACGAGGTCTATCCCGAGCCTCATCACAAGGCCGCGGCGCTGCTGTGCGAGCTGGCGAGGAACCCCAGCCTGGAGGTGAGGAACCTCCTGTTCGCGGCCACGGTGACTGCGGCCTACCTCTCGGCGTGCGGCCTTCCGGTGAGTCCCGGCCTGGACACTGTTTTCCCCCTGGCCCGTGCGGCCCGGGACGGGCTCCCGGTGCGGGAGGTCGCGGCTCAGATCAAGACCTGGACGAGCTGACCAGCAGGCTCTTCCCGCAGTTGCGTGCCGGGTCAGGATTCCGGGCCGTCAACGAGCGTCGGCTGGTCATCCCTTGCGGTGAGGCGTTCCGCCAGACCCAGCAGAGCCATCACGGCGACGGAGCCCACCAGGATGGCCAGCCACCCCACCGTCCACGACGTGGTGCGAAGGCGGATCACGAGGGGCGTGAGGACCAGCATGACGACGACCGCGCCCGACATGAGCAACCAGTGGCCCTTCAAGGTCACTGCTCCGATGTGGTGTCCGGGCCGTGCACCGCGCGGCCGGCATGGGCGACGGGGAAGTCGGGGTGGTTGTTCCACCGGTCAGCCAACGCCGTGAGCGCGCTGAGGACGCGGGTGGCCTCAGTGGTCCTGCCCGTCTGGACTGCGGTGGCGTACTCCTGACTGAGCTCGTGGGCGTCGCGCCAGGACTGGATGTACGCGTCGTGCCCTTCGGGATGTTGTTCATCCCGGAGTTCGTCCTGGCGGTCGCGAACAAACTGGTACATCCGCACACCGGTCTGCAGATCCATCGCTCTTCTCCTCACCGGCGCCGCGAGCCTTCGGTCTTTCCGATTCTCCTCTACGCCTCGCACCGTCCCGTGGAACCGCCGTTCGCTGTGACCGATTTCGTCACCGGCTGGTAGTGGGGCCGCCCGCCGAGCGGAGCCTGGCGAGTCATCTCCTGGCCGGTCGTGCGGCGCGGGCGCGCCGAGCGGCGCGGAATACTTCGGCGGGATCGTCGCAGGCTCCGGGGGCGGGACGCCACTCATCGGCTCGCCAGAGCGTGAAGGGGTGCCACCGACCGTCGAGACCGGGCCGGATCTGGACGCCTGCGGTCGAGTCGGTGATCGCTCCGTCGGCGATGTCGATGATGCCGAGGGTGACGGCGCGGGAGGCGCGGAGGGCCTCTGCGGCCTGTTCCAGGGTGCTCGGCGGGATCGTGGCTGCGGCGAGGGTGGCATGGGCGCCGGCCGGGCCGCCGTGACGGTAGCCGATCATCATGGCGCGCAGCGTGGTTTCGGTGAGACCGGTGGCGTCGGCGGCGGCGGGTAGCCGGTCGATGCCGTGAGGGCTGGCGAGGATTCGCACGGTGTCGGCGAGGTCGTCGTGGGGTGGGTCCGGGATGGCGGTCAGGAGCGCTCGGGCGCGGTTGGCGGCGTCCTGGGTCATCCAGGCCAGGTCTTGGGCGCGGGGCCCGGGGATGGGCGGGTCGTCGAGGGTGGTGGTGACCGGGACGATGGGATCGAGGTCGATGTCGGGCGGGGAGTGCGGTGGCCGGTGGGCTGCCAGGGAGTAGAGCTGGTCGGCGCGGACGGTTCCATCGGCGTCTGCCGGGAGGGTGCCGGGGTCGGTGTCGGCCATGAGGTCGCGGACGAGGGCGGCGAGGCTGCGGGCGGGCATGCCGCGGGCGCCGAGCAGGATGGAGGCCGTGACGGCGAGGCGTTCGGTGACGGCGTGGCCGAGGGCGGCGCTGTGGTCGCACACACGGCCCGCGTGGCCGGTGGGGCAGGAGCAGGAGAACGTGATCTCTTCTGCGTCCGGGACGATGGCGACGCCGCCTGCGTGTCCGGGGTCTGCGATCGCCGCGGGGACCCGGTGGGCGAGGAGGTCGGCGACGGCTTGGGGGTTGCCGGCCAGGCGGTCGGCGAGAGTGTCCCACTGGCTGTCGGTCAGTTCGGGCAGGAGCAGGACGGCTTGGTGGGTGGCCTTCTTCGCGGTGACGGCGGCGGCCAGGCGGCCGGGCTGTGCGTGAATCTGGGCGACGGCGCCGTTGCGGTGGAGGTTGAGGCCCTTGCCGTAGGAGCCGGAGCCGTTGGTCGCCAGGTGGAAGGCTTGTTTCCAGGCGGCGACGAGGGGGGCCATGTTGCGGGTGTTGCCGGAGCCGGTCATCGGGTCCCCAGGGCGACGAGCGCGTTGAGTTCGGTGTCGTCGAGGTCGGCGAGGGCGCTCTCGCCGGAGGTGAGGACCGCGTCGGTAAGGGCGCGTTTGCGGGCGAGGAGGTCGTTGATGTGGTCTTCCACGGTGCCCTCGGTGATCAGGTGGTGGACCTGGACGGTGCGGCGCTGGCCGATGCGGTGGGCGCGGTCGGTCGCCTGGTCTTCGACGGCCGGGTTCCAGGGCCGGTCGTAGTGAACGACGTGCTCGGCCCGGGTGAGGGTCAGTCCGGTGCCGGCGGCCTTGACGGACAGGATGAACACCGGCGCGGGGTCCGGGTCGTTCTGGAAGGCGTCGACGAGGTCCTGGCGGCGCGCTGGGGGCGTCCCGCCGTGGAGGAAGCGGACGGAGCGGCCGCGGGCGCGGAGGTGGTGCTCGAGGATCCGGCCCATCTGTACATACCCAGTGAAGATCAGGGAGGCTTCGCCGCGCTCGGCCAGGGTGGGCATGAGGTCGTCCAGGGCTGCCAGCTTGCCCGAGCGGAGGGAGAGGCCGGCCGGGTCGGCGTCGTCCAGCGGCTCCTTGAGATACAGGCTGGGGGTGTTGCAGATCTGGCGCAGGGCCTGGAGCAGCTTGAGGACCAGGCCGCGGCGCTGGATTCCGGTGCTGGTGGCGATCTTGTCCATGGTGTCGCGGACCGATGCCTCGTACAGGCCGATCTGTTCTTCGGTGAGGGCGACGATGCGGTGGTGGTGCACTTTGCCGGGCAGTTCGGGGGCGATGCCGGGGTCCGTCTTGCGCCGTCGCAGCATGAACGGGCCGACGAGCCGAGCGAGTTGGGCTGCGGCGGGTGAGGCGGAGTCCTTCTCGACGGCGCCGTAGCGGGTGCGGAAGGCTTTGCGGGTGCCGAAGAGGGAGGGGTTGGTCCAGTCGAGGATGGCCCACAGCTCGGTGATGTTGTTCTCCACCGGGGTGCCGGTGACCGCGATCCGGCCGCGGGCGGGCACGGTGCGCAGTGCCTTGGCGGTGGCGGAGGTGGGGTTCTTGATGTGCTGGGCCTCGTCCGCGACGACCAGGCCCCACGCGGCGGCGGCGAGGGATGTGGTGTCACGGCGGACGGTGCCGTAGGTGGTGATGACGACCGTGTTGGGGTCGAGGGCGTCGCGGTCGAGGGTTCGGTCGGCGCCGTGGTAGCGCACGACCGTGGTGGAGGGCGCGAAGCGGGTGATCTCGCGCTCCCAGTTCGCGATCAGGGAGGCCGGGCAGACCACCAGCGTCGGGCCGGCGGCGCGGGTGGTCTCGACGCGGTTCAGGTGCAGGGCGATGGTCGTCAGGGTCTTGCCGAGGCCCATGTCGTCGGCGAGCAGCGTGCCGAAGCCCAGGTCGACCATGTTCGCGAGCCAGGTCAGGGCGCGCTGCTGGTAGTGGCGCAGCGTCGCTTTCAGGGCGGTCGGCGGGGGCACGGCCCGGGTCTCGTCGGGGGCGCCGCGCAGCGTGCCGACCAGGGTGGCCAGGGCGCCGGCGGGCCGGGCTTCGAGGGCTTCGCCGCGAGGGTGAGGGTGCCGGACAGGGCCGCGGTCAGCGCGTCGAGGGATGGCAGGGGTGCGAGGTCTCGGGCGCGGGCGCGGCGAGCGGTGTCGGCGTCGACCAGGAGCCAGCGGCCTCGTAGTTGGATCAGCGGCCACGCGGCGTCGGCCAGCGCGGTCATCTCCTGCTCGGTCAGCGGGTCACCGTCGAGGTTGATGTGCCAGCGGCAGTCCACCAGGCGTTCCAGTGCGAGGTATCCGCCACCCGTCGGGGACTCGTCCTCGTCGCCGGGGTCGTGGGTGCCGATGACGGCGGTGCCGGTGAGGGCGCCGAGGAGGGTGGGGGGCCACTGCACGGTGATGCCGGCCTCGGCGAGCGGGGCGGTGGCGTGGTCGTGGAGGCGGGCCAGGTCCTGGGCGGTCAGGGAGATGCGGTGGGGGCGTTCCTGGGCGGCGAGGTGCGCCAGGGGCGGGTAGTGGCGGGCGGCCCGGCGCAGCGCGCGGCGTACAGCGGGCAGGGCGGCGGGGGTGAGCTCGGCTTGGCTGTGCGGTGCCCCGTCCCAGACCGTGATCGCTGCAACGGTGTCGTCCTGGTCGGGGGCGGCGAGGTGCAGGACGGCAGGTGCGGACGGGATGGTGCCCGCGGTGTCGGGTTCCTTGATGCGCAGCACCAGGCGCGGGGTGGGGTGGGGATCGACGGTGTCCTCGATCGCGTCCGCCCACCTCCACAACTCGGGTGTCGCCTCGGCGTCCTGGCCGGCGGGCCCGGTGTGGGGGCCGGATCCCAGGAGGGTGGGGGTGCCGGGGGTGCGGAGCATGGTGTCGGCGACGGCGTCGAGCAGGGGCCACACCGCGTGTTCGGGGGACGGGACGCGGATGGGGTTGGTGCCGGCGAGGAGGCAGTGTCCTTCGGGGGCCATCAGCGCGGCGACGTCGGTGACGGCGGTGCGCAGGGCTTCGGTAATCGGGCCGATGCGCCAGCAGCCCTGGCCTTGGTCGGTGAGGGCCGGGTGGACGCGCTGCTGCGCCACGCACGTGAGGGCCAGGCGCAGAGGGTGGCGCCATCCGGTGACCGAGGCGTGCTCTCCCTGGCGGGGATCGAGGATCAGGGGGAGGGCGAGTCGGAGCGGGACAGCCATGCCGGTCACGGTGGCGCGGCGCGGCATGATGCCGCCGGTCCCGGCCAGGACGAGGTCGCGGGTGACCGGCTGAAGGGGCGCCGGCAGTAGTTCGAGGTCGGGGAGCGGTGCGCCGTCGGGCCGGAAGATCATCCAGGTGCTGTGGGCGGGGTGGCGGGCGGGCAGCAGGGTGAGCGCCGCGCCGTCGGCGAGGGCCTGCTCGAGGACGTGGTGCGCGCGGAACAACTCGGCTGCGCTGGCGGGAACGGCGGGGGGTGGCTCTTGTGTACGGGCGAGGCCGAGCGGCGGAAGCAGCGCCGGGGCGGTGGACGGGGTGGGAGGCTCGGGCGTGGGAGCTGCGGGGACCTCGGCGGCCAGTGCTTGCTGAAGCATTTCCAGGAGGCTGTTGGCCGCGGCCGCGCGGGCGCTCTGTTTGCTCGATCCCTCACCTGTCGCGGCGAGCTTCTGCCCGCGGTGGACGGCGGTGACCGTGGCGGTGAAGGCGGAAGCGGCCCCCGTGACCCGGAAGTCGGGTGTCGTGGTGTGCCCGGCCTGGGCGAACTCGTGAAGGACCGAGATGGGGCTGCGGCCCGCAGCGGGTGCCGAGCCGGCGCGAGGCGCCGGGGCTGGCGGCGGGACGGCGGGGCCGACGGATGCGCCCCATGCCTTCGCGGCACGGTCGGCGAGCGGGTCGGGAAGGCCGGCGAGCGCCGCGATGAGCGTGGTCATGGCCTGCTGCCGGGCGCCCTTGCGGGTGCGGGAGCGCTGAATGCTGCCGCTGATCTGCTGGTCGTCGACCGTGAGCGTGGCCTGCGCGTGAAAGCCGTCCTGGCTCCCGGCGTCCTGGCCCTCGCGGACGGTCGCCGCCGGCAGCCGGAGCAGCTGGGCGTGCATGGAGATGATGCTCGGCGCCAGTTCCGGGCTGGCGGTGACTGTGGTGAGCGCTGCACGGCGAACCGCCGCCCAGACCTCCGAGCCGGGGGTCTCCAGGAGCAGCACCCGCAGGTCGGATACCTCCAGGCGGCCCTGAGTGAGCCGGCGCGCCGCTTCGGCGGCCGCCGCCGCGGCAACGGTTGGCGCGGCATCGCGCGCGATGCCGCGCTTCAGCGCTGCGCGGAAGGCGTCGGTACTCATCGAGGAGGTGCCGTCGGCACGGGGTGCGGTGCGTGAGGCGGGGATGCCGGGTCCGGACGTACGAGCGGCCAGCGCTGCGGGGCTGATGGGCTGCAGGCGGTCGATGGACAAAGAGCACTCCCCCAGTAACCGGACGCCGTCGAGACCGCCCCCATTGTCACCTGCGGGTGCGTCAGCTCGGTGCCATACACACGCCAGGCAGCCTCGTCCGCCACCGTCCGAGGAGGCGGTCAAGGCCACACGCGCGTTGCGTATTCATATTTCAAGATGTACTTTGGTCGTATCGAGCCGGGCTCTCCGGCTTCTTTCCCTTCCTCCTCCACCGCATCAGCGCGGCCGTACTCGGCTACGGCTGCACGGAAAGGCGCGTTTGCCATGTCCAGGAAGCCCCGCGACTTCACGTTCTCCGCTCCCCTCGTTTCGGCGGACGATCCACACGCCAACACCATCGCCGCCGCCATCGTGGCGATCGAGGCCCAGTGCGGTGAACAGGAGGGGTGGAACCGTCCCTCCCGCCTCTTCACGCTGCGGCTGCTGCCCGGCGATCGGGTGGAGACGGCTCTGTATCCCGAGGCCATCTGGAACCCCGGCGGCGTCAACCCCGCTGATGCCTTGAGTGGGTTGAGCAGCTCGCTGCCGCCCGTCCCGGACCTTCTCCTGCCCGCCGACGCGGCTCAGGCGCCCGTCTGCGCGGTCGGGTTCATGTTTGAGGGCTGGATGCGCGACACGACCGTCCCGCTGCCCCCGGCGGTGGAGCGGCTCCGGCAGACGGGCATGCGGGTGAACCATCTGCTGCCCAATCGGCGGGAAGTCCGGCTCGTGCACGCCGTCGATCTCAACCAGCGCACCTTCCACGTGAAGCGTCAGCGGGGTGGAGAGGCGGACGTACGGGTCGCCGGTGGGCGGGACGACGCGGCGGGGCCGGAAGGAACCGTCTCCGTCGCACTGGCCCGCATCATGCACGCCATGCGCAACGGCGAACAGGTCATTCCCGGTCGGCCCGCCTGATCATCACCCGTCCCGGCCGCGGGACAACCCTCCCGGCGGCCGGGCCCCACCCAAGGAGTGCCATGCACCCGTTCCCCATGCTGTTCCGCTTCATCGCGAGCGGCGCCACGCCCGCGAACGCCTTCGCCCTCTACGCCGCCGCAGACCGAGAACTCCCGGTCGACCTGTTCTCGCCCCGCGCGGACCTGACGAAGGTGGACCGCGTCACCGTCGTACGCGAACGCGCCGCGCTGCACGCCGTCGCGGCGGGCTACTTCAACGCCTCCCACGACCCATCGTCGCCCTCCGACGGAGAACCCCTGAACGAAGACGACGCCGAGTGGCTGGCCGACCGCCTGATCGAGGATGACGCCCCGTGCGTCCGGCTGGGCGGCGCCGGAGCGCTACTGCTCGATGCCGCCGGACCCGAGCCGAGCTGGCTCTTCTTCGGCTGGAGCACCCGGGCCGAGTGACCCGGCCTTCGTAGCCCGGTGTCGTGGAGATCCACGGCACCGGGCCACCCTCGCGTTGTGGTCACTGCGAGTCGTCGTCGACGCCTTCCAGTGCAGGGGGCGCCTGCCATTTCAGGGTGTCCAACGGCCGCGGCAGGCGCTGGCCCGAGCCGGGCACGGGCGTCATCACGGCGGATGCCTCGTCGCTGAACAAGGCGACGGGCATGCCCGAAGTGTGAGCGGGCGCGGGTGCTGCCGCGCCTGATGTCTTCATGGTGGTCATCTGCTCCCCCTGATGCGTCGCGGGCCCTGCCCGCTCCAAGGCCGGCACACGGGCCGGCTGCGAAAGCGTACCCAGATTCGAATCTACGGTCCGAGAGGATTTCCCTGGGCCGCGCCCGCAGGCCAGGCTCTCTTCGCTGCTGATCGGCTGCAAGTCGGCGCTCCGCCCCGCAAGCTCCCGTTCGCCTTCTCACCTTCCGGATCCGCCGCGCCGGGGCCCGCTGCTCTCACCGCTCGCCCGCCGCCACGCGGACAGCGCCCGAGTACGGCAAGACCGGCCGCAGCGGCCGCCGCATCTCGTACAACCGGCCTGTCCCGGCCCGGCCGGTGCCCGAGGCCGACCCGGCGCTCTTGCCGACGACGTGGGTCATCTCGTCCAGGAGCAGCACGGACGGCTTGAGCGGCGCCAAGACGACGTCCACGGCCGGCCCTCGATCGCGGACCGCTCGCGCCAGTTGGTGGAGCTCTTCGTGGCCGCGATGGTCGGCCCGAAGCTGGTCCTCGTCCATGAACACGGCCATCCGGCCTTCCGTGGTGTCCGCGAACGGTCCGAACGTCTGCTCGGCGGCGGCTGGCCCGAGTTCGCGGCATTCGACGGTGTGCAGGGCGCGCCTCAGCACGGCCGCGAGCTGGTAAGCATCGGCGTCAGCCGGCAGCGGCGTCTTCCCGCGCCCCAGGGGGCCTATGAACATGGCCAGGTCCGGCAGTTGCTCACTCATCGTGGGGCTCTCCTTCTTCCAAGGGTCGACGGGGATCAGATCTGGTCGAGGTGGCGTTCGTACCAGGCGGTCAGGTGGGCGGGGTCCTGGGGCATCGTCTTGATCAGGCGGAGGAGTCCTTCGCGGACGGGGCGGACCTCCGTGCAGGCCAGGGCGGAAAGGTCGGTGGTGCGCAGGGCTGCGAAGCCGGCTACGTGGCGCTCTTCGACAGTGCGCGCGCCGGCGAGGCTGTCGGCTGCGGCGAGGTAGCGGGTGACGAACGGGTCGAGCGCTGCGCGGTGGGCGGCGAGGTGGCGGAGGTAGGTGGGGCTGTCGACCGCGGCGGTGTTGGCGGCTTCGCCGTGGTGGGGTGAGGGGAGCTCGAACCAGTCGCTGATGAGAGCGGTGAGGGTGGCCGGGTGGTCGGGCGGGGTGTCGGAGTGAGGATCGGTGCGCCAGTGGCCGTCGGTTGCTCCCTGGGTGAGGCCGACGCGGTCGTGGAGGCGGCCGAGGACGCTGGCGAGGGTGAAGAACCCCAGGACGTGATCGGCTCCGGCGATGACGGACCGGATCGTGGGCTCGACCGCGGCCGACTCCGTACTGGGCAGCAGGAGGCGCTGCTTGCGGTGCTCGCGCTGGAAGGGCAGGCAGACCGCCGCTTCGATCGCGGCGTGTTCGGCCAGCAGGACGGCGGCGCTCTGTGAGGGGGCGGCCTCGCGTTCCCATTCCATGGTGTCGTCCTCGTCGGCGAGGTCGCTCAGGCCGAGTGCTTCCAGGCTGACGCGGTAGACGCCGGTGGTGCTGGTGGTCAGGGTCAGGGTGCCGTCGCGGTCGGGCAGCTGCTGCCTGTGCTGAAGCGTGCCGTCGGCCTCATTGGGGTTCCAGTCCAGACGACTGGTGGGGCGGGTCGCGGCGGCGAGCGCCCAGTCGAGCAGGTGGAGGAGTTCTTCCTGGCCGGCGTTGACGAGGTCGGTGCGCGAGGTGTCGGAGGATCGGCTGGAGTAGTGCCTGCCGAGGCGCTGGAGTGCGTCCTCGGGGAGGTCGGTGACTTTCTCGGCGCCGGGCGGGAGGCAGGGGTCGGTGCCGTGGACGGTGCCTTGGGGATAGGTGCGGCAGCTGCCTGCCCAGCCACCGGAGGCGTAGACGCTGGCGTGGGCGGGGTCGGCGAGGACGTGGGTGGCGACGTCGAGAACGTGCTCGGCGGCCTGGACAAGGACGGGGGCGGTGCTCAGGCCGGTGAGGTGGCACAGGGCGCGGGCGGCGCGGTGGTCGGCGGCGCTGGAGGGGGCGTGGGCGGGTTCGATCTCGGTGAGGAGGTCGAGCACAGCAGTGCGCGGGTCCCTCGGGCCTGGGGCGGGTATCGAGCCGGCGGGCCACAGCGCCAGGGGCAGGGACCGAGAGGTCCACAACGGCAGGACGGTGGGGGTGGCCTCGCACGCCTCGATCAGGTGGAGGTCGCCGTGGTGGCGGGTGGTGAACAGGTGGACGTGACCGCTCCCGCGGGTGAGGGCGTCGACGAGCCGGATCCGGCGCAAGGTGGCGCTGAGGTGGTCGCAGGCGCCGGCGAGTTCGGCGTCCTCGGTGGCGGTGTGCTCGGCCCCGCCGGGGAGCTGGGGGATCCAGTGCGGCATGAGGCTGCTCTGGTCGGCGTTCCGGCGTCCGAGGGCAGCACGCCAGTCGCTCTCGCTGATTTCGGCGAGGAGCATCTTCGTTCCGGGCAAGGTCAGGATGATCCCGTCTCGCCGGCCGGCCCAGCGCAGTCCTGCGACGCCGCTCCCGCCCTGCCGGTAGGCGAGGGCGTCGATCCACCGATCTATCTGGGAGGGCGCGATCCTCACCACCAGTTCGTCGGTGCGGGGGGTGAGACTGCGGATGCCGAACGGGCCGCCGGTGAGTATGGGGCGGTGGCGGCCGTAGGCGGTGATGAGTGCCTGGAAGACCCGTGCCTCGCCTCGGGCCTGTCCGGGGGTGGGCGTCGAGATGAGGTGCTGGGCGTCCGTGAGCTCGGCTCGGGCGGTCTCCTCGGGCTCACCCGTGGCCATCTGGCGCAGGGCGACCGGGTCAAGGACCGTGTCGGTCGTGCGAAGGCCCCACTGCTGTCGGGGCGTGTACGGGGTGAGGGTGTCAGGCACGTGCAACTCCCGCTGTGAGGTCCGCTGTCACCTGCTACAGGTGTGCGGACGACGCGCGGTGTGACAGTCGGAGCAAACGAGTTTCCAAGCTCGTTCGGACGCTGGGCGAAGTGTTCGCGCACTGGGCGTTGAGCGAGTCCCATCGCAGGCTGCCGGCTTGCCTTCGTCTCACCGACGATTGCGTACGCCGTCCAGGGGGTTGTCGCCTCTCGCTCCTGACCGCGGAAGAGCCCGGGCAGGGTCGGCCAGAACGCCGACCCTGTGTAGTTCTCCGCGCCTCTCACGGACCGGTGCCCATGCCGCGCAGCTCCGGCTCTCAGCTGAAGATGTCGAGGACGTCCAGCCAGGAGCCGTCGTCGGCGGAGCGGGGCCGCATCGCGCGCGGCTCCGGGTAGGTGGCTGCTGCAGCTCGAGCACGGACGACCTCCGGCCCGCCGCACGCCTCGACCGCGAAGGCGCCGAAAACCTTGGCGAAGGCGGCGGGGTCGCGAAACTCCACGCCGAACGCCCGGCCGTCTTGGAGCGGAACCCACACCACCCGGTCGAACCGTATCCACTCCAGCACCGGCTGGTCGTCCGCAGTCGACCGCCCTTCCAGCCACAGCCGCGCCACGTGCAGCAGGTTCACCTGCTCCATCGCCAGCCGCTTGCGCCGCACACGCAGTTCACGCGTCGTCAACGTGATCAGCTGGTCCTTCTTCGGATACCAGACGACGCCGATCCCGAACGGCACCCACAGCAGGACCCCGATCATCGGCCAGACCAGAGCGTCGCCCCACGATCGGAACAGCCCCCCGTCCACCAGGTACAGGGCCCCGAAGACCACAACCCACTTCGCCGTCATCCGCCAGAACCCAGTGCCCTGCCGGTACAGGACCCGCCGCTTCCCCGTCATCGTCATGACCGCACGCTAACCGCCACCCTGCACTTCCCGACAAAGCCGGCTGTCCGCCGAAAGGCCCTGGGACTTCAGTGGGACTGCTCAGCCTTCACCGCGACAGGACCCGAAGGCGGTGACGTCCCCCGTTGGGTTCAGCCTTGCTGGACGCTCAGGGAGCGGGCGGAGCGAGGGTTCGATGCCCGTGGGCGTAGCTGAGCAGGTACAGCGCCGCCTGGAGGATGAGCGCGACGCGGTGCTTGGGCGGGGTGTCGATCAGGCCGTGGCAGACCTCGTTGCGCAGGTTCATGCCGCGGTCGGGGTCGACGAGGAGCAGCTCCAGGGCGCGGCTCCAGTCCGCGGGATACCCGGCGGCCGGCATGCTGCGGAGGAGTCCTCCCAGCTGGTCGACGGTCCCGGGGGACGGGCCCTTGGCCACGGACAAGATCGAGACTTGCCAGCGCAGGAGCTGTCTGAGGATCTGCTCTACCTGAGGCAGGGCGATGCATACCGCTGCGTCGAACTCCCCCAGCCAGAAGTACCGGAAGGCGTAGGCCAGAGTTCGGGCGCGCGCCTCCGGCAAGACGGCGTCATGGGCGAGGGCGCCGATCAGCTCGGGCTCGTCCGGATCGAAGCGCTCGTGGATGTGGTCGAGCTGATGGGCGGCGAGGTGCCCGAGGAAGTCCATCGCGAGGACCTGCAGTCCGACGAGGTGGTCGTCGTCGGCGTCGACGGGCGGAGCGACCTGGACGGGTCCGGCGGTGTTGATGCGCGTGCGCGGGAGCCGGAGCAGACCGTCCAGGAGGCCCACGTCGTCGGGGTGCTCGCGCATCGCCGGATGGGCGTCTTGCGCGGTTCGCCACAGTGCGTCTCGCAGGCTTGGGGCGGCGTCGACGTGCGCCCGGGCCCCGGCGAAGAGTCCTGGCGGGGGGATGAGCAGGCGAGGGATTCGAGTCCATCCCAGGGAGTCCGGATCGGTCTGTTGCAGGGCCATCTCGGCACGCACCCTCAGCTCGGGCAGACCTCGATCCCGCGCGATGGTCGCGGCCTGGGTCAGCAGGTTGTGGCGACGGAACCCCGTGTCGGCATCGGCGGCGTCGAGGAGGGCGCTGACGATCTCGGTGTCGATGCCGACTCGGCGGAACTCGGACGCCTCTTCCCGTATCAGCTTGAGAAAGCCGACGCGGGCGTGCACATCGCCGGCGTACCGACGGGCGGCGCGTTCTGCGAAGTCGGTGATGTCGTAGCGCTGGACACGCAGCCCCTCCAGGAGGTCGGCCATGATCGCCGTCTCGTCCTCGGGGGCGGCAAGGACGCGCTCGGCCAGGGCGACCGTGTCGTCGGTGACGCGCTTGCACAGGTCGGTCTGGTTATAGGTCCGGGCGAGGTCTCCGGCCCAGCGCAGACACTCGGTCGCACTCACCAGGCCGGGGAAGCGCTTGCGGGCGGCGAGCAGAAGCGGCACCGCGTCCAGGTACCCGGCGGCCGCGCCCCGGATGCGGTCGACCTTGCGACCGTGTCCTGCGACGAGCAGAAGGTGATGGAGGCGTCCCCGGACAAAAGAGTTGGTCACGGCCTCGGCGTACGCGCTCCAGGTCTCCATCTGGTCGGCGGCGACGTCGGACAGGCTCGCAGGCCACGCCCTGAGCGGCTGGCCAAGGACGATACCGGTGAACGTCTGCGCCCTGCCGGTCCCGGCGGGTCGGAGTCGCAGCGCGGCGAGTAGCGCATCGCGCTGCTGCTCGGCGGCCGCGTTCGTGCCGGTGTCCGCGGCCGCGAGGACGGCGGCGACGTCCTCGCAGGAAGCGGCGTTCGTCGCCGCTTCCGTGAGCACGTCGAGCACACACGGTTCTACTTGCGGCATGGGTACCTCGCTTCCTCCGTCGCCAGTATCGGTACGACTTCGGACCGGGCCCACTGCTTTTCCGGAGTTCGTCAACGCTCACGCCGTCGGCGCAGCATGCGGAGGGTGTCTGCCCATCGGCGTTGCCGGGGCACGCGGGGCGCGGGGGGCAGCTGTGGGGGCGGGGGAATCGTGGGCGGGGCCACAGGTGGCGGTGGGAAGGCGGTCGGCGCGATGTTCGCGGACGAGGCGACGGACGGAGTCACGTTCCCGCGCGGGGGTGCCTCGGCATCGTGCTGGTCGGCCGGCTGCGGAAGGTGTGGGGCGGTGTGCTGGTCTGTCTCAGCCTCGGTGGCGGGGGCTTCGGCCGTCGGGATCGGCGCGGCGGGCTGAGGAGTGGGCGGGGCGTGCCGCTCGGCGTACACCTCGCGGGCTCGCCGGTCGCGCCAGCGGTGCCGGCCCTCCTGGGCGGCATACAGCTCGTCCATGACCTTGTGCGCGTCGGCGGGGTGGAAGACCGCCCGGGTGCGGGTCAGCGAGGAAAGGGCGATCGGGACCAGGCCCCAGCAGTCCGCGGTGGGGGCCGGACGGGGCTTGCTGATCCGCCAGTCGTCCCGGGGGTCCTTGTGGCGCGGCCATTTCGGCCAGGCCGTCCAGTCCTGCTCGGGGCGGGCGGGGTGCCGGAAGGCGTGGTAGCCGTAGGGCACCAGCACGAGCTTCCCGTCGAGCCAGTACACATGGCCGCCGGCGTCGAGGATGGCCAGCTGCTGCTCGGTGGGGGCGACACGCTGGTGCTCGACGTCCCGTCCGCTCAGGCGGACCTTGTGGCTGGGGAGTTGGCCGAATTGGCCAGGGTCGCGGCGCAGGAACCAGACGTGTGCGGCTCCGGCGTGGTGCTCGCGTACCGCGAGGATGCGTCGGCGGACGGCCTGAGGGCTGGGCAGCGTGCCGGGGCGTTCGATGACAACGGCGGTGTCGCCGCACTGTGCGATGACGACCGGCGGGAGTCCGATCGGGTCGCGAGGGTCGTCTCCGGGGGAGGCGAGGGTGCAGCCGGTGATGCCGGGCAGGGCGCGAATCTGGTGGCTCAGCTGGATGACGACCTGGTCGTCCGCGTCGATCTGCGCTTCCCGTTCTGCCAGTCGGCACGGACCTCCCTCCTGGTGGGAGAAGTGCGGCGTGACCTTCGCTTCGGGCCGGGCGCCCCTGAGGATCAGTGGATCCGCGCAGGCTCTGCACAGGTACCGTCCGCCCGCCAGGCCGATCGGCAGCCCCTCCACGCCCAGATCGACATAGATCGGCCGCTTGGTCTCGGTGTCCCACGCGCTTGCACCCATGCCGTGATCATGACGGGCGCTACGGCTGTCCGGCCAGACCTTCTCCCGCCACACGGGCGCCCGGTGCCTGAACGACCAGCACGACGGGAAACAGCTTGCCCCCGTGGCCCGCCTGACGGGAGCTTCGCCGCCGAGAGCCGGCCACGCTGCGACAGGCCGGCCTGGGGGCACCCGGCCAGCTGACCGACGAGGCGGCCGTCGTCGCCTTGACGTTCACCAAGGCGCTGGAGGCGCCGAGCAGGCCGCCGTGGCAGTCCTTGCCGTCCAGGGCGCGGCGTAGCCCATTCCCTCACCACTCCCCCATCGCCGCCGCCGAGGTCGGCTCGCTCCCCCGGCCCAGGTGTGCGGCTAGAACAGGGTCAACGGCTGAGGAGGGGTTGGTGCGGTCTGGTGTTCTCGGATCGCGTCCCGAAGCTCCGCGGCGGTGACGCGGGCGGCGTCGAACGTCTCGGTCCAGCCGTTGGGCAACTGGGCGGCGGTGAGGAAGACGCCGTGCCCGGCGGCGCGCAGGCGCCGCAGGATCGTCTGTTCGACGGACAGGGCGTCGTCGCCGGTGGGCACGTGGTGCTCGTAGTACAGGGTCCAACCAAGGCGGCGGTGCTGGCCGATGCGGTCGTTGCGCTGACGAGCGCCGGCGACGCCGATCTTGACGGCGCCGTGCTGTACGTGGGTGACGACGTAGACGCGGGCGGGCGCGGCACGGTCGAAGCCGAAGCGGGCGCAGTACTTGCATCCGCGGCCGCTGCGGATCTTGGACAAGGTGGGAGTCGAGGTGCGGCCGCAGGTGGTGCAGCGGCAGCGCCAGGGCGTCATGGACGTGGTGTAGGGCTCCAGGGGCTCGAGACCGGCCTCGCGCATGGAGGCGGCGGCGCGCTCGGGGTCTTCCCGTCGTGCGGCGGCGGAGCGGAGGTCGGCGCAGCGCCGGCATCCGCTCTGGCCGGCGAGGACGGATCCGAAGGTCGGTGAGGTGATGGTGCCGCAGCCGTGGCACAGGCACCGCCAGGGGTACTTGACCCCGTGGTACGGCTCCTGGGGTTCGAATCCGTGCTCGCGCATCTCGGCGACGGCCAGGTCCTCGTCATGGCGCTGTGCTGCACCGTTGGCCCGGTCGGCGCACCGCTTGCAGCCAGGACGCCGGCTCCGGCCGGTCAGGGAACCCAGGCGCGGGGAGACGATGGACCCGCACGTGATGCAGCGGCTCTTCCACGCGAACTCCGTGCCGGGGTACGGCTCCAGCGGCTCCAGGCCCGCCGCCCGCATCACCGCGGCCGCGGTCTCGGCGTCGTGGCGCATCGACTCGTTGGCCTTGCGCCGGCCGCAGGGGTAGCAGCCGCCCTGCCCCTGACGGATGGAGCCCAGCGTGGGGGCCCCTGGCGCTCCGCACGCCCGACATCGGACCGGCCAGGGCGTGTCCACTCCCGGGTACGGGCCGAGGGGGTCCAGGCCCGCGGCCCGCATGTCGGCCGCCGCAACGTCGGGGTCGACCGGCGCGTTCGGTGCGCACCACCGGCAGGGCCCGGCACCGGAGTTGATCCGGACATAGGTGGGTGTGACCTCGCGTCCGCATGCGCGGTGACGGCACCGCCACTTCCGGTCGCTGCCGCCGGGGTACGGCTCGAGCGGCTCCAGCCCGGCCGCCCGCATCACCGCGGCTGCGGCCTCGGGTTCGATCCGGGCGTGTCCGGAGCAGTAGACGCAGCCGCGCTGTCCCTTGGTGATGTTGCTCAGGCGGGGGGTGACCTCCCGCCCGCACGCCGTATGGCGGCACCGCCACGGGGCGGAGCTGCCGCGGTAGGGCTCCAGCGGCTCCAGGCCGGCCGCGCGCATGATCTCTTCCGCCTGTCGCGGATCCTTCCGCGGTCGGCCGCTGCCTGCCAAGTCCAACTCCCCGCTCTCCAGGGTGAGCGGGGTCATGCCTCGCTGTTCGGCGCAGCATAGGGGTGGCCACTGACATCGACTCTGATCGTCGCCTTGCCGCTGGTGGGTTGCGGTGTCCGTCTTCCGCTGGGTGGCCCGGCGGCTTCATTCAGTTCGCGGCCGAGCAGCACGGTGACGGTCCGGGGCGCCGGGGACCTGTTGAGGGCCGCCGGTGGGCGGTGCGTTCGGCGCGGTCATCAGACAGGGGAAAGGTCCGGCACGACAGTGGGCCCGCCCGCCTGAACCACTGGGTGCGCAACATCTCACGGCGGTCAAAGAGTGCTCAGCAGGACGAGGAGAACCGTCAATGTGCCTGTTGTGAGCACCGTGCCTACCACGGTGAACACCATGTACAACGAAGTCGAGTCCCAGCCGCGGATCTCGAAGCGGCGGGGATCGTTCTCGTCGTAGAGGACGAAGACCGAGTTGCCGACGCCGTAGCCGTTGAGGACCTTGCCTCGGCCGAACGTGGAGGAGTACGTGCACTCGCTGCCGTCCCGGGTCGTCCAGGCTACGACCGGGTGGTGGTACTTGGCTCCGTCGTCGTCTCGCCTGGTGTCGTGGCGGACGACTCGCCCTACGGCGGTGATGCCCGTGCGGCGAAGCGCGCTGGCGCGGCGGAGTCCGTACACGCCGGCACAGAGAAAGCTCACGCCGATCACCAGCGGTATGAGCGTGAAGAGCCATTCGCGGTTCATGTCGTGTCCGACGCGTGCGTGGCGGCATCGGTTGCCCGAGGCACGAGTGCGGTTCGCCCCGGTGACCTGCGGACCCGTACGTATCGACGGTCGTGGCGCCGTATTCGGGCGGTAGGGCGGCGCTGGGAGGTGCACGCCGATGGCGGCACGGTCTGGTCGGTTCGTCGGGGCGCTAGGGCATCCGGGGCTGGGCGGGGAGGGGGCCGGGGCGGTGTCGGTGCGTGACCTGGCCGGTGGGAGTCGGCCGAGCAAGGCTGGAGGGGGAGCGGCCCGGGGTGAGCATCGCCGTGAGCAGTGCTGTGGCCGGCCACAGCACGACGCCGACAGCGGTGAGGGCAAGTCCCGAGAGGCCGGCGTGGTGGCCGGTGAGCAGGACGACGGCGGTGTGGAGGATGCCGGCGGTCGTGGCGAGATCGGCGTGCCAGGCACTCCGGTGAAGGCTGTGCTCGACCAGGCGGCGCACGCCGCTGGCGAAGGCGAGCAGGGCGGGGCCACCGAGGACTGCGATGGCCAGGGCGTTCGCCCACAGGCCGGGGGCGTTGACCAGGACGGCGAGCGCCATGCCGCCGGTCAGGAGCAGGGTGGTCAGCAGGCAGGCCGTGGTGATCCTCAGCTGCTCGGGGTGCGGCGACTGGGGCGGGTCGAGAAGGTAGAGGGCGGCGAGGAGCAGCCCAGCGAGAGTGCCGAGGTCGGCCGTCCAGGCGGTCGGCAGTGTGGTGGTGAGTGAGAGTTCGCCGGCGATGGCGGCGGCGGTGACGGCGCCCGCGACCACGGCGGGGAGCCGGGTGCCGGGTTCGCGGCCTTCGGCGGCCCGGTCGATGGTGGTGGCGACCCGCGTGGGCGGCTGCGGGTTCGGGACTGCGGTGGGTGCGTCGGCGAAGGCGGCCAGTGCGGTGTGCAGCTGGGTGAGGCGTGCGCGGGTGTCGGCCGCGGTGGGCCGGCGGTCGGGGTTCTTGTCGAGGAGCTCCAGGACCAGCTGTTCGAGCTCGCGGGGGACGCCGGGGCGCAGGGCGGACAGCGGGGTCGGCGCGTCGTTCAGGTGCTGGTTGAGGACCTGCCATCCCGTGCCGGTGAAGGGGACGCTGCCGGCGAGAAGTTCGTGGAGGAGGCAGCCGAGCGAGTAGAGGTCACTGGGCGCGCCCAGGGTGGTGTCTCCGCGGGCCTGCTCGGGCGACATGTAGGCGGGGGTTCCGATGGCGACGCCGGTCACGGTCAGGGTGTGATGGGTGGCTTCGGCCAGGCGCGCGATGCCGAAGTCGCACAGGTACGCGGTGTCCGACCGGTCGATGAGGATGTTGGACGGCTTGAGGTCGCGGTGGACGATGCCGGACTGATGGGCGGCCTCCAGGGCCTGGCTGATCTGGATCGCCCAGGTCAGGGCATCAGTCAGGGAGAGTGGACTGCCGGTCAGTGTGTTCAGCGGGCGGCCGTCGACAAGGTCCATGGCCAGAAAGAAGATGCGGCGGCCGTCGAGGTCGGCGGCGCCGTGGTCGTGGACGGCGACGACGTGCGGGTGGGACAGGCGCGCGGCCACGTGTGCCTCCCGGCGAAAGGCCGCCTCACGTACCGCGTCCCCCTCCCCCACCGGGATGATCTTGAGGGCGACGTCGTGAAGGTGGTGGAGGTCCTCGGCTCGCCAGACCGTGCCCATGCCTCCGCTGCCGATGGCCTCCTTCAGCCTGTACCGGCCGGCGACCGTCGTGCCGCGCATCAAATCCTCCAGCCCTGCGTATCCGGGCGATGGAGCCGGCCGGCTCCAGGCGCACCGCGGGCGAGGGCGTGCCCGCGGTGCGGCGGAGCATACGAAAACGCCTTGCCCGGGGCTGGGCGGAGCGATGCCGACAGCGGGACTGCGGCCCACACTCCAGTGGGTGTCTTTGCAGGTCAGCGGCATGTGAATGTGGTTGTACGGGCTGCGCGGCGGGCTGCGCCGGTGCTACCGGACGGCGGTGGCCCCAGGTGCTGTCATCGGGTTCCGGGGGAATCCTTCGGATATGGACGACAGATGCGCGTGGTGTGGCGCCGGGCTACCCGGCGGGCGGCGGCGCCGATACTGCCCTCGTCCGCGTTCCTGTCGGCAGGAGGCGTACCGGGAGCGGCGGCGGGCGGCAGCTGCCCTTCGGGCACGGATCGCTCTGCTGCAGATCTCGCGCGAGATCCGGGCCCGGTGCGAGGCCCTGGAACTGCTGGTGGCCGACGCGGTCGGCAACGAGCGGGCCGACGCAGGGCTGCACAGCACCGCGGCCGCGGACTTCCGACACCTGACCAGCGAGCTGGTGCGGTGCGCGGTGATCGCGGATCGGGAGGTGGGCGCCACCTGGGAGCAGATCGGGCGCCCGCACGGTCTGAGCGCGGACGCGGCCAGGGCCCGGTACGGCCGGGCCCGGCTCCTGTGGCCTCCGCCGAGGCCGGAGTGACGCCAGCCTGTGGAGAGGGGCCCGGCCAGCTGCGCCGGGAGGTGGCGAGGAGGTCGTTGGCGCCCTGGCGCGCGGTGCCCGGATACAACGACGGGCCCGGCTGCATGCCGGGCCCGTCGGTCAGTAGCGGGGACAGGATTTGAACCTGCGACCTCTGGGTTATGAGCCCAGCGAGCTACCGAGCTGCTCCACCCCGCGTCGGTGAGGCCACTCTACACAGTGATCTTCGCGGGCGGGGCTGCGCGTACGGCCGTCAGCTCCGGACGATGTTCTCGGCCTGGGGGCCCTTCTGTCCCTGGGTCACATCGAAGGTGACCGCGTCGCCCTCCGTCAGCTCGCGGTAGCCGCTGCCGGCGATGTTGGAGTAGTGGGCGAAGACGTCCGGGCCGCCGCCGTCCTGGGCGATGAAGCCGAAGCCCTTCTCCGAGTTGAACCACTTCACGGTGCCGCTGGCCATACTGCGTGTCCTTCGATCTTGCCGAGGAATCCCCGGCTGGTCTGGAGTCGAGCCCTCTGTAAACGGAGGGCACTCGGCGTCCGTTCTACCCCATCGGCGCCGCAACTATCCGGTCTCCACGCAGTGATCGTCTGACGGAGTGCGACCTGGTGAAGCCAGGTCGCGGTCCTGGAGTGGGTCACGGCACGAGTGGGGACGGGGTTACTTGCCCTTCGCGGCTTCCTTGAGCTTGGAGCCCGCCGAGACCTTCACGCTGTCCAAGCGTGGATCAGGGACCGTAACGGTCAACTGCAGGCCGGGCGGGCTCCGTGAGGAGCAGCGAAATGTTCGAGAGGTTCACCGACCGCGCGCGGCGGGTTGTCGTCCTGGCTCACGAAGAAGCCCGGATGCACAACCACAACCACATCGACACCGAGCACATCCTCTTGGCCCTGATCCATGAGAGTGAGGGCGTCGCCGCCGAAACCCTTGAGAGCCTCGGGATTTCGCTTGAGACGGTCCGTCTGCAGGTCGAGGAGATCATCGGCGAAACCGAGCAGACCCGAGAGAACGCGGGTGAGACCGAGCAGACCGAAGAGACCGAGGAGATCTCCGGAGACCAGCAGGACCCGTCTGGTCATATCCCTTTCACCCTCCGTGCCAAGAAGGTCTTGGAGCTGTCGCTCCGCGAGGCCGTTCAGCTGAGCCACAACTACATCGGTACGGAGCACATCCTGCTCGGCCTGATCCGTGAGGGTGAGGGCGTCGCCGCACAGGTCCTGGTCAAGCTGGGCGCGGATCTCAACCGGGTACGGCAGCAAGTGATTGAGGCACTGCCCAGTGACCAGCCCACCCAGGCCGGTGGCGACGGCAGCCTAGCCGACGCCACCCGCTCGGCCTCACTCATCCTGGACCAGTTCGGCCACTACCTGACGCCGGCCGCCCGCGATTCCAACCCCTACCCGGTCATTGGGCGCGAGTGGGAAATCGAACGGGTCATGCAGGTTCTGTCGCGCCGTACGAAGAACAACCCTGTCCTGATCGGCGAGCCCGGCGTCGGCAAGACCGCCGTCGTGGACGGGCTCGCCCAGACGATTGCCGTTGGCGACGTGCCTGAGTCTCTCAAGGACAAACAGCTCTACGCCCTCGACTGGGACGCACTGATGACGCGGGCGGGCAGCGCCACTGACATGCAGGAGCTCCTGAAGCAGGCATTGGCGGAGATCCGTGCCCGCGGCGACATCATCTTGTTTCTTGACGAGCTTCACACGGTGGTGGGTGCGGCAGCCGCCGAGGGCACGATCGACGCCGCTTCAGTTCTGAAGCCGATGCTGGTCCGCGGTGAGTTGCAGACCATCGGCGCCACAACGCCCGATGAGTACAGCAAGCTGGAGAAGGACGCGGCTCTGGAGCGCCGTTTCCAGTCCATCGAGGTCGCCGAGCCGTCGGTGGCGCACACGATCGAGATCCTCAAGGCTCTGCGGGACCGTTACGAGGCCCACCACCGCATCAGCATCACGGATGCCGCGCTGGTCGCTGCGGCGACCCTGGCCGACCGATACATCTCCGACCGCTTCCTCCCGACCAAAGCCATCGACCTGCTCGACGAGGCCGGTTCCCGGACGGGTATCCAGCGGGCGACCGCGCCGCCGGAGCTGCGCGAGTTCGACGAGAAGATCGCCGCCGTCCGCCGGGACAAGGAATCCGCGATCGACTTGCAGGACTTCGACAAGGCCGCCTCCCTCCGCGATGGGGAGAAGCGGCTTCTGGCCGCCCGGGCCACGCGGGAGAAGGAGTGGAGGGCCGGCGACCTCGTCGACGAGATCGTTGAAGAGGACATCGTCGAAGCGGTCTCCAGGCTGTCCGGGGTTCCGGTGCGGCGAATCCTTGGAGGGCTTTCCGATGTCGATCGATCCGCCACCGCGGGCGAAAGCGTAAGCAGTGACTTCGGGGAAAATTATGTACTGCTGAATGATGAGCCGGCCGACAAAACGGAAGACGACCTTCTTGGCGCCGGTGAGATCGCCGCAGGCATCGCCTCCATACTGACTGCTTCGAGAACGGCCGCCCCCTTTGTGCTGGCCATTGACGGGGGCTGGGGAATAGGCAAAAGCACACTATTGCGACTGATCGAGTCTCGCCTGGTAGAATCTCGACAGGTCGGCGAACAAGAAATTGTCTGCGTTCGGTTCAATGCGTGGACGGCGCAAGGCAGTAGTGCACTCGAGGGATTGATCAAGTCGGTTCTCGGGCGCCTTGACCGCAATGTGGTGCGGCGCTGGATGCGCCGTTTGACCGAACACAGACGCGCACTCGGCATGGCATGGATCATATCGGCGATCATTGGCCGATTTTTGGGCGTTTCACGCTTGATAGATGAAATGTGGAATGCGTTGGCTGTCGACGCGAAGTCGCGCAATGAAATGCGTGGCCTGATTTCAGGCATGCTGACGGACTGGGTGGACGACACCGGTCATCCCGGTCGAGCCCTCGTGGTCTTCGTTGACGATCTCGACCGATGCTCCGACGACGTGGTCATCGAAGTATGCGAAGCCGTGAAACTGTATCTGGATGCTCCAGGACTCATTTTTGTCCTGGCGTGTGACTTTTCCGTGCTTGCCCGGAGCGTCTCCACATCAGCACGTGGGGGCGTGGGCGAGGGGCGCGCTTACCTTGAGAAGATCGTCCAGGTTGCGTACCGGGTCTCCCCACCCGACGAGTCACAGCTCAAGAAACTCATAGACGGCTACGGGAAACGATCTGGAACATCACAGCTGGTCGACGACATAGTGACGAGCATCCTTCTAGAGCGGGCCGGAACTAATCCGCGAAGAATCAAGCGGATCATCAACGGGTTCATTCTAGAATATCGTTTGAATCCTGCTTGGCGCGCGATTCCGCTGGATAGTTCACTGCTTATAACGGCGATACTCCTGCAGCACCTCTATGCCTCGTTCTATGATTTCCTGGTGGCCGATGAATCGAGTGATGACCCTATTGGGGATTTTCTCGACTATGCTACGGTGCGCGCCAGAGCTTCAACTCCTCCGCCATCCAATCATGCATGGTGGACGGTCGTGCGCAGGACATTTCAGAAACATGGCATTCCTGCGCCGGACAGGTCCGCGACGGGCGAGGAGTTGATGAGGGAGGTTGAGCGGCTGGAGTCCGCACTGCCCGAAGATTTTCCGATGCTCGCCCGCACCAACGCGTTTATCCGGTTGCTGCGCAGTATCGGAGACAAGGAGACTCGCCAAGCGCTGTGCGCCGAGCTGGTCAGTCGACCCTTTTCAAGCGAGGGGGCGAGCTGACGATCCTCGATTGAGGTTCGCCAAGTCACGGACCACCGCGGCTCCCACCCCGGGGCCAACTCGAGCGCGGCTCGCCCGTCGGAGACGTCGACCGAGGCGAGCAGGTCTGCCCCCACGTGACCACAGCGCATCGGCATACGTCCCAGCGGCCACCGTCAAACCCGCTTCTCGTGTCCACATCACCAAGCAACCAGATCGCTGGCGTGCGCCGATCCCAACGACCGAAGTTGGTGACAACCAGAGCGAAAAACCCCAGGTAGTGACAACTGAAATGCCCAAACGGTGACAGCTACCGCGCTCAAGTCCGTGTTGGTCGCCAGCTCACCGATCCGCCTTGGTGTCACCTAGCTCGACCAGTCACAGCGCTCCGTCCCCTGGTCGGGGTGGATGACAGTGGCGCCTCGTCGGCACGGTCTCGGGATGCGCGGGGCCGTTGTCCGGCAGACACCTGGGTTCCGGTGACAGATGGGCCCGACCAACGCGAGCGAGTGCTAACAGCGATGCTCAAACGGTGCCATCTATCGCGACCGCCACGGCGCATCGTGCCTGTCCGGCAGGCTCCGCCGGGTGCCCACTGTGGCGACCAGTCATAGGCGTACGCCGATGGCCCATGCCGCGTTGTCGGTGGTCGTCAGCCGTACAGCCACTGCTCCCAGGCTTTGCGGCCGGTCAAGGCGGTGGCCGGGATGCCCAGTTCGGTCAGCGCGCCGGGGTACACGCGCTCGTAGGCCGTGTTGTAGGCGCTGGCGAGGGCGGCGTCGCCGAGCAGCCACGGCGCGGGGGCGTGGTCGAGGTCGAGCACGGCGAAGTCGCCTTCGTAGCGGATGCTGCCGTGGAGGAGGCCGCGCTCGAGCAGGGTGTGCCAGCCGCGCCCGACGCGCTCGACGCGCTCGACGCGCTCGACCTCGGTCATGCCCTTGGCGGTGTCGATGACGGAAGCGACGTCGAACCGGCGGGGTGGGATGCGGGCATAGAGCTTGGCGATCATCCAGGGCAGGCCCAAGATCCGAAAGAGGTGTGTGCGATGGGCGCCGCCCATGGAGACGTTGTAGAGCGGTCCGGCCGGTCCGTTGATGACGCTGAGGGAGATTGCGGGTTCCTCGGCAAGGTGGTGGCGGATGAACGCGGCGAGCTGCTCGGGCTTGGTGGTGAGTAGTTCGCGGGCAGCGCGGGGTAACCAGCTGGGGCCGCGAGACGCCTCGGACCGGTCGAAGTCGCCCCAGACCTTATCGATGGCGTGCACGATGGCGTCGGTACGCACCCAGGCGGCGCTCTCGCTGGCTGCCCAGTCGTGCTCCCGCTGGCGGTTGTAGAGGTTGAAATGCGGCGACTGCGGCGCACTGGTCTGGAGCTGGGTGGTGGCCGCGCGCACCCGATCGCTGATCTCGTGCTCGGGCCAGGCCAGCTGGAGTTGGGTGATGGCGGCGACGGTGGCGTCGAGCGCGGCGCGGTCGGCATCGAAGGCGCGCAGGACATCCACCCGATCGATGCCGGGTGGGTCACTGCCCGCGGCGGGGGCTTCTGGCCGTTCGCCATGCAAGGTCAGGGTGATCTGTGGGCGGTGGCGGCTGGTGGCCTCGAACGACTGCAGGGCTTGCCCGGTGGCGTCGGGGGTAGCGCTCCAGCCGCGCACACAAAGACCGTCGTCGCGGTGCGCGGTCAGGTTGCCGTCGCTGTGCCATGTCGCTGCCCAGGTGCCGCCCGGCCGGTCGAGGTGCACGGGCCGGCGTGCGAGGTCGGCTTCAAGTCGCTGAAGATCGCCGCGGCGCCGGGCACGGGCGAGCAGGCTCGGCGCGGGGCGCAGTACACCCGCCAGGAGCTCTTCGTCGAGCGGATACTCTGCGCGCTCGCTGTGCCATTCGCGCAGGAGGTCTCGTGCCTGGGCGATGCGGTGTGCGGCTTGCTCAGCTGCGTCGCGAATCTCGTCGCCGTCGAGGTGGCCCTCGACGGCGGCCTCCGCGTGCCGGCCGGCCGCGGCCACCACCTGGTCCCACAGGTACAGCTCGTCCGTGGTCTGGTGCCACAGGTAGCCCTCGCGGGCGGACGTGTCCGACTCCTGGACTGTGGTGAGGGACCTTACGATCTGGGCGCGTTCGGCGGGCGGCTGGCCGCGGCCGCGGCGTACGGCGAACTGCAGCAGGATCAAGGTGAAGCGGCGGGCGAAGTGTGTGGGCCGGGGGCGGCCGTCCTTCGTGGTGCACGTCGTCATGCGCGAAGCCACGCACGTGGGGCATGTCCAGTCCAGTGCATCCCAGTCGGCCGCCACGCATCGGTCCTCTCGTCGGCGATCAGGTCAACCACCCCCGCAATGGGGATGGTTGCAGTGTGGCAGCGGGGACTGACACGGGAGCGCGAATGTGCCGCAGCGTCGGCGCGATCCGCTCGCTCCGGCACGCGCCCGGTCCCGGTTAACCCCGGGCCCGCGCTTCTGCTATGTGGTCGTGGCAGTCTGGCGGCGCTTGGCGCGCTCGACCTGCCGCAGCAACAGGTCGGCGAACTGAATGATCTCGGCTGCCTCGATGGGGTCGTCGAAGTCGACGGTGCGGTGGCTGGCGGGATTCTTGTACGCGCCCATGGCACCGGCGAACAGTGCGGAAGCAGCCTCCTGCTCACCTCCTTCGGCTCCGGCGTCGGCGAGCGGGCCGCCGGCCTTGCCGTTCTGGTGCGGCTGGAACGCCTTGCGCATCAGCGGCACGCCGACCAGGGAGTTGTCGAGGCCGGACGCGTCCCGGACAGCGACTTCGACCGCCTTCATCGCGGCGAAACACGCGGTCTCGTAGTCGCCCAGGTCGAAGTTGGTGCGCACCGTGTCTTCCAGCGCCGGGTGGAGCGGGCCGGACAGCCGCTGGCGAGCTTCGAACCGCGTGATGCCCTCGGGATCCTCCGCCAAACTCCTGCCGTCGCGGGACAGCTGGCGGAAGGCTTCCGACTGGCTGGGCACCCGGGACAGCAGCGCATGTGCCTCCAGCCAGGCCCAGGCATCGGAGAGGCGGTCGACGAGAACCTCGGTGTCCGGCTCGTCCTGGAACGCCTGGCGGGCCGAGCCCATCGTTCCGCCGTACTGCAGGAAGCCGGTTCCGCCAGCGAGGTGCTGCAGGAGAAGGAGCGCAACGTCCCGGGTGGGCAGCTGCCGGATCTGTTCCGCCGGAACCGGCGGCGTGAACGTGTACCTCATGGGCGCACGCTACGGCGTGGCACCGACAGCCGAGTGCCGTACCTCGGCAGAGGGACACCGATGGGCCGAACCGGTGACGGCGTGCATCGGTGCTCGTCCTGCCGGGTGGAAGGTGAGGCCCTGCAACAGCCCAGAGGCATCGGCAGGGAGCGGCACGTGGCGTACGAGGTGATCAGGGTGGAGTTCCGTTCGGAGCTCCAGGCCCGCTGGTCGGTGTTCTTCGACCACCTGCGGGTGCCGTGGGCGTACGAGCCGGTGACCTTCTACGACAGCGAGGGCTCGCCGCGTACGCCGGCGTTCTGGCTGCCGGAGCAGCGGATCTGGTTCATGGCGGAGGTGGAGGCCCCGGTGTGGTGGGCCCGGTTCGCGATGGCGGCCGCGGGCTGCGACGAGTGGTGCGGCGGCCGGGACGAGGAGGCCGACAGCTGCCCGCCGGTGAAGGTTCCGGAGGAGTGGCACGGCAAAGCGCTGCTGGCCGAGGGCCCGTTCTTCCCGGACGACACGGCAGGCGTCGACACGTGGGGCCGCCCCGACCCTTGGAACGGGCCATGGCGGTTCCACGGGGCGACCGGGATGAGCGTCTACGACGACGAGCCCTACCAGTGGACGATGTGCCCGCAGTGCGGGGCCTTCGGCGCCGAGTTCTGCGGGTACGCCGAGCGGCTGCCCTGCGGCTGCCTCGATGACCGCGAGCACCACAAGGTCGCCAATGGCAGCGACAAACGCCTGCTGGCCGCCTACCGGGCCGCACAGCTCGAGCAATGGCATGCCGACGACTTCACCGACCCCCACGCGACCGCGCTGTGGCCCACCGTGCGCGAGGCCCTGGTCCATCAGCCCGGCGCCGCGGCCGCCGCCGCGAACTGCGCGGGCGAGTGCCGGTCGCTCGCCGAGCAGCTGCGCCAGGAGCTGTGCCCGCCTGCCGCTGGGAACAGCGAGGGCCTCGAAACGCTGTGCTCGGCATGCCCGGGGTTCGTCTGCGGACAGTGCGGCGAACGGCCAGCCCCCGCGGCCGGTGTTCCATGCCGGACGTGCGAGCCGGTCGTCCTGCTCACCGAGAACCAGGCGAGGCAGCGGCTCAACTGGAAGGTGGAGCAGCTCGCCGCCGCGACGGACATCCACGGACGCCGGGTCAACGGCATCGTCAACGACTCAATCGGGGCGAAGACGAGGTCAGGGATCTCTCTGGCCCAGCTCGGCGTCGCGCTCACCAACGTCGAGCGGTGGCTGGAAGACCCGTCGTCCATGCCGACCGGGCTCCCCGATCCCTCCTCCGAGGATCTCAACAAGCTGCACGGGGCCGAACTGCGCAAGCTCCTCGCCACCTACGTGGGGCCCCTGGCGGGAGCGCTACGCGAACCGATCCCCTTCGTCCAGAAACAGCTGAACGAATGGATGGGCGCGCCCAGCCGCGCCGAGGCAACGGACGAGCAACTACGCGACGCCATCATCCAGGCCCGGGCCTGGATCGAGAACCCCGACTCATACCGCGCCTACACCCACCCGGAACCGCCCGAGCCCGACGGCCTGCCCGCGCCGATGCGCACGAAGAACGCCGTCACGGACTCCTCCTGCAACCTGTGCGCCGCGCCGGTGATGGCCGGCGAACTCAACGGCCGGATGCCCCACCCGCGCCAGCCGTACGTTCCGATGGCCTGGCTGTGCGCCCACTGCCTGTTCGACCGGCGGGCCAAGCCCCGCCTCACCGACGTGCTTCTGCGGGTCTTCCACCACACCTTCAGCGGCAGCATCACCACACTGCTGAACACCACCGAGGCCGCGGTGCTCCTCGAAGCGCTGCTGACGGTTCCCGCACCGCAAGACGACGCGCACCTCCAGGAGGCGATCACCGCGCTCCGGCAGGGGATCGACGCGCCGGAGCCCGTGATGGGGCTGAGTTACCACCCGGCCCTTGCCGCTGTGGCCGCGCTGCACGCGGCGAGGCCGCAGGAGGCCGCGGCTGGTGACGCCGCTGTCCTCGCCGCTGTCGCTCAGCACCTGGCCGAGTGGCAGCACAACCCCCAAGACATCGACCAGGCCCCCTACAAGAACCGCACCCTGTGGCGGCAAGCCGTCCTCGAGAGCACGCTCACCCCCACCGTCCTGTCGCAGCGCGGCGGCCCCTTCTGGGTATGACGCCACCGGCGCCGTGATCCGCCCCGCCTGACCAACCTGGAGGAACACCCGATGCCGTACGACGTCACCCGCGACATCAACGCCGGCCCCCTCGTCCTGCCCGGCGTCCGCGGATCCGTAGGCGCCGTCTACTCCGAGCACCGCACCGACAAGCCGGGCTACGGCGCCGCCGTGGAGCTCCCCGCCGTTCTGGAACTCCTCGCCGCCATCGAGACCGGTCAGATCACCGCGGCCCAGGCCCAGGAGGCGTTCGCCCCCTTCCTCCACCGGCTCGAAGAGTACGACCGCGAGATGGATGACCGGGCCGCTCGCTACGAGTACAGCTGAGGAGCAGCAGCCATGGCCGACGCCGAAAAATGGCGCACGCACTGGACAACGTTTCCACTGGAAACGGGGGCCTGACACTGCCGGAGCCACATCCCCACCCCCGAGGGCAAAGGCTGACTGGTCTCCGCGGGCGGTCCTCGACTTGGCCCTCGGCTCCAGGCCTGGCAAAACCATTGACCAGCCCTTTCGTTGGAGGTTGGATGGCGCTCCCAGCGATCAAGGGGGCGCCATGGCTCACGTGTCCATCCAGCGCAGTAGCGACCTGCCCTCCTGCTCCCGATGCAACGGCCCGCTCATCCTCGCCGCGCAGATGCCCCAACTCGATGCGTCCGGAAAACCGATCAGCCTGGAGTTGTGCCGAACCTGCGATGCCGGGGACACCGCGGCTGGCGCTCTGGTCCGCTTCTTCTCCTCCGGCGCGGGCAACGACACTTCCCGAGCCAAGGAGGGTGCCGAGCTCATCGTGGAGTTCCAGAAGGAAGTGATGGCCGCACACGGCTACGTCCTGATGGATAACTCGCCCCCCGGGTCCTCCGACTATCCACCCCACATCGGAACGCCCCCCAAGGGCGTCGGCTGACCGCTTGCTCATGCGCGCGGGCCGCGCGTCGGACGCAACTCATCACCGTCGGCCTGTGCGGTGGGGAAGTCGCACGTCGGGGAAAGCCGCCGGGCGGCACGGCAAGAGGTGGGCGTACCTCGTTGCCGGATGGGGCACCGGCCGTTGCGCCTCCTTGACTGGCCGCCGGGCTCCCGATGTCATCAGCTTGGGCAACGTGAACGCCCGGCCGCGCGATGGAAGAAGCCCCCGCAGCTCCTTCGCCGAGGACCGGCCAGAAGTCTCACCGCTCGCACCACACCGACAGGACCACCGTACAAAGCGCTCGCCGCCGGGGGCCGGTCCGGCGCAGAAAGCGATCATGCCCCCTCTGGCCGCCTTGGCCTTCACCGAAGACCGCCGCCGCAGCACCGGCGAATCCCACCAGGCCCTCTGCACACTCCTCGGGGAAAGCGGCCAAGCGCTCCCTATCCCCGCAGCCCGTCACCCGGAGCAGGCGCAGCTGGAGACCGCGGTCTTCCTTGCATGCTGCAAGATCGGCGGCCTCTCCGAGCACCCCCTGGGCATCGTCCGCGTCCGACCCGAGGAAGATCAACTGACCATCCGGGTCGTCAACGAGCCGTACGTCATCCACTACTGGGCTGAGTTCCTCCTCCCCCGCCTGAGCAGCGAAGACGCCTTGGACCCCCGGGACCAGGTCAGCGGCGTGGCCGGCCTCCGCTTCCGTCGTGAAGGCAGCCAGATCTGCCTTCACCAGCCTGGAATGCCAGCCCGCATCATGCTGACCGGGTTCAATCCGTGGTGGTGGCAACGCATCGTCGACCGGCTCACCGCCGACTACGACCTGCTCCAAAGCGAGCCGGACTGGTGTGCCGAAGCACGATAGTTGTCACCACCGGCATCGCCTGGCCTGCGGCTTCAGTAGGACAAAGCATGGTGGTTGTCACCGATGCGGCGCGCTACCTGTCACCAGCGGCAAGCGAAGCAGGGGCGATGTCACCGCGTTCGGCTTCTGATGGGCAGTGTGCCGAACGGCGGCCCTTGGCGATCACGGGCCATATTTCGCGCGCCCTACGCGAACCCCGCCCCTACGATCACCTGGTACGACTGCTGGAGGGGCGGGAATGCTTGAGGACATCGAGGACGGGACAGCGGCAGCGACGCGGCTCGCGGGAGGTACGCCGCTTCACAGCACGCTTGATGTCGCCGACCCCGCTGACTGGCTCGCGCTGGACGCAGGAGTGCGTGAGGTGGCCTGGCACCGCCCGGAGTTCCTGCCGGGGTGGGAGCACTCCGCCCCACTGCCCGCCGACCTGACTCAGCTCGGCGAGTCTCGGCTCGCACTCGCCCTCTGCCACCGCGACGGGAGGATCCGTCAGGAGGCGGTGCGTCAGTCGGTCCGATACCCCGGTCTGCTGCCGTTGGTCGTGATCCGCTGCGCCGATTGGGTCGGCCCAGTGCGCGAGCACGCTCGGAAGTTGCTGCGCGAGGCCCTGAACGTGGACTCTGCCCTCGACCTCGCGCCGCTCATCCTCCGCGTCGGCCGCCGCGACAGAGGTGCCTTCGGCGTCGATGTGCTCGGCCAGATCCTGCGACAGGCATCCCACGGGCAACTCGCTGTTCTCTTCGCTGACCCCGACCGCATCGTCCGGCGGTTCGCGTACCGGCTTGCCATCGAGGGCCAACTGCTCCATCCCGCTGAGCTGGCCCGCGCGGCCGCCGGGGACCAGGACACCGTGGTCCAGGACCTGTGTGCCACAGCGGCGCTCACGGCTCTGGGGGATGAGGATGCCTACGAGGGTGTGCTGCCTCCACTGCTGTCCGCACGCAACCCGCGTACCCGTTCGGCCGGCGTCACCGCGCTGAGACGGGCGGGGCGGGCAGAGCAGGCGGAGCCGTTTCTCAGCGACCGTTCCGCGCTCGTGCGTGCTTGTGCCCGGTATGTCGTACGACAGCAGGGTGTTGACCCGGCGGTCTGGTACCGGGAGCGGTGCACGACACCGGACGACCCCGATTTGCCGCCCGGTGCGGTCATCGGGCTGGCCGAGTGCGGGAACCGCGCGGACGCCGGGCTGCTGCGGCTGCTGCTCGTGCACCCGGCGGCCGGGGTGCGGGCGCGAGCGGTGGCAGGGCTGCGGGCGCTGGACTGCGCGGATGCGGAGCAGTTGCGGCCGCTCCTCGACGACCCTGCCGCCGGTGTCGTCCGCGAGACCGCCGCCGCCCTGCTGCCCTCGGCCAAGGAACTGCCCGCCGACTGGCTATTGGAGCGCACCAGTACCGCTCGGCCGCGGCACGTCCGCGTCGGCGCGTTCCGGCTGCTCGACGCGCGCGGCGGCACCGTGGCGCTACGGGCGGCGGTCGGTCTGTTCCAGGACCCGGATATGAAGCTGCGCACCTGGGCCGCGCAATCAGTGCAGCGCTGGCATCCGTCGCCTGATGGGCGGGGCGGCGACGCAGAGGTGGGTGAACTGCTCGACCAGAGCCGACACCTCTTCAGCGACCACATGCTGGCCGACGCAAGTGGGAAGCCGGGGTGGACAGCTGAGACTGCACCGCGGTCCAGAACTCTGCTCAGCACTCGCCCCCCGGTGGCCCTGGTGACAGCACGCCTGCCTTGGTGACAACTATCGTGCTTTGGCTCAACTGGACACCTGTGGAACGCGCCGCCTACGCCGCCACCGCAGCCTCGTCCTTCGAACCCGCCTCGCTTTTCTCACCCTTGCTTCGCCGAATCCGGGCGACCGCCGGCCCCGGCTCGATCAACAGCACCGACGCCTGGAGCGCCATCGGCGGGAACTTCCGCCTGGAGACGACCGACGGTCCTCCGTGCCCGGACCTCATTCGGCTCCTTGGGAACGGCCCCACCGGACTCGGCTGGGAAGTCGACGACAAGAGTTGCACCTGCCTGTGCGACCACACGCACACAGCCGTCGGATGCAATATCGACTTCCGGGAACCCGCCACCGGACGGTTCGTGTACTACTCCAACACCATGTGGGGACGCACACTCGATGACCGCCGCCGCCAGACCATCTCCGAAATGAACCGCGCAGCCTTCACCTGAACCTCAGGTCCAGTCGTCGAGTACGCGGTAGGTGGCCCGCGAGATGAGCTCGGCGTGCTGGCGGATCTGAGCGATGAGGCCGTCTTCTGCGGCGATGAGGGCCTGGGCGACGGAGGCGGTCATGCTGCGGGCGTTCTCCGATGGCTGTCGCATGGTGGGTATACGTGCCTCTCGTGCTCGGGGCCCTTTCGCCGGCGGAACCCGGCCCTCGGTGGGGTGGGACGTTCAGCCGCTGATCGTGGCCTCGGGTGTCTGTGGGTGGCGGGTGAGGCCTGCGGCGGTGACGGCGTGGAGGTGTTCGGGGGGCAGCTCGTCCCAGCGTTTGCGGAGGTTCTTGAGCCACTGACCGACCTTGTACTCCTCACCGTCGAGAGTGACGGTGTCGCGTTGGCGGATGTGGAGGTGACCTTCGCGGTCGCGGAAGGCGGCGACGGCTGCCAGGCCCTGGTCGAGCTGCCGCTGCTGGCGGGCGGCGCGGCCGGTGGGCTGTGGCGGTTCGTCTTCGGCGGGTTCGATCAGGGTGATGCCCAGTTCGCGCACGAGCCGGAGCTGTTCGGGGTGGAGGGTGCTGTAGTCGGTGCTCTGGGTGCGGACCCATTCGCCGAGGGGCTCGTCGTCGTCGGTGATGAAATCGGCGGGGAGGTCGTCGAGAGTGATGCTCGCGTTGGCGTAGGTGCGCGCGGTGTAGTAGAGGCGCTGCCAGGTGATCGGCCACGGCGGGTTCCAGTACGGGTCGATCTCGGTGAGCGCGGTGTCGGTGGGGTCGGGTTCGAGTCCGCTGTCCGCGCGCGTGCGGGCGGCGGCTCGGCGGTTGGTGAGCCAGCGGCCGAGGGCGAAGTCGCCGGCCATCTCGCCGGTGGGAGCGGCGAGATGGCCGTGGCGGTTGGCCCAGTTGCGGGCGTGGAGGAGTCCGCGTTCGGCGGCCTGGGTCTGGAGGTTCCAGATGATGCCGAGGCGTTCGAGGGACTTGATCTGGGCGGACTTGAGAGTGCCGGCCGCGTACGCCTTACGTGCCCGGTTGATCCAGCGGCCCAGTGCGAAGCCGTTCTCGTCGTCGTAGAGCCGAGGGACGTCGAGGTGCCCGTGGTGCTGCTGGTAGGCGGTGGCGGCTTCCAGACCGCGGCGGAAGGACGCTTCGCGGGGGCGGAGGACGCGCAGCCGGAACGCCTGGGCGATGGTGTCGGCGGGGAAGGGCCGGTCGAAGACGACGTCCACGGGCACGCCCGTCTCCTCGTCCTCCTCGTCCGGGACCGGGTGGGCGGGCTGCTGGGGGACGGCGAGACGGTCGGCGATGCGGTCGTCGTGAGCACGCAGGGCCTGGAGGACGCGCCAGAGCGGCCGGTACAGGTTCGAGCCCATGAGGTCGTCGGCGTCCTCGCCGGGGGCGACGTACACGGGGACGATGAGGGTGGCCTTCTTGCCCTGGCCGGGCTTCTGTCGAAGGGCCCGGCCGACGGCCTGGACCGTGTCGACGATCGACTCCTTGGGGTCGGCGAAGACCACGGTGTCGATGCTGGGGATGTTGACGCCCTCGCCGAGAAGGCGGGCGTTCGCGATCAAGGTGCGGTGAGCGGGCTCGAGGAACTCGCCGGGGCTGCCGTCGAAGCGGTCGAGGAGCTCGCGGCGGTAGGCGGGGTCCTGGGTGCCGTCGAGGCCGGTCGCCCACAGCTCGCCCGGGTCGGGACAGCTGGTTCCGGTCTCGTCGAGCGCGTAGAGGAGGGCGGCGGTCTCGCGGAGGGTGCCGGCGAAGGCATGAGCGTCGGCCACGCGGTGGTGAAAGGAGACGACGCGGCGCAGGTCGAGCTCGGCCATGGCGCGCAGGACGGCGATCTGGAGGGCGGCCTGGCGCAGTTCGGCTTCGGTGGCCTTGTCGGAGATCCCGAGCCGGGTGCGGATGGTGGCCTCGTTCACCTCCATGACGACGACCCGGTAGTCGGCCAGGAGGTCTACGTCGATGGCCTCGGCGAGCGGGAGGCGAAAGCAGGTGTCGCCGTAGAGAGCCGGGTTGTCCATGGACGCGACGAGCGAGCCGTCCTCGTCGTCACCGGGCTCGCCGGCCGACCAGATCCTCGGGGTGGCGGTGAGGTAGAGCCGCTTGTGCGCGGGGATCAGTTCGTCGTCATGGACGGCGGCCCAGCGTTTCCCCAGGTCACCACTGGTGCGGTGGGCTTCGTCGACCGCCACCAGCGACCAGGTGGGGAGGCCGAAGTGGGTGTGTGCGTACTGGACGCGGTGCAGGGAGTGGTAGGTGGCGAAAACCGTCAGGCCGGGGTTCTGGTGGACGGTGGCAGCCAGGGCAGCCGGGTCGGTGGTGAACGCGACGGGCTCGCCCGCGGTGTTGGGGCGCTTGGAGCACAGGGCGAGCACGGGCCCGGTCATGCCGGCGGTGCGCCAGTCGTCGATGGTCTGGGCGAGGAGCTCCAGAGTGGGCAGCAGCACCAGCCGGGTGCCCTGGGGGGCGACACGGGCGGCGGTGCGCGCGGCGACGTACGTCTTGCCGGTGCCGCAGGCCATCACGACGGAGATCCGGGCGGTCAGGCGCAGCGCGGTGTGCGCGGCGTGGACGGCCTTGGACTGGTGCGGGCGCAGCCTGATCCTGGGCGGTGGGGCGGTGGTGGTCGCGGTCACGGGGTGGCCGGTCCTTTCAGCCGGGTGCGGGCGGCGGGTCAGATGCTGAACTTGATGTGGTCGATGCCGGTCAGTGCGACCGACTGAAGAGAGGTGGCCCGCGAGCCGCCGTCGGTGAAGTAGTCGTCCCGCAGCCCGTCGGCGACGATCTGGGCGAGGTCTTCCTCCGAGGCGCCGGCCTCTTTGGCTTCGAAGAGGGCTGCGGCGGTGGCGGCGTCCAGGCGGCGGGTGAGGCGGCGGTAGCGGGGGTCGTTGGTGGTGCCCTTGGGGGACTTGAACCCGAATTTCCCTCTTACGTCCACTTTGATGCCGCCGGTGGTGACGGCGGCCTGGAGCTTCTTCGCCTTGACGATCGGCTGCCAGAGCTGCTTGACCGTGGCTTCAATGAGGGCGGCGGTCTCGGGCTTCGCGGCCTTGATCTCGTCGTCGCGGTAGCGCTCGACGGTGCGCTGGGATTTGCCGATCTTCTCGGCGACCGCGCGGGCGGCCTCGGCGCGGCTGACGCCCTTCTCCTGCTTGAGCAGGAAACGGATCCGCGCGCCGAGCGTCTTGGGGATCGGCTGGGAGTAGGCGGTCTCGGCGGCCTCTTCCAAGCGGTCTTCGATCAGTCCCACGGTCAGTCAGCTTCCCTACGGTTCAGGCCACGCGGACGAGCGAGGCGTCCTTGATTTCGTTGGCAATGTTCACTCCGTCGGCGAGCAGGTCCAGCGCCCAGCCGATGGTCTGGCTCCCCTGGTGCTTGACGGAGCCCGGGTTGACGCCGAGGCGGAAGCCGCCGCGGATCGGCTCGCCGTCGGGGCCGAGCAGGACCGGCAGCGGCGACAGGCCGTCGATCGCGTAGACGACGCAGTCGTTGTTGACGGCGAGCGGGTACCGCCCCGCGATGGTGAGGCTCTGCATCTTGCGGTGCATGTTGGTCCGCGCCTTCGACAGGATCATGGCGCGGATGTCGGGCCGCCACGTCAGCCGCCTCAGGGCCGGCCACGGGTCGCCGAAGACGTGGTCGAGGCCAAGGTTGGGGCGCTGGCGCAGCTTGCCGATCCCGGACTTGGCGGTGGCCTTGATGGCGTTCGCCAGCGTCACCAGGAGCGGGTCGCCGTCCTTGTAGTGGGCCATCGCCGCGAGAAAGGCTTCGTCGTCGAGGTCCGTGGTGACGCCGAGGTCGGCCATCACGGTCAGGTAGGCGTCGCGGAGGGTGTCGTACCAGGGCTGGAGGTAGGGGCTGTGGGTCTCACGGACCCATGCCTCCATCGGGCGGACGTCGGCGCCGAGTTCGACGGCGTAGGCGACGGTGGGCGTGGCGTACCAGCCGGGTCCCTCGGGGCGCTCGCCGCTGGAGGTGAAGGGGCTGGGCAGGCGCGGGTCGGTCTCGATGTGGGAGAGGTCCAGGAACCAGGAGCCGGGCAGCTCGGGGTCGAAGGACGGGTTGCGGGGGTAGTGGATGGCCGGGCCGGTGCCGACGTGCAGACGCCGGCAGGCGGCGAGGAAGGCCACCTGCACGTCGAGGGCGGCGACGTGGGTGCGGGCCCGTTCGTCGTCGGTGATGAGTTCGGCGGGGCGGACCCAGATGCAGGCTTCCTCGTCGAGGGCCTCGCTGGCGGGCCGGGAGCCTTCCTCGGGGTAGTCAGCGACGACGACGGGGTGTTCGTCGGGGGCCTCGCACGGGGCGGGGTCGACGACGGTGTGAAGGGTGTGGGGCACCTTCGCCGAGACGTACTTGTTCTCCTTCTCGCTCCACTCTGCCTTGGTGGGCGGGCGCAGCGAGGTCATGAGCTGTTCGCCGGTGACGGCGAGGGTGCCGCGGGGGGTGATGACCAGGCGGGCGTAGGTGCCGAGCATTCTGGCGAGTTCGCCGGCGGGCAGGTCACCGGCCTTGCCCCAGGCGCGGGTCTCCAGCGCGCCCCAGGGCACGAGGGCGAGCTGGACGCAGTGGCGCTTTCCGTCGAGGCGCTTGAAGATCCTGGCCCAGGGGCCGAAGCCGGACTTGGTGAGCTCCCAGCCTGCCTTCGTGATGTTCTTGACGATCTTGTCGTCGGCCGGCAGGCGCAGGTCCTCCTGGTCCGCGAGGTTGGTGGGCAGGCCGAAGTGGGCCACGGCCCCTTCGGTGAGGATGATCAGCGGGTCCTGGTCGAACCCGTTGTCGTGGAGCTTGGCTGCTCCCAGGCGGATCTTCTTCTTGTCCAGCGCCCACGCGGCCAGAGCCTGGAGCGTCTTGGCCGGGCACGGCACGGTGCGGCCGTCGACAAGGTGTGCGGTCAGGGCGCCGTCGGTGATGTCGAGGACGGCCAGCGGACCGTCGGCGTGCTCGGGGGCCACCGCCTTCACGGCCGGCCTCTTCGCCGTCTTGCGGCGGAAGGCCGAACTGGTGGCGGTGACCGGGCGGCGCGGCACGGCCGGCGGACGAACGGGAGACGCGGGCGCAGTAGCCGGGAGCGCGCGTGCCGGTGCGGCGACCGGTGGTGCGGCGTCCGCCGGGGGGGCGGGAGCCGGTGCGACGGCAGCGGGCACGGGGGCGGCCGTCTCGGTCGCGGTCGGCAGGACGGGCGCGGCCGGGGCAGGGGGCTGGGTGCCGCAGCGAGGCATGCCCATGGCGGCCATGGCCTGGAGGTAGATGTGGCGGGGCTGGCCTTCGACGAGGCATGACGTCGGCTTGCCGCAGCGGACACAGGGGCGGGTGACGTCCTCGGGCAGGTGGGTCCAGGAGCCGGGCACGTCGTACTCGGGGTACTCGGCCCGCGCCGCCGTGTTGTCGAGGGCGGGGCTCTGGTCGGTGTCCGGCCAGGTGAGTTCGGGCGGGTCCTCGATGTCGTAGTCGAACAGGGGGGCCTGCTCTTCCTCCGCGGCGGCCGCCGGCTGCGGCACAGGCTCGGTGTCGGGCACGGGCACCGGAGCGGCGGCGCCGCTCGTCACTGCGGCGCGAGCGAGCTCGTCGGCGAAGTAGGCGAGGAGCCGGGCGTAGAGCTGCCCCTTCTCCCCACGCGGTGTGCGGGGTGGATCCGATTCCCAGGTCCACACCGTCTCGCGGCGCACGCTGGTCGCCTTGCCCATCTGCGTGACGGTCCAGCCGAACTCCTCGCGGAGCCGGACGCGTGCGGCCGGGTCCGGCAGCGGCGGCACCGGGCCGTCGAGCGGGATCCGTGCGAGCACCGCCGTTACCGGGTCGGTTGCCGGGTCCACGTCCACCTCCACCCTCAGAAACAGAATCTAACGCGAATCTAACGTACTCGCGCCGACTGCCGATTGCAAGTTCTGTTCACATTTCAATGTGCATTATGGTTGTTGCGTCTTCTCTTTTCAAGATGTAATCTCATTGAGGGGCGCCGCCGACGGATGGCGGGCGCACCCCCCGCACAGGGCCGGTACACGCCCGAGCCCGCCCCCGGCCGAGCCGGGAGCCCCTTTCCTGTCCTGCATGACACCTGAGGAGTACGACAGCCATGGCCTTTCCCCCTCGGCACGTTCTGTCCCCCGAACCCGGGGAGCCTGCCGCGCCCGGGTCGCGGATCACCGTGGAGGCCGGCGACATCCTGATGCGACGAGGTCTCAACGATCACGCCCGCTCGGCCCAGGTGAACGTGATCGAGGCCGCCAAGGCGCTGGAGGACTTCCGCCTCGGCCGCGGCGCCGCGCTGGAGCGCGCTGAGAATCTCGCCGGCCGTGCCGTCACGACCTTCCAGGAGCGCACGGGCGAGCACGACGAGGCCGCTTGGCAGGCCGCCGTGGTCTACATGGTGGAGCTGTGGGCGAGTCGCTACACCGCGGGCCGCCCGGCCGCCTTCGACCCCGCCCCGGCCCCGCCGTCCCTGTTCACCCCGGGGCACCCGCTGCGGCTGGAGACGGTCAGCCGCGATGCCCACGACCACGTCCTCGGCGCCGGCCGGTCGCTGGAGCGGGCGGCGCGCGGCGTGGACACGATCGACATCGCCCGCGCACAGCACGGCATGCACGAAGCCGCCCGGCTGCTCCATGACCAGCTCGACGGTCTGTCCATGCCGCTGTGGGTGCTCATCAGCCGGTTGTGCGCCGAGATCCACGCGGAGAACCTCCGCATTCTGAAGACGCCCGCCCCGGGCACCTCGGCCTGAACCTCTTCTCCCCCTCGCCGGGCGCATGCCGCTGCCCGGCACCAACCCTTCGCCACCAGCCAGGAGTTCACCATGAGCATCACCACGCCCGTCTCGTCCGCCGTCGGCCCCGTCCGGGCCGGGCAGCTGTGGCAGGACATGGCCCCCGACATGGTCGACCGCAAGCGGATGCTGCGCGTGGTCGCCGTGGGCGCGACACACGCCGACTGCGTGGTCGAGCGCGACAACAAGCCGGGCGCGGCCGGCCGCAAGGCGCGGCCGCTGGCACTGAGGCGCTTCGCGACGAGCGCCTTCACCCTGATCGAGGACGTCGTCGACGACGCCGACCAGACCGTCTACGCCCGTTTCCTGGCGGCGATCACGGGCGTGCAGGGCGACAGTCCGTCCCCCGTGGAGTACGCGACCGCGGCGCTGCGCGTACACAAGGAGCTCACCGCCGAGGCAGCGAAGGGCCAGGACTGACCCGGCCCTCGGCACCAGCCTGTCCAGCCGCGCGGCGGACGCCCGAGGGTGGCCGCCGATCCCGCACCCCGCTAACCCACGGCCTGGTGGCCGATTCGTGTGATCGCTGATGGAAGGAAGCAGAGAAGAGATGGCGTTGTCGGCGAAGACCGGGGCCGCCCAGGCCCCGGACACCGCGTCCGGAGACGAGGTGTTGCAGTCCGGTGAGATCGTGGCCGTGGAAGGCTGGCCGGGCGAATGGGAGCTGATGGAGCCCGGGCCCGGTCCTGGTGTGTGGACCGTGGAGTCCGCGCGGCTCGAAAACCGTGTGAGCGCGCAGGCCGCGCTGAGCGCGCTGCAGCGCCTGGTTGACGCTCCCCACGTGCGGCGGGGCGACCTGGTGATGCAGTCCTACCCCGAGCAGGAGCGTGCCGCAGTGGTCGGCGCCGTGTTCCGGCTGGGCCAGTGGGTGGCGGTGAAGTCGTACACGCTGCCCGACGGCAGGGTCTGGCGCACGATGGACGCGGTCGACCGGCTGGAGGTGGTCACGCCGGAGCAGCTGACCGCGGCCGTCCGGCTGGTGGTCGCCCACGGCACGCACCGGGGCCGGATCGTGCAGGCAGTCGTGTCCTCGCGCGCCGGGCAGTTCCGCGTGGTGTGCACCTGTGCGCCGGGTGCCGGCGAGATCTGCCGCGACGGCCGCAAGGTCACCTGGTGCCCCAGCCTGAACAGCGCCCGGGACCTGTGGGACTGGCACGTGTACGGCACTGCCCCTACTGAGAGCGCCTCGTAGTTGTCCGAATCCCGGTGACCGCCACAAAGATGGAGCCACCCTTTGGCCGGACACAGGACTCCTCGGCCTCACCGGGGCGAGAATGGCGGCCATGTCACTCTCCCTGGCCCGCTGTGTGGAAGCGGTTGCCCGCCTGCTGGATGCCTGCGGCCCGCTGGAGCCGGTCCGGCTGTGCATGAGCGAGGCGGACGTGCAGGCGGAAGTGTGCGCGAGCGGGCCGGCCGCCTCGGCAAGCATGGCGCGGCTGGCAGCAGCGTGCGGCGAGGCGGCCGGCCTCCCGGCCCACCGTGACGGTGTGCTGACGGTGGACCTGGAGGAGGAGCTGGTCCTGGTGGCCGCCGTGGATGCACCGGTGCGCGGCGCCGTCCCAGGGGGACGGCTGACGTCGGCGGAGGCAGCGGCCGAACTGCTGCGGACACTGGTCCCGTGGACGGCCGCACTGGACCAGGAGCGGTTGCCGGGGGCGCAGTTGTGGGTGGAGGACGACGGCCGGGGTTTCACGGTCCGGCTGCTGGCGACAGCCGCGAGCAGTGACGACATGGAGGGGGTCGCCGCTGCCGCCGGCGCAGGGCTGGAGCGGATCCGGACCCGGCGCACCGACAGCGGACTGGACGGGCAGGGATGTCTCCCGTGCGGGCGGACCGTCCACCTCGGGGTCGTCCCCCTCTCCTGACCACCGGCGGCGGCTGATGTCCCCGTCCGGTGCGCGGTGCGCAGCGGACGGCGTCGGCTGAGGATCCGCTCCACCGGCTGGTCCGCGCTCTCCCGCGCGGGAGGAGCATGCCGAGGCCCCGGCCCATCGCCCGCATGAGGCGTGAGGAGCGGCGGTCCGGCGTGGGCGGCGGCCTGCTGCCCCCGAGGGTGGGAGAGCTGCACGAACTTCCGTTGTTGTGTATTAGCGTTTCAATATGTAAGGTTGTTCGTGTTGAGGGCGCTGCTTCCCTCCAACGCACATCGCTTGGAGCTGCACTGCCGCTCCCCCGTGCCCCCTTCCGGAGAACTCCCATGTCCGAAGCCGAAGTCGTCCGCACCGTCATAGCCCGGCTCGTCGCCGAGGCCGACGAGACCCAGACGCACCTCATCCACGAACTCGCCCGCCAGGCCGGCTACCTGTGGCGCTGCGGGAACCCGGCCTGCCCCGCCTACAACGACCGGGGCTGGCGCTACTGCCAGGGCTGCGGCTGGGGCCACAAGGGCAAGCCGGTCGGCGACGTCCACCCCTCCATGTACACCGAAGTCCGGTGGACCCGGCTGCGCCGAGCGCTCCTCAAGCACTACGCCCTCGACGCTCCGATGCCCGACGCCGTGGTCTTCGACTACTGGGGCGGGCCCGGCTGGCGCGGCGCCGAGGTCACCGAGATGTACGGCGGCATGACCGAAGAGATCACCGACGGCTTCCGCGACCGGGCCCGCTTCGAGGACATCGCCGCTGCGCTCGACTCCCTCACCAAGTGGTCGGAGCCGAGCTATGGCGAACACATCCGCGTCGTCCTGACCCCTTGAACCCCGCCGCCCGCCGGGGTCCGGCGAGCAACCGCTGGGCCCTGGGGCCGCAGAGAGCGAACCCGCCGTGTCCACTCTGCTGATCGGCTGCTGGTCCAAGGACCGCGTCACCCTCAGTATCACCGCTTCCCACCAGGTCGCCGACGGGGACCAGGCCGCCATCGACGCCCTCACCCGGCCCGCGTTCGCCCAAGGCGCGAACTGGGCGTGCGAGTTCGACGTCGACGCACATCGTCGCGCCGTGCAGCGCGCGTACGAGGAGTTCGCCCGCGACGACGGCGCCTGGGTCGACGACACCGTCGAGCACTACGAGCCCGACGCCTACTGACCGTCCCACCACCGGGCGGCCCTGCACCTCGGGCCGCCCGGCCCCTCCCTCTCCCGCGCTTCCGCATCCGAAGGGCTCCCGCATGCTCGACCACACCGAATTCGAATGGGTCCCCGCCGACGCCACACCGGTCCTGCTCTACCCCGGCTTCACCTCCGACGACGCGCTCGTCGAGCCCGGCGAGATCACCGCCGCCGTCTACAACGGCAGCGACGGCATCGCCCTCCACGGCGCCCGCGACGAGGTGCTCGCCCTCCTCCTCCGGCTCGCCGACGCCGTCCGCAACGCTCCGCCCGTCCCGACCACGGAGGCGTGCATCGCAGCCTCGACCGACCCCTCCACCTGGGTGCCGGGACCACTCACCGAATCGCTGGCCCCGAGCACCAGGGCCTGGCCCCTGTGCGATTCCGAGACCCCCCAGCCCATCGCGGCCGACCCCCGCCTGGCCACCTGTTCCAACTGCGTCGACGCCTTCAACGAGCACGGGCCGCTGACCCCCCTCCGCCTCGTCCACTTCCTCCCCGACCAGCCCTGACCCACCCACCGCGAAGGCCGCTTCCGTGACCAACTCCAAGCCTGCGCGCCGACCGAAGCCCCTCCCCGAGATCGGCGCCACCTACGCCGAGCGCAGCGAGCTGTGGCGCCACCACATCCTCGGCGCACGCCAGGTTCATGTCTGGACCGTCACCAGCCACATCGACGGCCGCGTCGCCTTCAACGGCCACACCGAGCCGACGTTCTCCGCCTACTGGATCGGCAAGCACCTGATGCGCTGCGAACCCGACGGCTCCCCCACCGACCCCGCGTACGTGGAGCGCCAACGTGCCCGCCTCCAGGACATGGAGAGGCAGCACGCCGCCCTTCCCCCGCTCGACCAGGTCATCAGCGAACTGATCGCCGAGAAGCTCCGGCCCTCCTGACCACACCCCGTTCCGGTGCCGGGCCCCGCAGGGGCCCGGCACCCCGACCTGAGGCACCCATGAACACTCCGCATGACGCAGCCGGCTCTCTCTACGAAGCCCTCCTCGCCGAAGCCCAGCAGTGGGCGTGCGACGACGCCGAGGACCAGAAGGTGCTCGACGCGATCGACTACGCGCCCACCCCGCACGACAAGCTCGCGCTGCTGCAGAACTCCAACCTCGTCCCCTCCCACCTGTCCTCGGCCATCGCCGACGCCCTCCTCGCACTCGACCCCGCCACCTACTCCCCCACGCCGACACCCCCGGGAACCCCCATGCCAGACCCCGAACTCCACCGCGTCCGCGACGCCTCGATCACCGTGGTCGACGCCTCCCCCAAGGACAACACCCCCAGCGACGTCTACGAGATCCAGGTCTTCGGCGTCAGCATCCTCATCCGCCGGCGCGCCCAGTGGGGCCCCGACACCGACGTCCCCTACATCCACATCGAGGACCAGCGCGACGAGGCTGGCCTGCTGCTCGTCAAGGTGAACAACAGCGGCGAACACGAGCACCGCCCCGGCGCCGAGGAGACCGCAGCATGACCCCCGACCGCGCCTACGCCACCGCCCGCCAGCTGATCGACCCCGACGCCGACTACACCGTCCACGTCCGCACCGACACCGGCTGGACCCAGCCCGCCGACCCCGACCACCGGGAACTGCCCGGCCTGGACGTCCTCCTTGCCGCCCGCCGACTCCTGCGTGCCCAGCCCCCGGGCCGCGTCAGCAGTACCCATCCCGACACTCTGGACATGCACTCCGGCGACGGCCGGTTCTGGCTGCGCTTCGTCGCCACCCCCGCCGAGGAAAACCCGGGTCAGGCCGAGCCGACCACCAACGGCCGGGCGCCGGACGGGCTGTGGCGGCTGCTCGGCCTCTCCGGATCCTCACTCGTGCCGGTCGCCCGCGGCGATCTCACGGACTCCGACCTGGTGACACTGGCCCGCGCCTGCCTCACCCTCAAACAGGCCCACCCGCTTCCCCAGCAGGGCGTGACGCCCGAAGTGGCGCTGCTGCTGGAGCGCCTCGCGACCAGCATGGACGCCCTCGACAACGGCCTTCCCGGCGCCCCGGACATCGACGAAGTCTTCTGCCGCACAGAGCTGCTCATCCTCGCCGAGGCGGCACTCTCCCTGTACCGGACCCACGCAGACCCCGACAACCTCCTCGGCCGCCCCGAGGTTCTCCTCCTGGCTCACCTCGCCTACGACGACACCCCGCCCTGACCTACCTCCCCGCACCATGAGAGCCCGGTCCGCGCTGAGCAGCGCGGACCGGGCTCTGCCTCTCGGATCACCGATTGAAGGTCCCGGCCTGAGGCACTGACGAGCTTCTCCTGCCGCCCAGCCGCTTCGAGTCGGTCGCGTACCTGCGCCGCCCCGCCGCCGGCCGCTCCCCCGCCACTTGCGGCACACAACTCGTGTGCCGTCGCATGCCGTCACGCCGCACCGGCCTCGGCGGCCTCTTCGCCGCGCGGACCCGTACGTGCCCCTGGGGCCGGGGCATGCCCCGGCAGGGCCGGTTCAGTCCCGGCGTGGGATCCAGCCCGGGGCGGGGTCGCCCGGCGCGGTGAGGACGTGGGCGAGGTTGTCGGCGGTGGTGTACGGGACGCGGGGGTCGGTGACGAACGCGGCGGGCTCCACAGCGCGGGTCACCATCAACGGCAGCACCTGCCAAGGCTGTTCGGAAGCGGCCCGGCAGGCCCCCGCGGCTTGTGCGGGGAAGGCGGCGATGGTGGCCGTCTTGGCCAGGAGCTTGTCGCGGTAGCGGGTCGTGAAGCGCTGGATGTGCTGGAGGACGGCGTGCGGTGCCACGGCGGGTACCGGGTTCTTCGCCTCGATCACCCACAGCCTCCCGCGGTCCGGGTCGGCGATGAGCAGGTCGACTTCGCCGGTCAGGCCGGGGATGCCGAGAGAGGCGGCGGTCTTCTCCAGCAGGCGGAAGCGGTGGGGCAGACCTGCCCGCTGGGCGATCTCCTTGAGGTCGCTCTCCAGGAGCTCGTCGAGCTGCTGACGGTGGCGGAGCAGGGCCTTCCCGACAGGATCGGGGACATCGGGACGGGGCAGTCGTCCTTCGTCGATGTAGCCGGCGTAGAGCTCCTGGGCGGCGTGGACGAGCCAGGGAAGGACGAGCAGCCGGTCCCCGGCGGTGATCAGGGGGTGGGTCATGGGGCGGGTGCGCCGCTCGACCTCGGTGTAGGGATGCGCTCCGACGGAGGCCGCGTTGCCCGGGTGCAGGGTCAGCCGCTCGGTGGCGGCGATCAGCTCCTCGTCGGGCAGGTTCGACCAGGCGGCGGCTTCGCGTAGGAGGTCTTCGGCCGTGACGGCGGTGGTGCCTTGCGGGCCGGTGGGCCAGTCGGCGGCGGTGGCCAGCACGGCGCCCAGGGCGGCCAGGCCGCAGTTCCAGTGCTGGCGCAGCAGCTGGTCGGCCTGGGCGAGGTGGCTGCGGGGTGGCAGGTCCGCCTGGGTGTACTCGGTCGCCGTGCGGATGCCTGGGCCGGCCAGGACGGTGGCGGCGTCGAGCGGTTCGGGATCGGCGGTCGCGGCCCGGGTGATGCGGTGCTGCTGGCGGGCGCTTTGGTAGGCGTGGGCGTCGTAGCCGAGGTGGGCGGCGAGTTCGGCGTCCGTGCCCTGGATGTCGGCCGAGTCGGGGTCGGGGGTGTCGGGGTCGGGGGTGTCGGTGAGGGTGAAGACGCCGGTGGGGTGGATCTGCAGGTGGAGGTCGTGCAGGCGTCGGGCGGCGGCGACTGCGGTGGTGCCGCAGTGTCGTACGAGCTCGGCCAGGGCGACGAGCTCGGCGACCGCGATCGTGTCGACGGGCTTTTCGCCGGCGGGCGGGGTGGCGATCGCCTGCTGGAGCAGGAGTTGCAGTGCGGAGGTCGCGTTGGCGCCGTCGCTCTGGCGCCGGCCTGCCTCCTCGATCCAGTTCTCCGCCCACGGCGCCGTCAGGTTCGCGGCGGCCTCGGCGTCGCCGCGCGTGCGGCTGGACCAGGCGGCGTTCAGGTGGCGGGCCAACTCGTCGACCAGGTCGGGCCGGTGCGCGCGGATCTCCTCGGCGAGCATCTCCTCCAGCGCGTGGAGCAGTTGCTCGGCGGGACCGCCCCGGGCGTAAGCCTGCGGGCCGCTCCATGTGCTGGCCGGGATCCGGGCTCGGCGGACGGCCGCGGCCGCGGTGCGCAGGGCGCGGGCGTGCAGGTGGGGCGAGCGCGGCAGGGTGTAGGCGGGGGCGGTGGCGGGCCAGGAGTTGGTGGCGCCGCTCAGGCGCAGGACCGGGTGGGCTGTGTCCCATTCCGCCAGGTAGGTCTCCCGGTCGGTGCCGGGGCCGGCGCCGCGGGCCTGGCGGATCTGGTCGAGCAGGTGGTGCAGCACCTGGCCGACGATGTGGTGTCCCTGGCGGCCGTCGCCGGTGAACGCGGCCAGCAGCGGAGGGTCGATGTCCACGCCGATGCGGGCGCGGTCCGGATCTGCGCCGACGTGCAGCAGCAACCGCTCCCCCGCTTCCGGGTCGCCGTCGGGTTCGGCGTCCACGCCGGCGGTCGCCGGGGGCTGGTGGGGCTCGGCGGTTGCGGTCAGCTCGATGACGATGGGGGCGCCGTCGGGGAGCGTGGCGTGGTCGGCGACCGTGGGACAGGTGACCAGGGTGGTGCGCAGGGCGTCCGCGAGTCCGGTCATCGTGCCTGGGTCGAGGAACGTGTCCGGGCCGGGGCGGACGGTGGCGAGGACCACGAGCGGTGGGAGCGTGGAGACGTGCGCGATCATCTGGCCCGTTGAGGTGGGGTAGACGAGGTCGGCTTGCTCGCCCACGGGGTCCGGGTCGGGCTTGTCCAGGCGGGCGAAGCGCCAGTGGAGGGCTTCGGGCAGTTCAGCGGCGGCCAGCACCTCGTCGGTGGCCGCCCACGCCGCGGCCCGGTCCCAGGACACGTCGTGCACGGCCGGCGAGACGGCGGCGACCTCGTCGCGGTACGGGCCCGGCGGCAGCAGCGTCGTCTCGCGCCGCCACGCGGTCCACGCGTCCAGCACGTCGCGGTAGAAGACGCCGTGCACGCCGGGGTGTTCGGTGAGTTCCAGGATGAACAGGGCCAGTACGGCCAGGTCACCTTCTGCGTCGGCGAGGATCTCGGCGAGTTCCTCGGTGTGCAGGTAGACGGTGTCCTCGATGAGCTCCGGGCCCAGGAACCGCGGTCCGCCGTAGACGACCAGGCGGCCCCGCCCGGTCGCCAACTCGCCCAGGACGGATCGGGCTTCCTCGATCCGGGCCGACAAGGCGCTCTCGGCCAGCGCGCTGACGATCGCGATGTCATAGCGGTCGGCGGGTGCGGACAGCACGCACACCCGGCCGGGACGGGCCGGGACTTCTTCCATGCCCAGCAGCTGCGCGGTCCGGGAGACGACGAGGTCCTGCAACCTCTCCTCGGCGGCCTCCACCGCCGAGGCGGGAAGAGCGCCCAGCAGGCGGCCGGCAGCCGGGGCGAGGGCATCGGTCGCGGCGCAGGCCGGCACCACTACCCGCCTGCCATGCGCGGTGACCGCGAGGACCGGCCCGAGCAACGGCGCCTGCGGGTGGTAGCGCAGCGGAAGGCCCTCGATCGCTTCGGTCAGCCAATCCAGCGCCCGCGCGGCGTCCGCCGGCTGCCCGCACGCGGCGGTGACCGCGTCCAGGTCCGCGCCGGCCAGCAGACGGGCGGCGCCGACCTCGTCCTCGGCGAGGGCGCACACGACCTGCGGGTCCTCGTCCAGCGCGCCAGCCGCCCACGCCGGGGACACCGCGATGAGGGTGTGGTCGCTCAGGCGCAGCGCGAGCTCCAGAACATTGCTCAGGCCGAACCCGACCGCTGCGCGCGCCGGTTCATCGACAGCCAGCGCGGTCAGCTGCAAGCTGCGCAGGACCAGGAGGGGGTGCGCGAGCTGGCCGGGATGGACCAGCAGCCGCTCCCCCGCCCGGGTGGCGAACCGGACCCTGCCCCGTACGTCACTGGGAACCCGGTCGGTCACCACACCGCGCCCGGGCGCCGCCCGCCCGGCGGCCTCAACCAGCCCCGGCAGATCCGCGGCTGCCGCAGCAGCACCGGTACGCGCGGGAGTTCGCAGAGTGCGGGTCCACAGCAGCAGGAGGTGGTCGTGAACACGGGAACAGCCCGGAGACGCCAGCGCGGCCTGGAGTAGCACCGTAATCGAATCGGTGGAGAAGGGGGCCAGCGCCCCGTCGATGGTCTTCCACTGCACCCGCCGCTGCTGAGCGGCGGTGAGCGGGCTGCGTGCCATGGTGCGTTCCGTCCGTACGTCCCCGGTGATGCGAGGGCTCAGCCTGACAGGCAACACGGCGCCTGCGCCCCGGTTTCGGCGTATTGATCAACAGGACGCGGTGGCCGTGGACTTCTCGCCCGGTGGGGTGTGGCGGCTATCTACAATGCTGACGGAGGGATGTCGGCCTCCCGCTGTTACCCGCGTGTGCGGGGATGCGCCCGCCTCGCTGCGGCCTCGGCTTCCCTTCTTCGCTGGCACGATCTCGGCCGGCGCGCCGAGGAAGCGGAGCGGCTCGTACGGGAGACCGTTCAGGTGCCCACCCTGTTGGCCGACCAGGCCGAGGCCATCGCTGTTACTGCACACGGTGAAGTGCAGGAGCTGCTGGCGTTCGCGCCCCGCAGCAAGGTTCTGGGTTACACCTACCGGACGGAAGCCGGGTACGGCTGGGTCACGGCGTACGGCACCCACACCCCCTACGCGGAGACCTCCCATGACGATGCCGAGCAGCTCATCCCCCTGTCCCTGGTCGACGACCGCAAGGACGGCCGCGACGGAGCGGGGCCGGCCCGAGCGCTTCAGGTGGACTCTGGCCGTACGACGAAGACGGTGTACGTCTCGGTTGGACCTACACGGTGCCGGGCCGGTACTTCGACCGTGGGCAAATGACGTACGGCTGCATCGTCGAGAACGGGCGCACCGGGCAACTGGTGAACAGTCGAGACGATGCCCGTGCCGAGCTCGCCGAGGCATGGGCGACAGACCGAGTGGCCGCTTTGGCGTGAGGTCTGGAACTCAGCTAGGCGTGCAATGACTCGATGCCCCGAGCATCTCTGTCCCGTAGGCAGGTGAATGAAGCCGGGCAACGGTGCCGCAGGGAAGGAAGCTGGGTTCGATCCTGTTGGGGAACTCTTCAGCCACTGAGTCGTTCACTTATTCACACACTTCCACGCACGCACACACGCATACGGCCTCACTGGCGCGTAGACCTGCGTTTTTACTGCCAGCGCGCCCCAAACTCCCTCACCTCGAGAAGCAGGCACTGCAGTCGGGAAGAGGAAGCGCAAGAAGATCACCATCCCCCAAGGAGCCGAGATTCACTAATTCACACACTTCCACGCACGCACACGTGCACGCGGCCGTGATCGCGCCCACTCTTCCTCTCCATCTTGCGCTCTCTCGTGTTTTCGCACTAACTTCCCCGCTTCCATGTACGCGCGCTTCATCTCGCTCGACCGTCTTTGCTTACGTTCGCCACCTCGTTCTTGCTTCGCCTCTCACGTCTTTGCGCCGCCCCATACGCACTACGGCCTCTACTTTCAGTCGTGCGTCGCTTCCTGCAACTACGCTTGCAACCGCTCGTTCATCCATCCGTCCGGCCGTCTCTTCGGACGCTCTTTCTTTGCCTCTCTCGTCCATTTTGCTGTACGCACACTCGGACGCTCTCTCGGTCGGCTTCACTACAGCTCTACGGCTCATACACCCTTTCGGGCGTACTTACTTTGCTGCGCGCTTGCTTCCGATCTTGCGCACGTCCCTCGCTGCTTACGCTTTTGCGTTCAGCCCTCACCGCCTACTTCAATCCGCACCCCCCTTCCAACCCCCTGCCGTCCGTGTTCACGTCGACTCGCGCGCGCTTGCGGCCGTACTGCGACAAAGCGCCCCCCACAGTCAGAAGTGCTGGCGCACTCTCGCAGCCGCCTTCTCCTCTGCGGGCTTTCGTCAACTCCTCATTCCGGTATGGCGCACTAGCCGACGCGCGCCCGACCTCCGCCTGCCACGCGCCTTCACTGCGATGTGCAAGCGCACCCACCCTTAGACGCTCGTCCCGTCATTTGCAGTCACACCCAGGCGGCAACCACCACGGGCAGACGCAACCCCTACATCCGCTACCTCAAGCCCCGCGCAGGACAACGCTGACGAACTCACTCGCTGCCGCGCCTGAACACGCACGAGCGGCGTCCCCTGCACAACCATGTGCGCCCCCAGTCGCCCTGGCCCGGTCGACCCAGCGCACGCCGAGCCGCGCTTCCGGGCAGGCGTCCCATCGCACTGATGCCAGCTCACGCGAGCCCTAGCGCGGTCATGCTGTCCCGCGTTGATGCGGCCCGGCCTGCGGCCTCGCACCTCCACTTGACGCCCTAGGCCCACACGCGGAGACGCGGCGCCGGCAGTCGAGGCAACCAAGCCTGGCTACATATCGCACAAAACGCGCTATAACGCGTCACTGGGAAGGGAGTTCGGGACTGACAGATTCGATGCCTCAGTCGAACGAGCACCGTCGACACGCTGTCTGACCCGGTACTGCAAGGGATGCGACCCCCCGACTGTTAATCTTGCGACCGTCATAGTGAATCTGACAGTCCCAAACCCCCAACAGACGTCGACAGTGCCCCAGGACAGCGAGCAACCAGGGCGAGGTAGGGGAGAGGGAGGAAGGCACCCATGAAGGTCATCATCCTCGCCAGCCAAAAGGGTGGAGTGGGTAAAACCACGACAACCGCGAATATCGGTGCAAGTCTCGCCAGCGGTGGAGCTCGCGTCGGCATGATCGACCTCGAACTCCAGGGCCAGCTCGGCGTCTCCCTTGGCGCGTTCGCCCGCAAGCCGCAGGACATCGGCAGCGCGCTGATCGACTACATCGACGCCCTCGACTCCGACGACCTCGGAGCGATGCCGCCACTGCACAGCCGCATGGTCGACCGAAGCGTCCTCCTCAAGGAGTTCGAGAAGCCTGGGACCCTGAGCGTCATCGGGTCGGTCATGAACGTCACCGACCGTGCCCGAACCGAGGTAGCGAAGCGCGGCTGGGAGGCCATCTCCAGTCTTAGAGAGCTGCTCGTGACGGTGGAGGACGAGTTCGACTTCATCCTCGTCGACACCCCACCCTCCGCGGACGCTCTGTCCTCGGTAGCTCTTGCCGCCGGCGACTTCGTCATCGCCGTGTGCAACCCGCGACTCGCGACCGCCGATGGAGCCCGCGTGGTACGGAACAACGTTGCGAAGGTCCCCGAGAGGACCGAGGGAAAGTGTCAGCCTGTCTTCCTCGGCACGGTGATCAATGAAGCACAGCCGCCTTCCAAGCGAACCGATGAGGCTGACGCTGTCGACACGTACCTCCAGAAGCACGAGCTCGCGCCCTTCAGCAAGCAGATCCGAACGAGCCCGCAAATCTCTGCTTCGTATGGAATCAGCCGACCCATCGTGATTGATGAGCCGAGCTATGCGGCAAGCGGCTGGTACGAGGACCTCACCGTCGAGATCCTCGCTCGCATGAAGGGCTCGACGACGTGAGCACCGTTCCTGATGACCAGGTGGAGGCACAGGAAGGCACAGGGAAGCGGCCGGCCGAGACTGGAGCGAGCCCGAAGCGGAGGAGAGGGAAATCTCGATCTTTCGATTTCTCCGCCATCGAGCACGTAGGCAACGATGCCACCGAGGGTGGCTTCCTTGGCGACGACGCAGCCGAATCTGAACGCCGTGGCAGCTCCGAGCCGTCCGCCTCGCTCCCGCCAGCACCCGAACCGCCGGCCCCCGCAGATGAGGAACCTGCTCGCGAACTGCGGGCTGTCAATATCGACGAACCTCCTGCGGGGGAGCAGGTGGCAGTAGAAGCCACCCGCACCTTGCCTCCAGTTGACGCCTCCAACGCGGTGTCCCTTCCCAATCAGGCTGCTGCGGCAGAGACGGAAGAGCCGCCAGGGGCGCAGCTGGCCGAACAGGAGCAGGGAACGGACCAGCCCATCGTCGAGGCGCCCGCGTCGGCCGCTCCAGAGGCGATCTCTACAGAAGAGGGCACTCGCCCCAGTCGGCCGGCCACACGGCAACGCCGCAATGACGGGCCAGGGTTTTCCGCTGCCTCGGCGGAGCCGACTCTAAGGCCGAGGCGAAAGAAGGCAGGCAGCCCAGGCCCCGTTCAAGCTACCGTCCTTCAGTCGTTCATCAAGCACCGTACTGAACGAAACTGGGTGACTTGGTCTGGCCGAATCGAGGGCGAGACCAAGGCCCGGCTTCTGGACAAGGCTGACGACGACGCAGCAAGCTCGAAGCGCAACCTCATGCCCGGCCACTATCTCGATGCGGCTCTGCGAAAGATCAGCGAGCTGAGCCCTGAGGAGCTCGCGTCGCTCGCCAACGAGTGGCTGATCGAGAGGTGGTCAGGCGAGCACCCGCCGGGCGTGAGCATTCAAGCCGGTGTTTCCCCGGACATGTCCGAGTTCCTCAAAGGACTCAAGCGCACGATGCGTGGCCAACGGGGTGCCGGGAGCGGAGGAATCATCCTCGACGTCGTCTCCGCAGCCGTCGACCGCTTCCTTGACGAGGTGGACGAGGAAGGCCCATTCCCCTCAGTCCGGTAGAGATCAGCGCGTAGTTGAAGGGCTCGGCCACATCGGCCGGGCCCTTCAACTACATGTTGATTCACATATTCACCCACTTTCACGCACGCACCCCAACACGCACCCATACGCACGACGTTGCGCGCATACCGCCGCAGGGGCCGCCCGACTCGCCCAAGGGCGGAACTTCGCACCGTGACACTGTCACGCTCACCGGCATCCCTCTCTGCTTCTGTCACTACCGCGACCATGACGGTTGATTGTGCTGATTTGCCCTGAGTTTCGGGCTTTTTGATGGACCATCAAGCCGCAGGAAAGTACGACGATGCGACACCCGGTGGTTCTGTCATTACCAAAATGCTGGCGATCACGGGGTAGGATGCCGCTAACGGAAAGTGAGGATGGATTGATGAGGACTGCCCCGGGCGGTTGGTCACTCAGAGCCCTGGCACAAGAGGCCCATGTTCTGCCCAAGGTGGCGCGAGACGCGGCTGACGAGGGCGTGATCGACGCCCACCACATCGTCGAGTCGGACATCGTTCTGGTCCGGCTCTACGGCGCGTTGAAGCGCCTTGTCTGGCCGGAAGAACGTCGGCCGGCCAACAAGGACCAGGGGCTACGGGTCTGGGAGTCAATAACGATCGAGACTGCGCGGGCTGCCCTGCCGGACGAAGTCCAACCAGACACGGGCCTGTTCGTACACCAAACCGGATGTGAACTGGCCACGGGCCCGGGGCCCTACTGCTCCGCCCTCTTCAAGCTCGCTTCGGAGCCCTTCTACTACGCGCCGCTGGGCCTCTGGTTCACGGAACTTCCATCGAAGCGGCCGACCAACGAGGTCGCCGGCTCTGCCCGCTAGCAGCGGCTTATGACTTGCACTCAGGGGACGCACGGACTACCCCCTGATGCAAATGGCCCGGGTGCACGACCCGGGCCAAATCTGTCGAGGAGGTTAGGCACTACTCAAATTCCAAACTCCACACCGTCACGTGATCGGCTCCTCTACCTCCCCAGGCAGCGCCGGTCCGCGATGGCCGTTGTTCTCCTACCTCCTCGACAGGAGCAGATCATAGCTACCCGTCCGAGGGCTGGCTCAGTCGTGCCCAACGCCGAAACAACGCGGCGCGCCCCGGCCCCACACTCGCCCGACAACCTCGCTGATGAGCGGCAGGCCAATGAGCCTCTTCTGCTATCTCCAGCGATGCGTACGGCTCTTGCCTCCGCAGTTCGGGAGCTGCTTCACGACTCCCGACTGGCTGGGCAAAGTCCGCTCGTCAAGCTGACCGCCGTGGTCCTGTTGGCGAAAGCTCCCTTGATGTCTGCCGTCGTAGATATGACGGCTCGTGACGTTGGTGGCTGGCTGGGATGCTCGGTCTCGCACGTTGGGCACACGTTGGTGCCGGATGCGAAGAAGTCGGGTTCCATCTTGTGCGCGCCGAAGCGGTCCGAGGAGGGGCGGACTGTCGCGCTGCGCTTTGAGCTTCTTCCGCTGCGGGAAGCGCGCGCTGCTGCTGGTGGGGCGCCGCTCGGGACGCTGACCAAGCGGGAGCTGGCAACACTGCTGCGGTTCTGCGAGGCCGTGACATGTCCGGGATGGACACCGAAGGACAAGCCCGCCACTTCGGCTGGGTTCATGGCGTCGCGGCGCGAAAGGGGCGCAGCGACGGACCGTCTGGCCATGGTGCTGCTGTGCCTGGAGGCCCGAGCCGACGGTCGGGTACGGATGGCCCCAGGTCGGGTAGCTCAGGGGATCAGGCGAGCCGATGTGACGGTGGCTCGCCTGATGGGTTGCGAGGTCGATGTCGCAGCAGCTGCGGTCGACCGCTTGGTGGCCGCCGGGGAACTCCAGTTGGAGGGGGAGGAGCGCGCTGATGGCGGTCGACTTCGGGTGCCAGCGGTCGCAGCCGCTCATGCGCGGCTGCGCAAGGTATCGCCAACGGAGTCTGCCAGCCGTTCTTCCGTGTTGGCGGATGAACCGGCGCAGGAGGGTGGACCGTGTCCACGGTGCGCAGGGACTGAATCTCCCGCGGACGAAATGGTGTTGGCCGGTGATGGGTGGGCTCAGGAGAGCCTGGAAGACCTCCTGTTGGCCGCCTCCGCCGCCTCCACTTGTGCATCCGGGGATCAGTCGGCCAAGGATTCGGTAAATGCCCAGGTCAGTACGGGTCCTCGCGAGCAAGCCGACCCGTCGGCTTCTGCAGACCTCCACGCTGGCCACGCACCGGTGGTTACTCATGGTGGTTCTGGTACTGCTTCATCTCGCTTTTCCGGCGAAGCCGCGTTGGGGTTCCCACCGTTGCCGGAGCGCGCGGATGGGCGCGAGATCGAATCCGGCGCGGGCAGGATCGGCGTGGTCGACGAGCCGGGTGTGCAGGGTGGCCCGCTTCGCGGGGAACAGCAGCCGGATCGAGCAGGGATCGGGCAGACGGCGCCCGGGCCGGTCGTCGCGAAGCCGGTCCGGTTGCGGTGGTCGTTGCCGCGGGGGCTGGAGCAGGTGCTGGACCCGGTGCGGCTGGAGTGGGCCCGGATCGGGCATGCCGGGGGGCGTACCCGGGTGCGGGTGGCGCTCAAGGCCGAGTTGCGGCGGCTGGCGGGGATCGTGGGTTCGGAGCAGGCGCCGGTGGTGCTGGCCGAGCGGCTGGAGCGGCGGCTTGCTGCTCAGCACGGTGAGCGGGTGCGCGAGCCGGTCGGCTGGCTGTTGTCGCGGGGTCTGCCGCAGCGGGCGGAGTGCTACGCGACGGCGTGCGACGACCAGGTTCGGATGGACACCGGTCTGGTGTGCCCGAGCTGCGAGCTCCTGATCGGGGACCGGCGCGCGCTGCGGCACCAGGTCGTCCAGGCCATGGCCGCCGAGCTGCCCCGCCTGGCGCCGGCCGAAGCCCGGGCGGAGGTCGAACGGCGGCTGAGCCGGGAGGTCGCCCTGCGGGCCGCGCGGGACGCCGTACGGCGCGAGCGCGCCGTGGCGGAGCGGGCGCGCCGCGAGGTGGTCTGGGCGCAGCAGCGCGAGGAACTCGAGGTAGCGAAGGCGGAGTTGGCGGCACAGGCGTGTGAGGAGTGCGGGGTCCCGGAGGCCGCTGGCCTGTGCCCGGTGTGCTCGTACAACCGCACGGTCCGTGCGGCTGTGGAGGAGGCGGCGCAGGTCGCAGCCGCCGTAAACGGGCCGGTGAAGGATCTGGGCGTGGTGGCGGGCCGGCTGGCTGCGTCCCGGGTTCGGCTGGAGGGCGAAGTCGACCGGGTGACGGGACGGTTGCGGCGAGAGGGGATGCCGGAGGCCGCGGTGGCCTGGGAGGCGCGGAACCTGGCCGAGGAGCTGCTGCGACAGGAGCGGGCCCGCGCGGTGGACGCTCTGCTGGAGTCGGCGGAGGCCCAGGCTGAGGCCGAACGGGTCTTCGGCATCGAGCGGGCGCGGCGCAGCGGTGAGCTGCAGGCCCGTGCGGTGTCCGAGCAGGCCCGGCAGCGCTGCGCGGAGCTCCTTCTCGCCCAGCGGCTCGGGCAGGTCAGGGCTGTGGATCGGCCGTCGGCTTCCGAGGAGGTCGTCGGTTGGCGGCAGCGGATGGTCGAGCTGGCGGCGCGTCCGCTCGACGACGAGATCCGCGTGCCGCGGCCGGCGGCGGGCGAGTGCCGGGAGGCGGTGAGCGCGGCGTGATCGGGGGAGTGGAGTTGGCCCTGCGGTGCGCTGAGCGGGGGTGGTGGGTGCATCCGCTGCTGCCGGGGTCGAAGCGTCCGGCGGGCAACTGCCGTCGGTGCCGGCCGCCGTCGACCGGGGCGCGCCCGGCGTGCGGATTCCCCGATGCGGACGGGTGTGCGTGCCGGGAGGCCGGGCGGTACTGCCACGGGGTGCGTGCGGCGACGCGGGAGCGGGAGCTGATCCACCGCTGGTGGCGCGGCCAAGACTTCGGCGTCGGCGTGGCCACGGGGCCGTCCGGCCTGGTGGTGCTCGACCTCGACGACCATGACCGTCCGCCGCCGGATCAGGCGCTGTTGCTGCCGGGCGTCGACTTGACGCAGCACCCGGACACGGAGCTGGACCGGGTGCGGACTGGGATGGACGTGCTGGACCTGCTGTGCCGGGTACGGCGGGCGGCCAGCTTGCTGGAGGCCCCGGCGACGCTGACCGTGCAGACCCCGAGCGTTATCAACGGGGCCTGAGCTCTTCTCTTCTATGTCTTCTACGAGCGTCACTGTGAGCGTTCTGCGTCGTTGATGCATTGCTATCAGCGGGAGTTCTTCAACGAGACGGAACAGCACCAGTGGCACACAGCTTGGCGGTCCGGCCCGAGAGCGGGCGGCGTACGTGGACGGTGATCGACGAGAGGTACCGGACGGTCGCCCCGGTCGAGGAGTGGTTGGAGGCTCACCGGCATCTGTGGTCGCCGAACACCGTCCGTGGCTATGCCACGTCGCTGGCCCAGTGGTGGACGTTCCTCGAACAGCGCGACGAGACCACGAACTGGCGGGATCTCGGGGTCCCGGCGGTGTCCGGATTCCTGTCCTGGCTGCGCAACGGCCGCACCGTCGAGCACGCCCTGGTCGCGCCCGAGGAAGCGCCCGCGCCGGAGACGCTGGAGACCAGGCTGGCCGCGCTGATCTCCTTCTACCGCTGGCAGGGGGCGGTCTACTCGGTGCCGGTCGCGGGCCGGCTGATGCGCGGAACGCCGCGTCGGGCCCCCGCCCGCGGACTGCTCGCGCACCTGGATGCCCGCACGGTGCCGAGCCCGTCCTCACTGGTCCGAGTCCGGCGGCATCGCCATCGCGGACGACCGCCGCTGCTGCTGCCGACGGAGATCCAGGCGATCCTGGACGGCTGCGCGAGGCCGGACCCGTCCAGCGGCGAGTGGGCGGGAAACCTGCGCGACCGGCTGCTGTTCGCCTTGCTGGCGGAGAGCGGGATGCGCCTGGGCGAGGCCCTCGGCCTGCGCATCAGCGACTTCGTCATGGGCCGGGGCGGCACGCCCTACGTCGAGATCGTGCCGCGCGAGGACAACCAGAACGGCGCGAGGGTGAAGATGATGCGCCCGAGACGGGTCTATGTCGGCACCGATCTGGAGCGACTGTTCGTCGACTATCTAACCCATCTGGCCTGCCGGGCAGCGGAGTTGGGCTTGGAGATCGGTACGGACTCGCCGCTTCTGGTGAACCAGGACCGGCCCCCGCTGTTGGCCGCCCTGCGGGAAGGGACAGTGCGGGACAAGACCGCCGCCCTGCGCAAGAAGAAGATCGGACCGGCGTCGTGGACGCCGCACTGGTTCCGCCACAGTCACGCCACCGCGTTGCTGCTGGCCGGCACGCCTGAGTGGGTGGTCTCCCGCCGACTCGGTCACGCACACGTGCAGACCACACTCGACCTATACGGCTGGGTCCGGGAGGACGAGGCTCTGCGGGCCGCGGCGAACTGGAAGTCGTACACCAGCGGATGGCAGGTGGCCGACAGTGAGTGAGGATCTCCGCCGGCTGCGCCTGGCCGGTCAGATCGACCCCGTCGAGCGTCTCCGCCGCGACCTGCCTGACGCCTGGCGAGGCCCGGTCATCGGTCCCGACATCCCGGACTGGCGCACTGCCCCCGGGGCCCACAAGGACAATCTCATCCTGACCGGGCTCCCCGAGACCTTCCAGGTCGAGCTGGCCTGGATGGCGCACTGGCAGGAAGTCGTGGACGGCACGCCCGCCTCGGTCCAGCCGATCAACCAGTTCGCGCTCGTTCTGCGCCGGGCGATGAAGGAGAACAAGCCGTTTCCCGCGTCAGTCCGGGAGATGAGCTGGGAGACGGCTGAAGCACTGCTCGGTTGGTTCTACGCAACCCGCTGGAAGAAGCTCCTTCCCGAGCACTGCCGCAGCCGCCTGCGGGCTGTGTTCCGACTCGCCCGTTGGGCCATGATCGCGCGTTGCCACGACGGGCACTGGTGGGAGCTGGACGTGTGGCATCCCCGCTGCAATCCGCGGATTCCCATCTCCCCGCGGGAACCTCACAACAGCCGTGTCACACCCGGCCGGATCAACCACGCCTGGCTTCGCGCTGCCGTCAAATGGCACCTGGGCACCAGTCTGGAGGCCGGCACCCTGCGCTGGTCCACCATCAGCCAGGCCCGGCTCCTGGTGCGGTTCGACCGGTGGCTCGCTGTTGCCTTCGACGACGCCACGGACGTGCTCGGCGACCCAGCGGAAGCGCCCGCCCAGGCGGCCGCGTTCCGGCACTGGGCCGCCGACCCGGCCAACCGGTGGCACCGGCCCCGAGACCGGTCACAGAAGGGCGTGGTGCACCCCCGTCTCATCAACAACGACCTGCAAGCAGTCGGCGAGTTGTTCGCGTTCGTTGCTGAATATTCCGCCGAAGCCCGTTCAATTCTCGGCCCGTCATCGCCTTGGCGACGCGTCACCGAAGCACACGCGGCCAGCTGGTTTCACCAGGCATCCCTGCGCACGCCCCGGCAGCATGACCTCAACGACGAGCACTACGTCGATGACCGTGCACTCGAGCAGATCACCGCCGCGCTGCCCCTGATCAGCCTGCCACGCGGCCAGCACATGACCGTCACCCGCAGCGACGGCACCCAAGTCTCAGCCGAGGGATTCGGCGACCCGCAGGCCATGCGCATGATCCTGCTCCAGATCCTCACCGGCCGCCGCGCCAGCGAGGTCCGGATCTGCGAGTTCGACTGCCTCTCGCCAGCCGACGGTCCAGCAGACGCAGACGGCGAGGTCATCCGCTTCCGCTACGCCCAAAGCAAGATCGACATCGCGCCGGACACCATCCTCATCGACCACGAAGTCGCCGCCGTCATCGAAGAACAGCAACAGTGGGTCCGCAAGCAGTTCCCGAACATCGAGCCCAGGTTCCTGTTCACCCAGCGCATCAGCAACCTCGCCGGAACCAAGCCCTACTCCTCGGGCACCTACGGCCGAGCACTGCGGAACTTCAGCGACATCGTCCAGATCCGGGACAGCAAAGGGAGACCGGTGAAGCTCAGCCACACGCACCGGTTCCGACACACCAAGCTCACCCGTCTCGCCGAACTCGGCCTGCCTGTCCATGTGTTGATGCGCTATGCCGGGCACGCCACCCCCTCGATGTCGATGCACTACATCGCCGCCCGCCAGGAACACGCAGAGCAGGCATTCCTGGCCACCGCCAAGCTGAAGGCAGACGGCACCCAACTCGTCCTCTCCCACAACGATCACGACAGTCTTCACCTGTTCAACCGTGCCGACCGGTTCCTGCCCCACGGCTGGTGCCTGCTGCCACCCCTGCAGAAGTGCGACAAGGGAAATGCCTGCCTGACCTGCTCAGTCTTCGTCACCGACGCCTCCCACAAGCCCGCTCTGGAACGGCAACTGGCAGAGACCGAAGCCCTGATCGACCGCGCAACCACGGCCTTCCAGGAACGTCACGGTCGTCCCATGCCCGAGGACAACGTCTGGCTCCTGCAGCGGCGGGCCGAACACGCAGCCCTGACCCGGCTCCTGGACACCATCCGCGACAAGGCCGGCCGCGCGGTCCAGGGCGCCGGCTGCGGCCCCGCCCCCACCGGTCCGGTTCCCCTCGCCCTCGACCTCGACCGCCACCGAAGGACCCGGCCGTGACCGACGCCCGCACCAAGCGCACGCAGACCCTCGCCGCCGCCGCCAAAGCGAAATCGCAGGCCAAAACGAAGGCCGCGGAGCAGGCGATCCGCGCTCTCATCAAGCGCGGCGAGCCGATCACCTTCCAGGCCGTCCAGCGGGAGGCCAACGTCTCCCACGCCTTCCTCTACGGACACCCCGACCTGCGCGGACGCATCGAACACCTCCGAGCTCAGGCACGTCCGATCCCCGCTCCGGCTCCTCCGGCCGATGAGCAGACCACCCTCGTGCTCGCGCTGACCAGCCAGATCGCCCGGCTGAAGAAGCAGCACCGCGAGGAAACCCAAGCCTTGCGAGATGCCCTGGAACGGGCCCACGGCGAGAACCTCGACCTCCGCCGCGAACTCGCCCGCCGCAGCGGAAGCATCCCATCGCCTTCCCAGGTCATCGGCCCCTGCTGACCACGTTGTGTCGATCGAAGAAAGGTGCTGAGCAGCAGAAACACACACAGAACAAGATCGAACCGTCGATAACGAGCGGCGGGATCCACCTGTGGTACCGGGCGCAGGACACGAGCCGGTACGTGCAGGGCGCGGGCCGGCTCGGCTGGCAGGTCGACGTGCGGGCTGGGTGGTCCACCGCGGTCGCGCCCGACACCGTCACCGCGGCCGGCAGCTACCGGATGGTCGGGGACCAGGAACTGCCGGCGCGTCTGCCGCGCTGGGTCGCGCTGGAGCTGGACCGTGTAGGGCTGCGCCACCGTGACGCGGCACCCGTCACGAAGGAGTTCCGGCAGCGCATGGCCACCGAGCCGGGCACATGGACTCAACGGAGCATGCTGGCGCCGCCCCCGGACAGCGACCGCGGTTTCTGGCTGGCGGCCGACCATCTCCTCGGCGGTGGCCTGGTCCGGGACTTCGGCGCCGAGCACGTCGTGATCGGCGCGCCCGGCCAGATCCGCGCCACGCCGTGTCCCGCCCGGTGGGCGAACTCCACGGCCCGCAGCTCCGCCGTAATCTGCCCGTCGGCGGTGCGCTCGACAACGGCGAGGCCGGGCCACGACGGGGACGCACTGCTCACGTGCGCCAGCAGTTTGCCCCCGGGAGCGAGCTGTTCGACGAGGGCCGTGGGCACGCGCTCCACCGTGTACGACACGAAGATCCGGTCGAACTCCCGCCCCGCAACGCCCTGTTCTCCTGACCCGCACACCACCTCTGGACGGAACCCGAGATCGGCCAGCCGGGCCGCAGCCGCGTCAGTGAGGTGCCGATCCCGGTCGAGGGAGACCACCCCCTGGTCGCCGCAGACCTGGCAGGCCACCGCGGCGGTCACTCCCGCTCCCGTCCCGACGTCCAGCAGCCGCAGACCCGGACGCAGATCCAGCTCCTCCAGCAGCGAGGCGGTCAGACCCATCACCGTCGACATTGACGTGATCGACGCCCCCGACCGCGTCCCGCGCGCCCGGCCCACCAACGGCTCGCCGTCGTGCTGGACGAGCACACTGGCCCCGCCGTACAGCAGCCCGAGCAGCTCGGGGCGGTCCTGCGGCGCCGACCAGTCCAGCAGGTCCCACCGCGGCGGCTCCTCGCTCGGCGCACTGCGCCGTACGTACGCCTGCGGCATCAGAACCTCGCGCGGCAGGGCGAGCAGCGCCTCACGTACCGGGCCGGCCGCCAGATCGCCAGCCTTCTCCAGGCGGGCGACCATCGCTGCCCGGGCTGCAGCAGCACCGCGGTCACCCCGGGTGCCGCGGCTGTCCGCCGACCCGGTGACTTCTGCCGTCTCCGTGTGGAAGGGGTCCGTAGTGGAAAACGTCGCTGGAGCGTGCGCAGCTGGGGAAGCGGGCCTTCGCGTGGTCTCCCCGGTGTTCAGGTCCGTCATGTGGCGCCTCCGTCCAACGAGCTCTCACGGCGGATGTCTGCGGCGGCCGCCGCTCCAGGGGCCGGCACCTGAGGTGGAGGGCCGGGGCGCGGTAGTTCTTCGGCAGGCGCGGGTTCCTCCCGCTCGGGCGGGGCACCGGGCATCTGCCGCAGGCCGCGCAGCGGAGAGAGCGCCAGGACCAGGAGCGGCACAGTGAGCAGAAAGGCACCGACGACCAGGGCGGCCCGGACACCGGCCCACGTCCCCAGTGCGCCGGCGAGCAGCGCGCCGACCGGCCTGGCACCCGATGTCAACCAGGTGCTCACCGCCTGCATCCGTGCCTGCATGCGGGAGTTGGTGATGATCTGACGGATTGACCGCTGGGTGGTGCCCGCCGCACCCGCGCACGCCAACTGCACGAACAGCGCCGCACCGATCACGATCTGCCAGCCAAGGCCGGGAGAGGCGAGCAGCAGCGGAATCTGGGTCACCGGCGTGATCGCGAGCGCGGCCAGCATCATCGGCCCGGGCCCGATCCGTCGAGCAAGGGCAGGGGCGAGGAGCGCGCCGGCGGCCGCGCCCAGGGCGCCGAGCCCCAGCACGACACCGAACGCCGTGGTGCTCATCGCAAGGGTGCGCAGCAAGTACAGCGCCCACAGTGTGTTGAGCAGTGCGAGGGCGAAGGAAGTCGACGCGTTGACCAGCGTCAAGGTACGCAGCCGGTCGTCACTGCGTACATACCGCACGCCCTCGCCGATCTCCGCCCACAGCCGACGCTCCCCGGTACGTGCCCGGTCGGTCTTGGGCATGCGGATGCGCGCGGTGCACCAGGCACTGATGAGATAGGAGAGGACGTCTCCGAGCAGGGCTCGGGCCGGTCCGACCAAGGCGGTCAGAGCGGCGCCGAGGTTGCTGCCGCCGGTCGCGGAGAGGGCGAAGAGTGCGCCGACCCGGCTGTTGCTCCGCTGGATCAAGGACCGGTCGACCAGGCTGGGCAGGATGCTGATGGCCGCCGCGTCATGCACCACGCCCGCGGCGCCCTGCACCACGGCGACCGCCATGAGTTGGGGCAGGGTCAGTGCGTCGAGGGCTGCCGCCACCGGCACCGTGGCCAGTGCGGCCGCACTGACCAGATCCCCGATGATCATCTGGCGCTGCTTGGAATGGCGGTCAGCGAGCGCCCCGGCGTGCAGGGCGAGCACCGCGGGTGGCAGCAGTCCAAGGAACGCCAACCAGGCCACCTGAGAGGTGGTGGCGTGCAGCTCCAGGACGGCGATCACCGGGATCACCATCGAGCTGATCGAGCTGCCGGTCACGCTGGCGCTCTGCCCGATCATGAACGTCCGGAAGTTGCGGTGCCGCCACAGCGACGTCTGGAGCCGAGCGGGAGAGTCAGCGGAGCTGGTCACGGAGCACCTCCTCCGCCTCGTCCAGGCGGGCGCACAGCACACCCAGGGCCTCGTGGCGGGCCCGCCCGTACGCCTCCAGCTGACGGGTGACCGCGGTTGGGTCGTCGAGCGGCTCCGAGAGCGGGTACACCGAGCAGGCCAGGTAGCCGGCCGCCACCCGGGGCACCGTCATGAGGTCCTCGTCCGGTATGGCCGGGTTGGTCTCCCGGTAGGCGGCGACGGCCGTGGCCAGGCCCGTGGGCCAGTCCGGGGCGGTCAGGACCGTGCGCGGATCGAGCACGATGCGTCCCAGCTCCCACATCGGGCTGCGGTGCGTCGGCGGCCGGAAGTCGACGACCGCGGCGACCTTCTCGCCTCTCAGCATCAGGTTGAGGGAGGACAGGTCGCCATGGACGATCTGCGCTGCCACGGTCAAGGGGAGTGCTTCGAGCATGGATGCCGTGGCGGGGAGTTCGTCCAGCCGTTGTTGGGCGGCGTCTCTCGACCACGCTCCGAACGCGGAACTCGGGGGTTGCTTCGCGTAGCTGTCGAGGAGCCGTTCCAGGCGCTGGCGGCCCCGCTCGATGTCACAGACCTCGTGGGACGGGGCGCGGCGCGGCGGCCCGTCCGGATGTCGCGCGAGCGTGCGGTGCAGTCGGCCCACGGTCGCGCCGACGGCGGCCCACTGCTCGCCGTGCAGGCCGCCTTCCGCTGTCTCGGCGCCCTCGGCGAACGCGGTGACGGCCACCGCCAGGCAGCCTTCGACGGCGATGAGGTCGCCGTCCAGGGTCCGGCGCATCGCCGGCACCGGGACCCCGCCGAGTGCGGCGAACTCGGCCAGCTCGAGGGCGCGCCCCTCGGCGCCCAGGTCAGCGTGCTCTGGGTAGGCCTTCACAAACCATCGGCGGCCGTCGCCGTCCTTGGCCACGTAGTTGCACGTGGCGGTCCCTGACGGCCCTTCGCGGACGTCGGTGGGGACGACGCGGTAGTGCAGCGCCAGGATTCCCGCCACGGCCGTGACGTCGAACTGCGCGTTCAATGCCCGGCCTCCGGCCTGCCGGGGCCGTTCATCAGCCGGCGCAGCGCCCGGGCGTCCGCCTGTAGTTGGGCCTCTTCCTGGCGCCCGAGGTCGAGCACGTCGAAGGGCAAGGGGCCGCCCGGCGCCGGGTCCGCACCCGCCTCCCGTCGCGGCACGACGTGATGGTGGGCATGCGGAATGGCGTTACCGAGGAGCAGGTAGTTCATCTTCAACGGCTGGTAGTGCGCCTCAAGTGCGCGGCCCAGGGCGAGGGTGTCCCGCCAGAAGGCGGCGGCTTCGTCGTCCGAAAGTTCGGTGGGCTCGGCCACGTGGCGCGCGGTCACGATGGTGATGGAGTAGCCCCGGACTTGCCCGGAGCGCCAGAGATAGGACTGGGACACCTCGCCGCGGTGCAGCAGCAGCCCCCATCCGATGTCATCGGCCGTCCAATCGTTGCCGCACATTGGGCAGTCGTGGCCGGCGCGGTGCGCGAGGAAGTGCTCAGGCCAGGAAGAGCTGGGTGTCGGTGGGAGCGTCACAGGTGCTCACCAGCCCGTCTGAGTGTACGGGCGGCCCGCGACGATGCCTTCGATCGCCAGGCGGGTGTACGGCACGACCTTTGCCGGAAGATCCTGCGGGCTGAACCACCGCCACGCCACGCACCGGTCGGGCTCCAGGAGTTGCGGGGTACCGGACCATGCCCGGGCCTGGAAGACGAGCGCGATCCGTGCCCGCGCCGTCGGCGAGTCGACGTGGTGGACCACATGCACGAGCTCGATGTCACCGGGATCGATGATCAGCCCGGCCTCCTCCTGAGCTTCGCGCACCAAACAGCTGATGGCGGCTTCCCTCTCGCAATGACCTGCCAAAAAGTGCCATTCGTCCGATGCGAAGGCCGAGTCGGGATGGCGCAGTCCGAGGAGGATCCGGCCCTGCCCGTCCTGGAGGTGAAGGTGGACGCCGATGATGTGGAGTTCGGTCCCCTCCGGTGCCTCTTCGTGCAGTGGGCGGATGCGGTCCGGCGGGCTGCCGGCCGGGGGGTGCTCGGCCGCGTGGCGGCGGATCAGGTCGCCGAGACCGGGACTCATGGGTAGTCGGTCCAGCATGTCGGGGGTGAACCATTGCAGGAGGACGCCCTCTTGTAGGTCCGCCGTGTCGGGGTGTCCACTCCAGCGGGCCGTGAAGACCTTGATCGGCACCGCGAGGCCGTCGACGCTCGTCGCCTCTTCGACTGCGTAGGGCACCAAGCCCACCGGTGCAAGGCCGGGGGCCTCCTCGGCGAGCTCCCGCCGCAAGGTGTCCTCCAGGCACCGGTCATCCCTTTCGCGCCCGCCTCCCAGGAGGTCGAAGACCCCGGGCGCCCAGATGCCCTCCCGCAGATCCCTGAGATGAAGCAGGTAGCGTCCGAAGCCGTCGTGGACCAGAGCCGACGCGTTGACTGGCTCCGGCTGCCCGTCGAGCCCATCGGCCTCGGCGTCCGACAGCTTGGCCCGCAGCGTTGGGGACCTGACGTCGGCGAACGCAAGCCACTGGGAACCCGAGACCTCTTCGTCCTGGAGCCTGAGCGGCGGCAGCTGCTCGGCGCTGACGTAGAAGGCGAAGCGGAAGTCGAAGTGCTGATGGCTCGGCTCGCCCTTTGCGGGATTGGCGTCGATCCCCTGCACGTCGATGTCGATCGGGCCGCCCAGGAACTGCGGGGTCAGACACAGGTCACCGGGCCGGATGCCCGTCTCCTCGGACACCTCCCGAAGAGCAGCGGCCATCAGGCTCCGGTCCGCCTCGGCGTGCCCGCCCGGGGTGAGCAGCAGCCCAGTGGCCTTGTGGACGATGTGCAGTACGCGCCGGTCTCGGTCGATGACGACCGCGCTGCAGGTGACGTGGCCGGGAAGAGTCGCCCGGCTGGACGGGTCGTCCGGCCCGTCCAGGACGGCAAACAGGCCGGCCAGGGACTCTCGCTCGTGCGGGTGCCGAGTCAGGTAGCTGTCGAGGGTCGCGCGGATGTGGGAGCGGGTGATCGGCACGTCAACACCTCGGAGAAGCATGGAAGGGCTGGTGGATGGGTCGAGGCTGGGCGGGTCAGCGGGGGCCGTGCGCCCGGGCGGAGCTGGTGAAGTGGTGTCGGTTCCCTTCACGCGCGGGTTCCGTGCTTCTCGCCGGCCGGCTCCGAGGTGACCTGGTAGGACAGCAACTGCTGGAACAGGCCGCCTTCTTGGGCGGCGAGGTCCTTGTAGGTGCCCTCCTGCACGACTCTGCCCTCGTCGAGGACAACGATCCGGTCGGCCACGGCGACGTTGGTGATGCGATGCGTGACCAGCAACACCACCCGGTCCTGGGCCAGGTCCCGCAGCCGCTGGAAGATTCTGTATTCGGCGCGAGGGTCGAGGTTTATCTGGGGTTGTCAAGTAGCTGCCCAGGTCGGGATGCCCAGTGCGACTGAGGCACGTGAGCCAGGTTGCCGCGAAGTCAGTCTGACAGGTTGGCCGTCGATCGTAGGAACTGTCGGCCGATCAGCTTTGGGCAAGAAGCCGAGCATCACCCGCCGATGGTGAAGAACGACCGGCTCAACCACGTCGGCTACCTCTGGGCGTTCTCCGCCATCACCGCCTCATCCGGAGCCAAGGCTCACTACCGGCGACGGCGGGACGAAGCCGGTGACTGGCACGCCGGCGCCCAGAGGAACCTCTTCAACCGCATGATCGGCCAGCTCCACCACTGTCTCCAGAGCCGCGAACGGTTCGACGAGCACAAGGCTTCCCCACCGCACTCGCTGCCGCAGCTTGACGAGTTAGAGCCCTGAGGTGTCTGCTTCGCCACCAGCACCAAGGATGTGCCCATCGGCGCCCTCGAACTGCTGGCATCGCCAGCGAGCCAGAGCCGAGGACCGCATCCGCGCTGCCCGTGCCACTGGCCTGCGCGACCTCCCCCTGCACGACTCCGCGCAGAATCGGATCTGGCTGGAGATCGTTCAGATCGCCCTCGACCTGCTCGCCTGGATGCCGATGCTCGTCCTGACCGGCAAGCCCCGGCTGTGGGAGCCCCGACGGCTCTGCCTGCGGCTGTTCTCCACCGCCGCCCAGCTCGTCACCACCGGACGCCGCCGCACCCTCCGCCTCGCCCACCACTGGCCCTGGACCCGTTTGATCACCGACGCCCTGGCCCGGCTCGACGCCCTCCCGAACCCCGGCTGACCAGTACTTTCCCGTCCCGGCGACACCATCCCGCCGGAGCCGTGGAACCCGGCGCCCACCCGACCGACAGCCGGGCCGCCACCATGCCCGTCTCTGCCCCAACACGCCGAAAGGGCCAGCCAGTTGAACTGACAAGCCGCCATGAAATGCCGAGGTTAGAGCGGTTCGTGCGTCGGGGCACTGACAGCCAGCGGTCGCGGCCGTGGCGGCAGTTAGCTATATTTTGAGTGATGCGCATCACCTGCATGGCGAAGATCTCCCCGCTATGGGTGGGGAGAACGAAGAGCTGGAGGGATGGGCTTGTGATGGAATCACAGTTTTCCGAATTCGTTGAGAAGCTCAAGACCGATGTCCATCTGCGACAGAAGGTTCTATTCGCGGAACACGCTGTCGCGCGTGACATGGACACCCTCAGCCGGATCGCGGCCGGTGAAGGATTCGACATCAGCGAGATTACTCGCCCGCCACATGGGCAGCCGACGCCGACCGACAGTGAAATGGATGCGATGTCGGCGTCGTGCTGTTGGGTCTTTACCTCCGTGTGCACCGTGTAAGCGACCAACATCGGCGACACCTGGGGATTTCGGGGCGTGCTCGCGACATTTCCGACGCGAGAGTGCGGAGTGGTGGATACAATGCCCATGCGCGACGAACTCGTGTCTGAAATCTCAGGGGATCGCCCCTCCGAGGTCTTTCAGGCCTGGATGCGGGCTCTGCAGGCCCACGACCCCGATCAACTTCGGCGTCGACTGCGATGGGACGGACAGTCGCCCGCGGACGCCGCCCCGTTTCTAGCATCTCTGGCGAGAGCTGATGCCTCGGATACATTCCTCGCCCTACAGGGCTGGCTGCGCAGCTCTACGCCGATCGACGCATCGGACGCCCCCTTGAGCGGCAGCCCGCCCGTATCCTTCGTCGAGCTGTGGCAGTGCATCGCACGCGGCGCCATGAGGGAGCTGTCGAAGGGGCTACCGGCTCATATCGCCATCCAATATCGGATCGGGCATGAGTCGTGGGCGGATCACCCAGGCATTCATCGGGACCTGGCCAACAACTTGATTATGAATCTCTCCGCGGTCGGCGAGCCGGCCGTCTGGGAGGAGTTCAGCAGACGCAGGAGTCCCAGCGACCTCGTCATCGCACATCTAGACTCAGGCGAATCTAGAGGTAACTACCCCAGACGCATTGGCTACTGCGCATTCCTCGAGGACCTGCGGCAAGATGGCCTATGGTCACTGAGTGTCAAGTACCCCGTCCTCAAGCGCCACTTGTCGACCACCGTGGAACGCTGGCTGCAATCGAGCCGGGAGATTCTCACTCGAGTCCACAGCGATCGGCATTTGCTAACGAAGATGTTCCATCTCCCCGCCGATGGCAGGCTCACGGGAATCAAACAGAACCTGAGCGATCCACACTGCGGAGGCCGTACGGTCGCCATTCTAACCTTCGCTTCCCCCATCACTCCGTCCGCGTCGCATCACGTCGTTTACAAACCAAAAGACTTGCGCATTGACCGAGAGTTTCAGCGGCTACTGGCCGATATACCGCCGCCAGCCCCAGTGGACGATTCTTTGCGAACTGTCCGGGTGATCGCGCGCGACGGCTACGGATACATGGAATGGGTGCCGCACCGAGTATGTACCAACGAGGGGCAACTCCGATCCTTCTATCGCAACGCAGGCCGACTGGCTGCGATCCTTCATCTTCTGGGGTGTAGTGACTGCCACCACGAGAATCTGATCGCCCAAGGCGACCAACTGGTCCTTATCGATGCCGAAACCCTCTTCGAAGGCATCCCGCACGACCACAATGACAAGGACGTCAACCCCTCGGCCTCCCGAGCCTACAGACAGATCGCCGACTCGGTGATCGGGACGGGACTGCTCCCACAATGGCAGTTCGTTGGCCAGCAACAGATACCACGCGATGTCAGCGCCCTGGGAATCGAACCCCCTCAGAGCCTGGAGCAACAAGACGTCGGGTGGATCGGACTCAACACCGATGGCATGATTCCTGGACGCATCGAGCGGCCCGCGCACCTTCCCACCTCCCTCCCGGTTGCTGTGGGCAGTCGCAATCGCCTCGGCGACTTCGTCGAAGAGTTCTGCGACGGGTTCGAACATCAACTGATGGGGATTCTGGCCGACAAGCAGTGGTGGCTCGCAGACCCTGGACTCATCGCGAGATTCAGGACATATCCATGCAGACTCGTACTGAGACCGACATGGCTGTATATCTGGCTTCATAGACAGCAGATCGAACCCGCTGCGCTTGAGTCTGAGATCGCTCAGCGGCTGCTGTTGGAAAGCCTTGCGCGGAGCTACGTCGTCTCAACGGAGCGGCCGAGGAACTGGGAGCTGTTCGCTGCCGAAGTGGCCCAGACGGAGAACCTGGACGTTCCCTTCTTCGAGCAGTCGATCGGTGGGGTCGACCTAGTTCTCCCCGGGGGGTTGACGATTGCCGACTACTTCAAAGTCAGTGGGTACAACCGCGCGCGGCAGAGGTTGCACGAGCTCGACACTGCCTCGATCGCTCTGCAGCTCAGCATTATCCGCGGTGTGATAGCCGCGAAAGGCATGCACGGCCATCATCGAGTGCCACTGGATCGTTCCTCGTCGAACAATCCTGCTCATTGCGAACCGTCGGCCGAAGAGCGCCGGAGTGAATCCACATACCTGGGAAATCTCCTCGTCAAAACGGCCATCGCCTGCGACACAGGAGCAGTGGAGTGGCTCGGGATCCATGTGGCGGAAGACCTCGAACGGGCTACATACGGGCCTCTCGGCCCGTCCCTCTACGGCGGCAGAAGTGGCATTGCCCTGTTCCTCGCCACTCTGGCTCTCCACCGCAGTGCGAACAGCGACTCCTACCAACGGATCGCATACGATGCAGTTTCGGATCTTGGGTACCAGCTGAGCGACCAGAGAACGGACGACCGCTATCGATGGTGGCGTGACCAGCCGCTGGGCCTGGCAGGCTCAGGAGGAGTACTGCTGGCCCTCCTCCATCTACGGGAACTGCTGCCCGACACGGCAGACTCGGTGAACTGCGGGCTTTCGTCCCTTCTCGACTCTCTCGACACGGACTTTCTGCGGTCGGATCAGCAGTTGGACCTCATGCGTGGATGCGCGGGCCTCATCGGGCCCCTGCTGAAAGCGGGTACACCCAGGGCACTGCTGCTTGCCCAGGAAGCGGGAGACAGGCTCGTCGATCGGCAGGACGCTTGCGGCGGATGGGTGATCAGCTCGATCGGCGCCACTGCTCTTACTGGCTTCTCGCACGGGGCTTCCGGTATGGCCACCGCATTGGCGCGGCTTCATTCGGTCACCGGGCGTTCTGCCTATCGTGAGGCGGCCGTGAAAGCCCTGCGGTATGAGAGAGAAGCCTTCCATCCGGGAGAGCGGAACTGGCCGGACTTCCGAGGTGCTCACGAGGCGGACCGTCCACGCTTCATGCTCAGCTGGTGCCATGGTGCGCCGGGCGTCGCCTTGTCCAGACTCTGCATGTCGCAGACGGCCCTGTGGGACGGGCTCGTGGAGGAGGAGCTCCAGCTCGCTCTGGCCTCCACAGCTGACCAAACGTCGGCGGGCGACTCACTGTGCTGTGGCCGCTTCGGCCGGGCTGCGATTCTCCGAGCGGCGGCGCGACGCGACGGGGAACGGCGGTGGCTGGATGCGGCAATCCGTCTGGAGGCGCACAGCATGTGGCTGAAGCGCGCCAGCGGAGACTATAGTCTCGGCGGGGTACCTGGACTCTTCCAAGGCGCTGCCGGCGTCGGCCTTGCTCTGCTCGACAGCGTGCCCGGTACACCTTCCAGCCTCCTTCCTTCCCTCCTGTCGGCAGGTTTGTGGAGCACACGGGCATGCGTGGAGGGTGTCAACGGGTGAATCCAAATGACAGCGGGATGATTCAGGCTGCGGCTGTGAGGGGGCGTCTGCCCCAGCGGATGCCCTTCTCGCTTCGGATGCGGGCGCGTTCCTTCGTTCGGCGGCCGGGACGTCCCGGTGGCGCGCGTGGGCGTTTCGCCAGCGGAGATAGGCGTGCAGGGCCCGGGTCTGCACGGTGGTGGTGGGAGTTGGCGATGGTGAACTGCCTCAGCGGTCCGAAGTGGGCCTCGATCGGGTTCGCCCACGAGGCGTAGGTCGGGGTGAAGCACAGCTCGACCTTGTGCTTCTTCGCCCAGCGGCGAATGTCTGCTGCACGGAGCCGCGGCAGCGCGAGAGTTCTGCAACCGGTTGATCGCCCGCTTGACGGTGCCCGCCCTTTGCGCCGCCTGGTAGTGGAAGTATCGACCTGACGGGGTGCGGGCTCCACGGCTGGGCGGCTGGCCACGGCGGCGGTACCGGCATCCGAGCGTCAGTCGATTGGACCTCTCTGGTTCTCTGCGCGGATCATGCGTCTCAGGCTGGTGCGGGCTGCGTTGAGGTCCTCGCCGGTCTCGGCCAGGCGTCGCTCAAGGTTCTTGTTCACTTGGTTCAGTCCATCGACTTCCGAGCGCAGCTCGCGGTTCTGCCGGGTCAGTTCCTCCACCCTCGCGGTCAGATCGGCAGAGCCCAGCTGGTCGAGTTGTTGACCGAGTTGCCGCTGGACGGCGGCCCGTGCCTGGGACAGCTCGGCTCGCAGCCGGGCGTTGTCGGCGCGAGTGAGCTCCAGTTCGGTCTGCAGGCTGGCCGCGCTGACCGGCGGGCGAATCTGCGTGGCCCTGGTCGGTTGGCGTTGCTGCCTGGTCCGGGCCGCCTCGATGTGCTCGCGCACGCCGTCAGCGTAGACGAGCCAGCTGGACACGCCGGCTGCCCTGGCCACCCCGGTGAACGTGATGAGGTCACCGCTGGTCAGCATCGCGTCCACGACGGCCACGACCTTGGCGCGCTTGGCCCGGCTGTCCTTGCGCCGGGCCTCGCGTAGCACCTCGCCTGGGGTGCGCGTGACGGCCGTCATTCCGCACCGCCTCCTCGATGGATTACCGTCAGGGGCAGCAGGGCACGTCCCTCGGCCGCGCGGGCCTTACGCAGGATGCGGCTGGCGTCCTCGATCTCCGCCCGTTGGTCGGTGGGGAGTTCGGCCAGGCGGCGGTGCATGGTGTCGGACACGTCCTTGAAGGCGTCGATCTGATCGGTGAAGTTGCGCAGGACAAACGGCGCGGCGTCCATCGCGTCGGCGGTCTCGCGGTCGGCCCGCAGCGCGTGCAGGTGTTCCTCGATGGCGGGCAGGTAGGAAGGGTCGGGGCGGTAGAACCCGCAGCCGGCGCACTGGAACCGCAGCGCGCAACTCTTGCCGCCGGCCTTGACGTTGGTAGGCTCGGTGCAGTTGCCATAGGGCACCGCCACTGATCGGGCCTCGTACGCGGTCGCGGAGGCCATCGGGGCGGGGCGTCCCGACCGGTCCACGACCTGCAGTCGCAGCGTGTTCACTGCGGACCTCTTCCGTTCCAGGGAGATCTTGTAGTAACCCATGGTCGTGTCGATGGACCGGTGATCCATCAGATCGCGTAGCACGTCGGGCTGTACCCCCGCATCGGCGTGCCGCTGGGCGTAGGAGTGCCGGAACGCGTACGGGAAGACCAACGTCGAGTCGAACGGGAGCGGAAAGCCGTCGAGACCGGGCACCTCGGAGTCCAGCACAGGCAGGGCATCGGCCCAGGCGCGGATCGCCCGGGCGAGGTTGCCGGCCAACAAATGGTGCACTCCGGTGTCTTCGGAGATCGCTGGGAATAGGTAGGACCGGCTGTGAGCCGGACCGCCAATCTGTCGGCGGCGCTGCTGCCAGACCTGGATCACGGTCGCGGTGGTCTTGGTGATCGGCAGTCGGCGGCGATATCGCTTCTTCTTGTGGTTGTCCCAGACCAGGGTGAACTCCCCGCCGTCCACCTCCAGACAAGCGGATTTGAGTGAGGTGACCTCGATAGGTCGCCGCCCGGTGTCACGCAGCACGGTGTAGGCGGTGCGGAACATCAGGTGCACGTCCTGCGGGGCCATCGAGCCGTAGGGGAAACCGTCGCCGAGCCGGTCGAGGTGGGTGTCGAGCTGGGCGATGACCGATTCAGGGATCGCCTTGCCGATCTCGTCCTCGTTGTCCTCGTCGCTGGGAATGCTGTGGGATTGCTGGCGGGCGAAGCCGCCGGCCATCCGGTCCAGCAGCCCGGCCCTGCGTCCGAAGTCGAGCATCTGGAAGAACTTCGCCAACAGGTCCCGGCGCACCGAGTTGGAATACCGCTCACCGTCGGGCTTGCGCGCGTCTCTGAACCCCTCCACCACGGCGTCGACGTCGGTAAAGGCCAACCGGGCCTCGTCCTGGCCGCCGCCGGGGCGCGCGTCCAGCGCCTGGGAGGCCCGGACGCAGGAGTTCATCATCCGGTTCAGCGCGTAGCTGTCCGGATCGGTGGTCCGAGCCCAGGCCAGTGCGGCCTCGCGCAGCCAGGGCTGTGAGATCCGGCCGAAGTCGATGGTGCCCTGGTTGTAGCGGCGCCCCGAGCGGCTGTATCGGGAGGCTACCTTGGCGGTGACCGCGTCCCAGACCTCCGAATCCCGAGGCCCGTTGCCACTGGCCTGCTCGTAGCCGGCCTGGACATGCCGGAGGAACTCCTTCACATGCGCGCGGGTGTTGTTCGAGGCTCGTTCCACCATGGCCAGTGCAGTAGGGCGGTCGACCTCGAGCAGGCTCCCGTACCCGGCGAAGACGCGGGTCAGGTGCCGTACGCACTGGGTGTCGAGCTTGGCACCGCGCTGGTCCCGTTGCTGGACTGCGTAGAGGAGCTCCAGTTGCAGCACCGGTGCCAACTGGCGTAGGGAGAACTGGTGCTGCAGCAGAAAGGGAACTTGACCCTCGGCCCACGAGGCCGCGTCCTGGCCCGCCTCGCCCGTCCGCGCGTCGGCGGAGCGGCGGCGACGGTGGTAAGCGCACAGCGGCAGGCCGGAGTCCTGGGCGGTCGGGCAGCCCGGCACCACACACATCGAGACTTCCTCCACCTCCACCTGGATCTCGGCTGACGCGAGCCACTGGCCGGGATCGTCGCCGCCTGGTCCGCCCTTGCGCTTCCAGTCCTGCCACAGTTTGTAGTGGTCCTTGCACACGCCACGTGCCGAGACCGGGTAGCCGCAGTGCCGATCCTCCTGTCGCGCTTCGCAGCGGGCCGGGGACTGCCCGGACGTCGCGGCCATCCGCTGGGGGAGGTATTCGCTGGCAAAGACCTCAGCGTCCAGGCCGCTCACCGAAAGCGCCTTCACACAGACGCTGCAGAAGCTGCGGGTGTGCACCACTGTCGAACACGCCACCGTGCGGCAGGAGTTCGCGCGGGTGCGGGGATTGTTCGGATCTCCAGTGAACAACAGCGCCTGCGGGTCCCACTCCCCTGGGCGCCACTCGGGGACAACGGCGTCCTGTAGCCAGCGGGTCCAGGCCGCCAGGTCCACGCCTCCGGGCAAAGCAGGCGTGTCGTCGCGAATCAGCGCGAGGGTCATTGCCGAGCCCCCTGGGCCACACCGACGCGCTCGACGGCATCCCGCAAATCCGTGTCGCTGGCGTGCAGGTACGGGTCCATCGACGAGGCCGAGGCGTGGCCCATCAGTGTCTGGACCACGTCGCGGTCCACCCCGGAGCGCACCCAGCGGGTTGCGGCGGAGTGCCGCAGCATGTGCGGGCGGGCCGTGAATCCGACCTTCCTGGCCAGCCGGTCGAACAGATCCTTCGCCGAGGCATAGGTCATCGCCCGTCCCAGCGGCCCGCGGAAGAGGTTGACGAAGACCATCTCGCAGTCCTCCGCCTCCCTGACGCTCCCGCGCTCGTACAGGTAGTCGGCATACAGCGCCACCACCTCTTCGGTGACCGGGATCCACCGCGAGACACGGGACTTCGCCAGCGCCCCGTTTGGGTTGCGTCGCCGCCGCACATGCACATGAGGCCCAGTCACCTGGCAGCCGAGCGCACCGGAATCCGACAGCAGGTGCATGTCCTCACGCCGCAACCCCAGCGCCTCCCCGATCCGCATCCCCGTGCAACTCAACAGCGCCACCAGGAAGCGGTCCCGGGCCCGGCGCGTGGCCGCGACCAGCAGGTCGACCTGTTCGCCGGTCAACCACTCGTAACCCTCCACCGCAACCGCGTATTTCAAGGTCCTCGTCCGCACCGTGCGGAACTGGCCTTCCTCGCCCGGGTCGTAGCCCGAGGGGAGGTAGGACAGGTACCTCGGCTCCGACAAGGATGCGGAGATCTCCGTGGGAACCCAGCCATTTCGAGTCCCGAACCGGAGGAACTCGCACACTGTCGTCATCACGGCGTTCGCGGTCGACTCCCGCCGATACCGCGCCTCTATCGCGAGCCCTCGTCCGCGCGGCGGGAGCGGCTCCACCACCAGCCAGCGCAGGAACCTCCCCAGATCCAGCATGCCTGCCTGGGACCAGTCCACGCCGTGCTGGGCGCACCAGCAGAGGTACAGCGCGACCCTGCCCGCATACACCCGCTCCGTGTTCGGCGAACGCCCAGCCGACCTCAACCCGGCCAGGAACGATGACGCCTCCTTGTGCAGGGCGAACGCCTCGTCCACGACCACCCACGCCACCGACTCATCAACTGGCGAGACAGCCCGTTCCGCCCTGTACTTTCCGATCACGATCACAAACATACCTGACATACCTACGACCCCTCAGATACTGCTGAGGCAACGGGTCCCACCGCGGGACCTCTCGTGTGCCTCGCAACCTGCAGCACCTATAGATATCAAGGTTGGCGGTCGGCTCGTCGAGGACCAGGAGCCCTGCCTCGCGGAAGAATGCCCGGGCGAGCGCGATGCGCTGCCACTGGCCGCCGCTCAGTTCCTCTCCGTTCAGCCACTCGCGGGCCAGGAGGGTGTCCAGGCCAGCGCCGAGCTTGTCGACGACCTCGTCCGCGTCGGAGGCCTCACAGGCTTCGAGGACCGCCGAGTCACCGCGGGCCGTGGGCTGCCCCTGGGTGACATTCTCGCGGACCGTCAGCGGCCAGTGCGCGTAGTCCTGCGGCACCAGGGCCACCTGCTGCCACAGTGCCTGCGGGTCGGCGTCGTCGGTGGCTACGCCGTCCCACAGCACCTGTCCTCCAGTGGGCAGGTACAGACCGCTGACCAGCTTCGACAGCGTTGATTTCCCCGATCCGTTGAAGCCGACCAGTGCGGTGACCTCGCCCCGGCGCAGCGTGAGCGAGACGTCGGACAACGCGTCCTGGTCCTTCCCGGCGTAGCGGTGCGAGACCTGCTTGATCTCGATCTCGGCCGGTGGCGCCGGCCGGTGCTCGCCGCGGCGCATGGTGTAGCCGCCGGCCAAGTCGAGGAACCGGGTCCAGTCGTCCATGTAGAGGCCGGTACGCACAGCACGGGCCCCGACGGCGACCAGCCCTCGCACCGACTGGCCCACCGTCTGCAGAGCGAAGACGGCCGTGCCGGCGTGGCCGACGCTGATGCGGCCGGTGGCCAGCAGCCACACCACCGCCGCCCACACGACAGCCGATCCGAGGCCGCCGCACAGCGCGCCGACCAGCGACATGCGGGCGCCCTGGTCGGCCGCGGTCCGGTCTTCGCGGTTGATCCGGGCGACCGTCTGCCGGTACCGGCCGGACAGGAAATCGGCCATGGTGCCGGCACGGATCTGGTCGGCGGCCTCGCGGGTGAAGATGTGCCACCGCAGGACCGACAGCATGCGGTTGTCGCCGTTGCTGCGGAGGTTCGCCAGGTAGCGGACCCGGGCGGCGCTGACCTGGGCGAGGGCCTGCGGCAGGCTGGCGGCGACCAGGAGGGGGAGGAGTACCCAGCTCACCCCGGCCAGCACGATGGCCCCGGCGAGGAAGGAGGCCGCCGAGGCGATAAGGTCCTGGCCCTCGTTGACTAGGTCGCCGGTGACCTGTGCTCCGCGGTCGGCGGCTTCGCGGTCGCGGTTGAAGTCGGGGTCGTCGTAGGCGGAGAGCTCCACCTCGGCGCAGCCGGTGAGCAGCATCTGCTCGGCTTCGCGCGACATGAGCGGGCCCAGTCGGGAGGAGAGCCAGCTGACGGTGATGCCCAGCAGCGCCCGCACCCCGGTCGCAGCCGCCAGCAGGGCTACGGACGGCCATGCCTGGAGGAGCCGGTGGTAGACGTCGCCGCTGGTCAGCAGTGCGGTGAGGGTTCCGCTGATCGCGATGAGGCCAAGGGCCTGCATGACGCCGGCGACCGTCTGGCACAGCAGGAGACCGGTGGTGGCCTTCCGGTCGACGCGCCAGGCCAGTGCCAGCGAACGCCGCACCAGCTGGGGCAGGCGCCGGGCCATGTCCCGCATCCGGATGGAGCGGCCGGCCGCCTCGCGGCTGCCGGTCAGGTCCACGTACCGCATCTCCGGGACGGGGGAGTTCTGCTCCGCACCGGCGCCCGGCGCGGCTTGCGGTGACGCGGCCGGCGGGGCGGGCGGAAGGGGGGTGGGGCGCGGCCCCGGGACGGTCTCGGCGGTTTCATCGGTCGACTCACTCATGCCGCCCACCTCGTATCCAGACGTGCTGAGGAGCGGGTGTCGTCAACACGGCGCACCGTCACGGGGGCGGGCCGTCGTTCGATTCCGGAGGGCTGATGCACGGGGGCGGGATTCATGATGTCCTCCATCTGGGCGGGGAAGTGGCACTGGTGCTCTAAGAACGCGTCGGATCGGGCTCCGTCACGGCTCATTTCGTGAACACACGTTCTGATCGGGCTGTTGGGGCGGGCAGGGTGCGGCGGCGGGCCTTGAAATCTGTTCGACGCAGTCGGCTCACTCCTTCGGGGGATTGCCGTGCCGACCGGGGCTGCGGTGTGGGGCATGGCTGACCGGGCCGTGGCAAGGAGAGGCACGGCCTGGGCGGAGAACGGTCAGATCAGGTAGAAGGCCGGTCGCGGATCATGCTGCGACGACCGTGAACGGCACGGGGGGAAAGCGGCGGCCGTTGACCTGGATCGCGACGGTGTACGGGCCGGGAGCGATCTTCGTGGTGGCCGTCGAACGCAGCTTGTGCGGCTTGGCCAGAAGGAGCGGCCGACCGGGCCGAACGGTGGTGCGGTTGAGGAAGTAGACCTTCTCGCGCGGCTTGCCGGTGGGCGTGGTGGAGGAAATCACGAACATGACATCCACCGGGACGGCCACGGTGGCGGTGAGGGCGGCGGAGAAGGTCAGCACGTCGCCGTCGGCCAACTCGGTACGTTCCAGGACGACGGGTGTCAGCTCGAGAGGTGCGTCGTGCGGGTAGCCGAGGAAGGCGTAGGCGTCCGGCGAGCCCTTCTTGAGCCTGCTCCGCAGAGCCGTCCGGGCGATGAAGGCGAAGTGCTGGTCGGAGGCGCTGGCGGTGTCCTTCCACCGCCCGAGGGTGGCCAGGACGAGTTCGGGCTGCGTGCCGGCGAGGTCGTGGAGGTGGTTGGCGACGGAGGTGCGGACGTAGGTGCTGGAGTCGGCGTAGAGCCGGTCGAGCACAGGGAGCGCCGCATCGTCGGGCAGGGAGATGCGGGGCGCGCAGGGCAGGAGGGGGCGGGTGGCTTCACTCGCGAGCCGGCGGGTCCGGTGGTCCTCGTCGCGGGACCACGCGTCGACGGCCTTCATCGTCTCGTCGGAGAAGTCGTTGAGGAAGTCCCGCACGGCGACCTCTGCCGAGAAGTACCGCGTGAAGCGCGCAAGGGCGTCGAGGGCTTGGTCCAGGTACTCGCCGGTGCGCAGGTAGCGCGCGACGAAGTCGGAGTGCGGGGAGTAGGTGTGCCACCCGAAGTCGTTCGTGATGCCGGCGGCTTCGGGAGTCGGCGGCAGCGAGCGCAGCAGGACGTCGAGGGCTTCGGTGCCGGTGACCGGAAGGTGGGTGTGCAGTGCCTGGCTGGTCCGAGAAATCCGGTCTTTCAGCTCCAGTGCGGGCAGGTCGGACATCACGTCCTGTACGAACGCGCCGGCGTCGAAGTCTGGGCACACGCCGTGGACTTGGTGCCCGATCTGGGTGATGCGCTCGAGGTTGAGGGCGGTTTCCTTCAGGGGCACCTTCACGGCCTTCGACGTCATGGGCAAACACTAGGGCTGGCGACCGGCGCAGACAGCGTGTTCTCGCCGCCGGTCATCCCTCGGAGCCACGGGAATCCGCGTGCTGTCGAACGGCAGCGCGATACAGCAGGCGGGGGTGGCGGGAGCTGTCGCACGGGGATGCGGTGTGGAGGGTGGCGAGGTTGTCCCATACGACGAGGTCGCCCTGACTCCAGGTGTGGCTGTAGAGGTACGGCGCGCTGGTCGTGTGCTCCAGCAGGTCGTCGATCAGGGCGCGGCTGTCCTGAACGGAGAGTCCAGTGACGCAGCGGATCACCATGGAGCCGAGCAGCAGTGAGCGGGCTCCGGTGACCGGATGGGTCAGGACGAGCGGGTGCTCGACCTCCGGGTGGTCGGCGAGGCTCCCGGCCGCGGCCGACGACTGCCCGCCGCTGGCCTGGTTCTGCAACGCGCCGAGCTGTTCGATGGAGTGCACCGCGCGCATCTTCTCGATCCGCTGCTGTACCGCCGGGGGAAGGGCGGTGTAGGCGCGGGTCGCGTCGGCGAAGCGGGTCTCGCCGCCCTCCTCGGGGGTGATGGCCGAGTACAGCAGCGTCGCGGCCGTCAGGTGTGGCTTGAAGCTGTTGTCGGCGTGCCATTCCTCCTCGTCGTCCCCGTCGTAGATGCCGACGTGCTTGCCGTCCTCGACGATGTTGCTGATGACGGTCAGTCCGGGAAAGCCGCCGACGGCGTAGCGGCGGTCGATGTTCGTGTCCACCGTTCCGAAGCAGGAGGCGACGGTCAGGAGATCGGCGTGGGTCAGGTGCTGGCGGGGCACGACCAGCAGCCGGTGCTGGTGCAGGGCTCGCGCGAGCTGGGGCGCGAGGTCTTCGGCTTCGGTCGCGAGGTTGCAGTCGACGACGGCGCCGAAGCCGCTGTCGTTGAGCGGGCGCAGCGACAAGGACATCGCGGCTCCTTTCGGAAGGGTGGCGGTCAGAACTGGGCCGACTGCTGGAAGACGCTGATGTCCTTGATGCCGGAGGCGGCCATGCACAGGCGCTCGATGCCGATGCCGAGCCCGACGCTGTGGGCCGGCGCACGCCCGGCGTCGATCGCCGTCCATGCCAGGGCCTGCTCGTCGTCGTCCAGGTCCACCGCACGGGCCCGCTCGACGAACGCTTCCCGGTCGGGTTCGTCCTCGTAGCCGTGCACGACTTCGAGGCCGTCGATCAGGACCTCGAACCGGTTGAGGACGGCGGTCGTGCCCGGCGTGAGTCGGGCACACGGCTCGTCCCCGCCGACCGGGTACTCGGTCAGGAAGAGTGCGGCCCCGGTGCTCTGGGTCTCCAGTTCGCGCTCTACGAACCGGCCGAGCACCGTCTTGAACGGCACCTCGGTACCCATGTCCAGGTGGGCGGCCATCTGCGCGGGCAGGTCGCCCAGCGGCTCGCGGCGCAGGTCGATGCCGAAGACGTCACGAATGTGGCCGGCGACAGATACCCGCTCGGGGGTGTAGCGGATGTGCGGGACGACCAGGCGCTCGGCCAGCGCGAACAGGAACTCGAAATTCTCGTCGGCGGCGTAGAGGTCGAGCATCTGGAATTCGGGCGCGTGCAGCTCGTCCGGCTTCTCGGGCCGGAAGCACTGACCGATCTCGAAGACCCGCCGGTGGTGCTCCATGTTCACGCGCAGCGCCGGGCCGATCATCGCCCGCAGGAACCGTCCGCCGTCGAGATCGACCGGAACGCGACGTCCCGGGCCGAGGTCGGCTCGGCGCACCGTAGGGGTGACCACCTCGACGAACGTTTCCGAGCGCAGCGTTTCACGCAGGCTGAACAGCAGGTCGGACTTCATCACAACGGGGTTGAGCACGTGTGCTCCTCAAGGCCTGTGTTTTCGACGGCAGATGGAGGGAAGCCGGTCGCCACGGCGCCCTCGTGCACGGCTCCTCGGCGGGCCCACAAGCTAGCCGCGGCGACGCGCGCAGCAGAAGCCCTTCTGCTGGCATCGCAGCGCCCTGCGGCCCCGATCCGCCGTTGTTCCAGGACCAGACATCAGCGTTTCCGCAGCTCAGATGGTGTGGGTGCGCAACGGTCACGCAACGGTCCCGTGCAACCGCCGCAACGCCCACAGCCGTTGCGGCTGCCTCTGGCGCAGCCCTAGCGTGACTGGCCAAGCGCCCAGCGCGACCACGTACCGCAACGCTCATCCACGGATGCAGCGGACGTGCTCCGGCGCGACCTTCCACCGGCGGGCGCCCGCGCCCACGACGTCCGAGCCGACGGTTCAACACTCACCCGACCGCGGCCCGGCAGCTCCATCGCCCGATCACACGGACTCGCGGGGTCACCCGCGACCGAAGAGGGAGAACCTCCATGACCGCTACCGCCGCAATGACCCCGGACACCGGCCTGAAGGCTGGCATGCGCCCGGACGCCCCGGAGCTGAAGCTCGGGATGCGCCCCGACGCCACCGGCCTCAAGGCCGGGATGCGCCCGGACGCCACCGACCTGAAGTTCGGCATGCGTCCCGACGCGGGCGCCCTCAAGCTCGGCATGCGCCCCGACGCCACCGACCTCAAGAGCGGCATGCGCCCGGACGCCCCGGAGCTGAAGCTCGGGATGCGCCCCGACGCCACCGGCCTCAAGGCCGGCATGCGCCCGGACAGCGCCCTCTCCGCCGCCTGATCCGCGGCTGAACCACCCTTCCGTCGTCCTCCGGCGCGCCCGCCAACGGTGCGCACGACAGTGCGCTGCCCAGCCGCGGGCGCGCCGGAGCACGGCACCTCCCCACCCCGCACCACACCCGACTGGAGGACCTGATGGGCAGCCCCGCCGCCAGCAGGACCCGCAACGGCACCGGAGCCTCCGGCCCCGTGCGCAAGGCCCTCGGCCAGCAGCTCATCACCGACCTGGAAAAGCTCTGCGGACGCCCGACCATCGGCCTGTGGGACGTCGCCTGGGACATCATCGCGATCGCCGCAGCAGCGATCACCGGCCACACCATCGGCCACGTCGTCGGCCCGCTCCTCGCCATCTGCTACATCGGCTTCCGCCAGCGCCACCTGTCCAACCTCGGACACGAGTGCGTGCACTCCAAACTCATGGCCACCCGACGCGGCAACCGGATCATCGGATACCTGCTGACCGGACTGCTCGGTGAGGGCTTCGCGCCGTACCGCAGCAGCCACTACGTGCACCACGCCAAGCTCGGCTCCGACGACGATCCGATGTTCCAGTCCTACCGCGCGGGCAACATCCGTGCCGCCGGCCGGGCGCCCAGCCGGAGCGCATTCGTCCTGCGGGTCATCGTGCGCAACGCCTTGTGGCGCCTGCCGAAGACCGCCGTGCTGACCCTGCTCACCCGCGCGCCGGGGGAGGCGTGGCGGGCCCTGGCCGCCCGTGCCCTGCTCTGGGCGGGCGTCGTCGCCGCACTGTGGCCCGTGGGCGGCGTGCCGTACCTCCTGCTCTACTGGCTGCTCCCCCTCGTCCTTGTGCGGCCCGTCGTCACCTGGATCACTGATCTGGGCAACCACGCCGGACTGATCGAGAACGACGACATCCTCCTGCAGACCCGCGGCTGGACCTCGCACTGGCTCACCCGGCACCTGCTCGGCGGCCACCTGGACGACATGTACCACCCCGTCCACCACTGGTGCCCACAGATCCCCTGGCGGCGCCTGCCCGAGGCCCGCGCCCTCACCGCGCAGCACCTACCGCGCTTCGGTGAAGTTCCCTGGTGCTCCGGCTACTTCTTCCGCCGGCGCTCCACTCCCGACCAGCTGTGCGTGATCGAGGACATCATCGCCCGGCTCGCCGCCCCCGGCGCCGCCTGTACCCCGCACCGGCACGCCTCGGCCGCCTGACCTCGCCCCGAATCCGCCCACCGAACCCCGTACGGCACCGCCCCTCCCGGCGCACACCCGCGCGCTGGAGGCAGGGGCGTGCCGTCGCCCGCCGCCGAGGAGGCGGCCCACCATGCCCCAGCCCGCGCCTGCCCCGCCGGCCCTGAACAGCTTCGATGAGTTCACCCGGCTCGATGAAGTCGTCCTCGGACGTGCCGATCACTACGACGCCCACCACACCGACACCTCGTGGCGGCTGTTCTTCTACGACAACGTCGCCCCCGTCCTCGGCCGGCACACCAGCCCGTCGGGGGAAGAGCTCCTGCCGATCCCCGCGCAGCTGGTCGACGAGCTCAACGAGGACATCGCCGGCCTGGCCGACGCCCTGACCGGGTGCGGCGTCAACGTCCTGCGGCCCGCGGCCCCGGGCAAGGACGTCGACATCCGCTCCCCGCACTGGGACGCCCGGGCCACCCCGCCCCTCAACGTCCGCGACCAGACCATCATCCTCGGCAACACCATCGTGGAGACCGCGCCCCACGTACGCGCCAGGGCCTTCGAGAACGACCTGCTCAAGCCGATCTTCTACCGCTACTACAAGGACGGCGGCGCGAACTGGCTGTCCATGCCCTGGCCCGCCCTGGCCCGCGGCTCCCTGGACACCAGCTACTTCACCCGCCAGGGCCTGGACGTCGCCCGCGCCACCGACAACGAGAGGGCCGGCACGATCGAGGGCCTGGGCCTGGAGATGGTCTTCGACGGCGCGCAGTGCATGCGCCTGGGCCGCGACGTCCTGGTCAACGTCGCCAACCACAACCACGAACTCGCCCTGCGCTGGCTCCGTGACAACCTGCGCGACCTGCGCTTCCACCGCCTGGACGCCATGGCCGACAACCACATCGACAGCGTCCTGGTTCCGCTGCGCCCCGGTCTGATGCTGCTGCGCTCCCCGAAGTACCTGAAGTTCCTGCCCGAGGCCATGCAGTCCTGGGACGTGATCTACGCCCCCGAGACCGACGACCGCAACTTCCCTGACTACAGCGACCTCGGCTTCGTCATCCCCATCGGCAGCCGGTACATGGACATCAACCTCCTGTCCGTCGACGAGAACACCGTCGTCGTCAACTCCCTCTACCCGGAGCTGATCAAGGTCCTGGAGGCCCGCGGCTTCACCGTCGTCCCGGTTCGGCACCGCCACCGGCGGCTGTTCGGCGGCGGTTACCACTGCTTCACGCTCGACACCGTCCGCCGCGGCGGCCCCGAGGACTACCTCAGCTGATCCCGGCGCCCCGTCACCGCGACCGCGCCCCGCCTTCCCGATCACGGCAGCCCGCCCCGACGTGAGGAGATCCTCGATGGACACCGCCTACCCCTGGCCGCCCGACCAGTCCTTCTGGACCGGCACCTTCCCCGACCACACCACCGGGCGGACCACGCCCTTCCTGTTCAAGGGCATCATCCCCGCCACCGCAGCCGGCCCGGACGACGTCCTGACGGGGTTCGAGGCCATCCGCCGGGCCCACGCCGCGGGCACCGACATCAAGGCGCATGCCCGCGTCTACGTCGGCGAGGCCCGGCGCGACGACCTCCTGCCCCAGGCGCTGACCGCCCCGTCCTGGGACGGGGGCGTGGACGCCTTCGTGCCGTGGATGCAGGGCCTCGCCGGCGCAGAGCGTTTCTCCCTGGTCGTCAACAACCTGGAGACCGTCAGCCCCGCCCTCGCCGCCGGCCTCGGCACCTTCCTCAAGACCCTCATCGACGGGTGGGGCCTGCCGCTGGGCGGCGCCGAGCAGGTCGCCTTCGCCGGGAACTACGCCGGCACCGCCTTCGGGATCCACGAGGGCTACGAGGACGCCTTCCTCGTCCACCTCGGCCCCAACGCCAAGAACTTCTACTGCTGGCCCGCCGAGCAGTACGAGAAGCTCACCGGCGGCAAGGAGCCCACCTTCGGCGACTACCGCGCGCTGCTGGAGGAGGCCGAGCACTTCCTTCTGGAACCGGGCGACGCCCTCTTCCTGCCCCGCCGGGTCTTCCACGTCGGCACCCAGGACACCTTCTCCGTCTCGGTGGCCATGCCGCTGTACACCTACCCGTACGCGCAGATCCTGCAGAGCCGCATCGTCCCGGACGTCCTCGCCGACCTGGCCGGGGACGGGCCCGACGACCCGCTCAACGAGCCCTCCGCGATGGCGGACACGACCGCCGGGCCCGGTGCCGTCGCCGACCGACTGGCCGGCGTGGGCCGCGAACTCCTGACCGTCGCCGCCGACCGCGTCCGCGGCGCCGCACGCGAGCACGCCGAGCAGCGGTGGGCCACCCTGCTGAGCAACGGCGGCTGGGAACTCGTCGAGGGCGACCTCTCCCGCCAGGAAGCCGCGGACGCCTTCGACCCCGAGCGGGTCACGCCGGGCGCCGGCATCCGCGTGATCGCCCCCTACCAGGTGACCACCCTGCTCGACGACGACGGCGACTCCCACCAGGTCCTGCTGCGCGGACACCAGGTGGGCATCGCCCTCGACGGCGCGGGCCTGGACCGGGACACAGTCACCGCTCTCAACCGCGGCGACACCCTCGTCCTGCCCGACAACTCCGAGCTCCTGACGGCCGTCCGTGCCCTGGGAGCCACCGGCGGCCTGCACGTGACCCCCCGCCCCTCCGACACCAAGGACGCCGACGCATGACCCCCGCCAACAGCCTCGTCCAGGCCTATCTGAAGGCCCACCCCGAGACGCAGAGCGCCGTCAACGGCACCCTGCTGGGCAAGTTCACCTCCGGCCCCGCCCTGGTCACCGCGCACCTGGCCCCGCTGGTCGACTGGGCGTACGCGCGGATCGCCGAGAAGGTGGGCGCCGCCGACCTCAACGAGCGCCAGGCCCGGATGTACATCGAGGAGCTCTCGGTGTTCGCCCGCTACAACGCCCAGTATCTGAAGGCGGCCGCCACCGCCGTGGAGGGCTACTGCCCCGAGCTCGCGCACGAGCTGCGCCGCAACCACCTGGAGGAGGGCGGCGAGCGCGGCAAGGTGCCCGCGCACTACGTCCTCTACACCAACGCGCTCCTGTCGGACCTCGGCCTGCTCGTCAACGGCCACGTGCCCGCCCCCGAAACCGAGACGCTGGTCAACCTGCACCAGTGGATGGTCGGCTCGCACATGCCCAGCCACATCGCTGGCGCCTACTACGCCACCGAGGCCGTGGCGATCGCCGAGACCGAGATCCTGCGCGACATCACCAACCGCTACGGCGAGCTGACCATCGGCCGCAGCGGCAGCGCACTCAAGGCCCTGCACTACTACTACGACCTCCACCTCGACGACGAGCACGAGGCCGCCCAGGTCGGCGGCATGAGCGTCGAGGCCGCGCACATCGAGGGCCTGGCCAGGTTCATCAAGGAGAGTGAACTCTTCCACATCGACCTGCCCCAGGCCCTCGACGGCTGGCTGACGATCACGGAGGGGATGACACACTGGTGGGCTCAACTCGCCCACCGTGCCTCGGAGATGAACTGATGAACGCCACCCCCGACATCGTCGCCGCAGCCCAGGAGCGCTCCGGCGGATGCCTGTGCGGCAAGATCCGCTTCACCGTCAAGGGCGAAGCCGTCTACCCGCACCTGTGCAGCTGCCCGCACTGCAAGAAGCTCGGCGGCGGCCCGATGATGTGGTGGGCCGGCTTCGCCCCCGAGAACGTCACCTGGACCGGTGAGAGCGAGCAGATCTGGTTCGAGACGTTCAAGGGCGAGGCCAAGCGCAGCTTCTGCCCGGACTGCGGCAGCCGCCTCGCCGCCATCGACAACGGCGTCCCGGAGCTCGGCATCGTCGTCACGGCCCTGGACGACACCAGCGGAGCCGACCTCGTCCCCGTCAACCAGTCCTTCCGCGACGACGCCGTGCACTGGCTGCCCCAGGACACCCAGAAGAAGAGCCCCGTCGGCTGACACCCGCGCGACCTCCGGGGGCCGGCAGCCCTGACCCTGCCGGCCCCCGGACCCCGCACCCTCCTGGGACCGTCTGCGCCGCGTCCGGCTCACCGTCCGACCGTCCCGCCCCCGGCCCAGGAGACCCATCGTGCTCACCCCGTATGCCACCAGCGAGTACGGCGCGCTGCTCCACGTCGTCATGCGCTACGCGAGCGACGTCACCCCCGACCTCGACGGCCCCGACGTCCACCCCGTCCTGACCCGCCAGAAGACCACCAGCTCCTGGAAGCCGTACGACCCGGCCACCGTCCGCACTCAGCAGGACACCCTGATTGACCTCCTCCGCGGCCGCGGCACCGCGGTGACCCTCCTCGACGCCGCTCCGGGCTGCCCGGTCCAGCACTACCCCCGCGACATCGCCTTCGTCATCGACCACGTCCTGGTCATGGCGCGCCTGAACTCCACGCACCGCCTCCCCGAGGCCGACGCGCTTGCCCCGCTGCTGGCCGGCGCCCCGCACGTCGCCCACTTGGACGAGGGCACCATCGAGGGCGGTGACGTCGCCCTGCACACCGGCACCGTCCTGGTCGGCCTCGGGGAGGAGACGTCCCCCGCGGGCGTGGGGGCGCTGCAGCGGGCGCTGGCCCACCACGGCGTCGACCGTGAAGTCCGCCCGGTCCGCTTCGCCACCCGCGGCATCGTCCACCTGGACGACCACTTCACCATCGTCGCGCCCGGCACCGCCCTCATCCACCGCGACGTCTTCCCGCCCGCCGAACTGCGCTGGTTCGAGCAACACTTCGACATCATCGACGTCACCGAGACAGAGGCGCGCGCCGTCCAGGCCAACGTCCTGGCGATCGCTCCGGACACCGTGATCGTCACCGCCGCCAGCGACCGCATCACGGAGCAGCTCACCGCACGCGGACTCGTGGTCCTCACCGTCGACTACAGCGAGGTCACCCGGATCCCCGGCTCGCTGCGCTGCACCACTCTGCCGCTGACCCGCGCCTGATCCACCCCGATCCCGCCGTGCCGCGCGCCGTGCGGTCCTTCGCCCGACTCCTGGAGCTGTCGTGTCCGACCCGCTGCTGCCCGTGCTCCTCGCCGTCCCGGTCGTGGTCCTCGCCTGCCAGGCCGGCGGGCGGGCCGTCAGGCTGCTCGGCCAGCCCCCGGTCATCGGCGAGATCCTTGCCGGAATCCTGCTCGGTCCCTCGCTGCTCGGCTGGCTCGCCCCCACCGTCCAGCAGCACCTCCTGCCGCCCTCAGTCCTGCCCGTCACCTCCGCCCTGGGCACCCTCGGACTCCTGGCGTTCCTGTTCCTGACCGGACTGGAACTCGACCTGAGCAGCCTGCGCACCACCCGCGGCGCCGTCGCCGCGGTCAGCCTCACCGGCCTCCTGCTCCCCATGGCCCTCGGCGCCGCCCTGGCCGCCGCCCTCTACCCGCACTTCGCCCCCGACGGCGTCGAGCGGCTGCCGTTCACCCTGTTCGTCGCCGTCGCCCTGAGCATCACCGCCTTCCCGGTCCTCGCCCGGATCCTCGCCGACCGCGGCCTGGAGACCACCCCCCTGGGAACCTTCGCCCTGGCCTGCGCCGCCGCCGACGACGCCCTCGCCTGGTGCCTGCTCACCGCCGCCGTCGCCCTGGCCACCACCGGCACCGCCCTGTCGGCCCTGACCACCCTCGCCCTCACCGCCGCCTTCGCCGCCGGCCTCGCCCTCATACGCCCCCTGCTGTGCACCCTGCTCGAGCGCGCCGGCCGCACCGGCGACGAACTCGTCCTGGCCCTCGTCTTCGCCGGGCTGTGCCTCAGCGCCTACACCACCGACCAGATCGGCGTGCACCCCGCCTTCGGCGCGTTCCTGTTCGGCGCCGCCGCCCCCCGCGGCCTGCCGGCCGTCGAGCGCAGCGCCGCGCGCATCCGCGCCGTCGTCCTGCCGCTCCTGCTGCCGCTGTTCTTCGTCGACGCCGGCCTGCACACCGACTTCTCTACCCTCCCGGCCGGACAGTGGGGCTGGGGCGCGGCAATCCTCGCCGTAGCCATCATCGGCAAGTGGGGCGGCGCGGCAGGCGCCGCCCGGCTCACCGGCTCCGACTGGCGCTGGTCGGCCGCCGTCGGCACGCTCATGAACTGCCGCGGCCTGACCGAACTCGTCGTCCTGGGCATCGGCCTGCAGACCGGCGTCATCACCGAGACCCTGTTCACCCTCCTGATGATCATGACCGTCATCACCACCGCGGCCACCGCCCCGATCCTCCGGCGGGTGGCCGGCGACGACCCGCGAATGACCCCGCCGGCACCGCACGACAATCCCGAGAGCGTCCCGGCCCGGAAGGCGACCCGATGACCCGCTCCCCGAACCCGGTCCTGGACGCGGTCCTCACCCGGCGCAGCGCACCCCGCCTGACCGAACCCGCCCCCGGCCCCGCCGACCTGGAGCGCCTCGTCCAGGCCGCGGCCACCGCACCCGACCACGGGCGGCTTCGCCCCTGGCGACTGGTCGCGGTGAGCGGCGACGAGCGGGCCCGCCTCGGCGACGCGCTCGGCGAAGCCGCCGACACCCCGGAACAGGCTCGCCGCGCTGCGGCGAAGCCCCTGCGCGCGCCCCTGCTCCTGACGATCGTGCACCGGCCCGTGCCCGACCACCCGAAGGTCCTCGAGTGGGAACAACTGGCCGCCACCTCCGGCATGGTCACCACGCTGTCGCTGCTCCTGCACAGCCACGGATGGGCATCGATCTGGCGCACCGGAGATGCGGTCCAGGCGCCCCAGGTCCGCAAGTACCTCGGCGTCGCCGATGGAGAGCAACTGCTCGGCTGGCTGTACGTCGGCACCCGTTGCTCGTCCTGCGTCTCCGTTGAACGGCCGCCACTCGACCCCGCCACCAAGATCGCCTGGGCCGGCGGCTGAGCCCTCCATCCAGCACGCGGCCTCCCAGACCATCCGACATCCCCCGCGGCAACAGAACCGAACCCCGCTGAGGAACACCGCGAAAGGCGGACCATGTCCGACGTCCAGCAGATCGAGACACACGGGCGCTCCCTGCGCGTGAGCGTGGATCCCGAACCCGAGCAGGAGGGCCGTCCCGCCCTGTGGCCGAGCGTAGGGGAGTACCCGATCTACGACCCGTTCCTCTACACGACCATGACCACCGACGACGAACGCAACCAGCGCTTCCGGACGGCACTGTCGCAACTTGCCCGGGCAGGCGGATCCTGGACATCGGGACCGGACAGGATCTTCTCTGGGCGCGCGAGAGTGTGCAGGCGGGAGCCCGGCACGCCGTAGCCGTCGAGGTCATCGAGGACGCGTTCCACAAGGCGGCCGCCAACCTGCCGGCCCTCACACCCCAGGACCGGATCACGCTCCTGCTCGGCGAGTCGACATGCCTCCACATCGCGCCCCGAGCCGATGTCTGTGTCGCGGAGATCATCGGCTCCCTGGCGGGCGCCGAAGGAGCGGCAGCCGTCCTGGCCGATGCCCGCAGCCGCCACCTGGAGCCGGGCGGGCTGGTGATACCCCATCGTGCGGTCACCCTGGCCGCGGCGGTCCGCCTGTCCGACCTGCTCCCCGAGCAGCCCGTGGCGTTCGCCGAGGCCTCCCTCCCGTACCTGCAGAGCATCTTCGACTGGCACCGCGGGCCCTTCGACGTGCGGCTCCGCGTCGAGAACCCGTCTGCCGACGCACTGCTCTCCGAAGGCGCGCCCGTCGAGGTGCTCGACTTCAACGGGGACTTGCGGACGGAGCAGCGCACCGCAACACGCCTGGTCGTCACCCGGCCCGGCCGCATGGACGGCGTGCTCACCTGGCTCAACCTCTGGTGCCTGCCGGACGAAGAGCCCCTTGACGCCCTGCATATGAAGACGAACTGGGCCACCATCTACCTGCCGCTCTTCGACAGCCCTGTGCCAGTTGCGCCCGGAGACATCCTGGAGCTCAGCTTCGCGGCATCCCTTAGCGACGACGGTGTTCACCCGGACTATCAGCTCGATGCCGTCCTGCGCACGGCCGACGGCCAACAGCATCACGGCTCCCTGGAATCCCCGCACCACGGTGGTGCCTTCAGGGCCCGGGCGATCTACCGGGCGCTCTTCCCCGCACGCTGACCAGCGCCAGTGCCAGCGCGCCCCAGAGAGCCAACGGGGCACGTCACGACGTCCTCGCTGCCCGCGCCCGCACCCGAACCTCTCGGGTGTGGGCGCTTGGCCGAGGAGTTCAGAACCCGCGCAGCGGCTCCCCCGAGTTCAGGTGCTCAAGGCGTTCGGAGAGCCTTCGGCTCATCAGGTGCTGCGACGCCTGAGAGGCACGTCTCGCCACAGCCGCGTGCTCGGCCGCGTCACCGCGCAGCCGAGCCAGTTCGGCCTCGGTGATCAGGAGTTCCACGGTGTCGCGCGTTCGGTCCGAGGGAAGGGCTGAAGCCTCCTTCAGGGCCTGCACCCCCTGCTCGGCCAGTCCGGCCACGGCAAACGCCCAGGCCGCCTGTCCCTCCAGCTCACGTACGTCGAACCACTCCAGCCACGCCGGGCCGATGCCGCTCTGCGCCCGGGCGAAGAACTCCCGGGCCCGCTTCACCGCCGCCACGACATGGTCCGGCTGTCCGTTCAGCGCCCACGCCCGAGCCTCGGTCACGCAGGCGTAGGCCCTGACGAGGGCAGGGGCTCCCTCGGCCGCCAGCACAGCGCTGCGCGCGTGAGCGAGCACATCCGCTCGCCCGCCCTGCGTCGCCGCCAGTCGGGCCTGGTGGATGTGGACCCGGGTGATACGGGCGCGGTCACCGACCGCTTGTGCCAGCCGCATCGCCTGAAGGTCGTAGCGCTGAGCCAGTCCGGGGAGCTGGTCGTCGTAGGCCATCGAGGCCATCGCCAGGACCGCGTCCACCACGCTGCCATAGAGCCGGCGCCCGGTCCGAGTAGAGAAGCTTCCGTTCAACATCGGCGTGGCGTGCGTGTCCATCATCGACGCGAACACCCCGCGGAACTTGCCACCGCCGTGCTGGGAGTCGAGCTTGCCGTACAACCGCGTCTGCTCGTCCAGCAAGTCGATGTCGGCTGAGGTGACCTTGTGTCGTCCGTGGCCACCGATGATGGCGTCCGCCGGCATCACAAGCGCTTCCCGCGAGGCGGGGCCGAAGACGCTCGGTGAGAACGCGCTCTTGACGACGTTGCGCCGGCGCATGGCGTCGAGCGCCCACAGCTTCGACAGCATGCGAACGGCGTGGGCGACGTCCAGGTACTCCAGCGACTGGGCTGCGACGAGTCCGGTGTCGGACGGCCAGCCCAAGCTCTCGGGCGTCACAACCTGGTGCAGCGCCACCGACAACACGTGGCATGCGGCAGCCGCGAGATCGTCGCCGGGAGTAGATCCCTTGCACCACCGCGAGACGGTGCTCGTGACCACCCTGTAGGGCAGGCGTATTGCTTCGCAGCGTGTGGCGATCCGCCGGGCGAAACCGCTTATCGACCAGTCCAGAGCTTCCAGGTGCTTGAGTAACACCTCGTTGCGCTCGGAATGCGCTGCTTTCCGACTCATCATCGTGCCTTCCATCGCCGTGGGGTCCTGGAAGGCCGCGACGCGGAGAGCGTGGTGGGGCGCGTCAGGCCAGCTCGAGGAAGGGCCGACCGGAGCCGGGAGTGGTTGGACGGCGTCGCCGACGGGGCCAAGTCGCCTTCTGTGCTGCGGGCGAACCGGTTCGCGCCGATCAGTCTCATCAGATGTTCCCCTCGTCCCTTGCCGCCAGCAGACGGACGGGAGAGCGCCACAGCGTGGCTGCGGACAGCAGCAGGACGAGGACTCCGGCGACCATGACGGCGCGGACGCTGGTCAGGGAGGCGAGGGCGCCGGCGGCCAGGGCGGCGAGGGGCCGGGCCCCGTTGATCAGCCACAGCGCGGTCTGCTGGACGCGGGCCCGGAGGTGGGGCGGGCTGCTCCACTGCTGTACGGAGCGCTGGGTGGTGCCCACACAGGTAGCAGCGGCGAAATGCCCACAGCTGCCGACCATGAGGACCGCGAGCCAGGCCCGGCCCGGTTCGGCGACGAGCGGCGGGATCTGCATCAGGGCGTGGACGACGAACCCGACAGCCAGGACGCTGCCGGAGCCGTAGCGGCGGACGAGACGGGGTGCGATGAGGGCGCCGATGAGGCCGCCGAGACTGCCCGCGGCCATGATCAGTCCGAGACCGGTCGTGCCCACCCGCACGGTGGTCAGCAGGTGGTACGCCAGCAGGGTGGTGGTCAGGCCGCTGCCGATGCCGGTAGCCGTCAGGATCAAGAACAGCGGCCGGAGCACATCGTCCCTGACGGAGTAGAGGACGCCCTCTCTGATCTCGTCGAGCATCCGGCGCTTCGCCGCCCGTGCCCGGTCCGGTCCAGGCAGCGCCCGAACGCGGACCGCGCAGCACGCGGAGACGACGAGGGTCACGACGTCGGCAATCAGGGCGCGGGCGGGACCGGCCATCGCGACGAGCATGGTGCCCAAGGCGCTCCCGGCGACGCCGGCGGTGGTGAGCACGGCGGTGAAGTGCGAGTTGGCCTGGTGGAGCTTCCCGGGCCCCGCCAGGAGAGGGACGGCGGCCATCGACGCGACTGTGTGCAGGACCGACAGGGAACCCAGCACCAGGGCGATCGAGTAGAGGAGCGGCATCGTCAACACGCCCAGGACGGCGGCGGCCGGGATCATGACGACCACGCCGCCGCCGCGAGGTCAGTGGTGACCAGAACGGCTCGTAAGGGGTACCGGTCGAGCAGTACCCCCGCGGGCAGGGATACCAGCAACGCCGGAACGGTCGCGGCGAAGGCCAGCAGAGCGACCTGACCGGGTGCGGCGCCGAGGTAGAGAACCGCGAGGGCGGGAAGGGCAACCCCGTGGACGGAGGATCCCGCGAAACCGATGCCTTCGCCAACCAGCAGAAAGGCAAGGGACCGCCCCGTGGGCCTGCCCTCGGATCGACCCGACGCGTTGCGGGTCTCGGATGCCGTTGTCACAGAAGGTGCTCCGGGAGAGAGGGGGAGACGCGCGGAGGCCGTCAGCCATCCGTGCGACGGGTCGTGTGTCAGGACAGCCGAGCGCGGACTCGTGCGGCGTCCGTGACACTCAGCGGCTCGTACGACGCCAGTGCGCGGGCGAAGAGCTCTCGGGCTTCTTCCTCGGCGCCTGCCGCTGCGACGCTCTCGCCCAAGAGCTCCAGGCTTCGGGCCATCCACTGGCGAGATCCCGTCTGCTCGAACTCCTGCTGCGCCGTCCAGCCCACCCGCCGGGCTTCGTCGTGGCGCCCGGCCATTGAGTACGCCTGGCCGAGCCAGGCCAGGGCCCGGGCCGCGTCGTGCGGGTCCTCGACCTCGACGAGAACGGCACGGGCGGCGGCGAGGACCTCGATGGCCGCGGCGGCATCACCGCGGCCCAGATGGACTTGCCCGAGGAGGATGTCGGTGAGGGCGACTCCGCGACGGTCCTCCCGGCTCTCGCGCAGGGTCCGGGCCTGCTCCAGGTGCCCCACGGCCTCCTCGGGGCGACCGGCTTCGTACGCGGTGGCGCCGAGCTCGTGCAGCGCCTGCGCCTCGCCCCGGACGTCTTCGCGCTCGCGGGCGCCGGCCAGGACGTCGGTGAAGATCCGGGCCGCTTCGTCGAAGCCGCGGGCTCCGCGCAGGCCGATGCCGAGGGTGTTGGCCATCTCCTGAACGGCGAGGTCGTTGTTGTAGAGGCGGGCGGCTTCCAGGCCCAGGCGGTGGGCGTCGATCCAGGCGTCGTACATCCTGGCGGCGCGCCACCAGGGCCACATGGCGTGGACAAGCTGCCACACCAGCCCGTACGAGCCGGCCGCGTGCACGGCGCGGATCACGGCCAGGAGGTTGGCGGACTGCGCGTCGAGCCAGGACAGGGCCGCCGCGCGGTCCGGGAATTCGACCGGGTGCTCGGCGGGGTAGACGTAGATCCGGTCGAGCTGGCGGTGGCTGGGCGTCAGCAGCCGCTCGGCCGCGGTGGCCGCGGCCAGGTACCAGTCGGCCGCCCGCCGACGGGCCTCGGTCTCCGCTCCGTCCGTCTCCTCCCGCGCGGCGTGGTGGCGGGCGTGGGCGAGGGCGGCACTGGAGTAGCGGAAGACAGCGCCGCGCACGGGGTGGTCGCCGTCGCGGACCAGGAGGCCGCCGGTGGCGGCCTCTTCGAGAAGGCCGGCCGCCTCGGCGGGGGTGAGCAGCGCGACGGCGGCCGCGAGGGAGCCGTCGACGCTCTCCACGGGCAGTTGGGCGAGCTTGCGGTACAGGCGGGCGGCGGGGCGGGAGAGGTCTGCGTACGCGGTGTCGAGGGCGGCGGTCACGATCGCTCCGGGGAGGTCGGGGGCGGGGCTGGTGCTCGCGGTCCAGCGGCGGCGCTCGCTCAGGGCGCGCACGGCGGCGCTGAGTGGCCGGTCCGGGTGCCGGGCGAGCTGGGTGATGCTGAGGGCGAGCGCGAGGGGCAGGCCAGCGGTGAGCCCGATCAGTTCGGTGACGGCCTCCGTGTCGCGCTGAACGCGGTCAGCCCCGAGGCATCGCGCCAGGTAGGAGCGGGCGGCGACGTGGTCGAGGGGGCTCAGCGCGAGGGTTGCCGCGCCGTGGCGGGCGAGCTCCGGCAGCGGGATGCGGCTGGTCGCGACGACGAGGTGTCCGCTGCCGCCCGGCAGGAGACGATGGATCTGGTCGGCGTGGGAGACCCCGTCCAGCAGGAGGCACATCGGGGCCCGGGCGGCCGAGGCGGATCGCCACCAGGCCGCGAGCTCCTCGGCCCCGGCGGGCAGCGGGACCGTCAGGATGGAGCGCAGCATCCGGCCGAGGACTTCTCCCGGGCGGGCGGGACCGTCCGGGGCCTGTCCGCGCAGGTCGACATGGAGCTGGCCGCCCGGATAGCGGGCGGACAGCCTGTGGAGGAGTCGCTCGGCCAGCGAGGTCTTGCCGATGCCGACGGGGCCGGTCAGGACGGCGATGGGCACGGCGTACTCGGGCTGGGTCTCGATCCACCGGGTGAGCTGGTCCTGCTCCCGCTCACGGTCGGTCCACGCGGGCGCCACCGGCCGCAATTGCATGGGCACCGGCGGTTCGTGGCGTGGCTGGTGGACGTGGACGGCGCCGGCCGTGCCCGCCTGCACGCTGGCGTGCACGGCGGCGTCCCCGCCGACGGTGTTGGACACCGCGGGCGGGCGCGGAGTCCCGGAGGCATGCTCGGTCATCACCAGATACCTCGTCGTCGTGTCCGGAAAGGGGTCAGATCTGGGTTTCGCCGCGTACGAGCCACAGCCCCGCGCTGCGGGCGGCGTACCAGGTCAACTGGTCCTGGTAGATGCGGTCGGCGAGGGTGATCGCGGTGCGACTGGCCGCGACCACGCCGCGCACCGGGCAGTTGGGGTCAGCCAGCATCTGCAGCGCGCGGGCGTAGCCGCGTCGCAGGAGCGGGTTCTCGCCGCCAGTTCGCGCGTCGATGTCGTCGAGGGCATCCACGATCGGCGGACCGGCCACGGTCAGGTGCTCGACCGCGGCGTAACCCCGCACGGCAGCCAGGTCGTCGTGAGCTTCCCGGCCAGGCCCGGTTAGGGCGTACAGCACCACGCACGCTGCTCCAGCGGCGGAGAGGGCCGCCCGGTTCATCGCGTGGCGCTGCGCCTCCAGTGCGCCGAGACCGGGTACGGGCAAGGGCTCCACCGGTTCGGGCCGCTGACCGTAAGCGCGCGGGCGCAGCCCACGACCCGGCGACACCGGGGCGACCTCGGGTACGTGCGTGGCGAGGGCCGGGGCGTTCACCGCGGGCCCCCGTTGCCGTGCGCGGGGCAAGCGGTGTCGAAGGGGACGGTGCAGGCGATCAGCCCTGAAAGACCGTCCCGTTCCTGTGCGTTCAGCCGCAACCGTGCCACCCGCTCACCGTCCCGGTTGATCCCCGTGCCGGTGATCAGCCAGCCCAGAGAGCGGAGGTAGTCGAGCAGCGGATCCGTGGTGTTGCCGCGGCTCGCCGGGGACGGGGCCTCGGCGTGCACCCTCGTCGCCCCGATCCGGGAGGCGAAGTCGCTCACCCAGAGCGTGATCAGCCAGCCGTACCTGACGTCGAGACCCGGGGCCGTGTAGAAGAGCGAGATCCCCAAGCCGGGCCCTTCCGCGTCCGTGACGCCGGGACGCGGCTCGGGCTGCCGGTGCAGCAACAGGCAGCCGATGAGTATCTCCTCGTCGTCGGCGCCGTCCTCGTACAGGCCGACGCCCTCCGCCCAGGCCTCCCGGTACGCGGCGACGTGGTGGTGGGGCACCCTGATGCCGCGCTCGGCGAGCCAGCGAGCCCTGTCATCGACAAGGGCAGCGGCCGCCGCGCGGTCGGCGGCGGTGCTCAGCGGCCGCATCTCGTACTGCGGGCCGGTCGGCCGGCGCTCCTCTTGCGTTCCGGCCGGTTCCGCGGCCGCGGGTGAGGTGGTGGTGTTCACCGCGCTGCCCCTTCAAAGGCGGCCGACGGGTCCGGGGCGCCTTGCCCGTCATCGCCGAGGAGGCCCAGAGCGTGGCCCCAACCGATGAGTTGCGTGGCGTCGTTGGCGCCCGCCGCGCGGACGAGGTCTTCCGTGAAGGGCTTCACGTCGGCGCGGGCGATCCTCGCGGCGCGGGCGATGTCGGCCGGTGCGGAGTGCCCGGCGAGGGCCTTCAGCAGCCGCTGCTGGTTCTCGTCCGCCGTGAACGGCGGCCGAGACACGGGGAGCGACGGCACGGCGACCTGCCGGTGCAGGAGCAGGGCATGGGCGAGAACCGGGCGGGAGGAGCGGGGCGGGCAGTGGAGGTTCTGACGCATGCCGCGGATGTGGGAGCTCACCGTGTCGCCAGACAGGTGCTCCTCGGTGGCGATCTCGCTGTTGGTCAGCCCTTGGACCAGGTGCTCGGCGATCCGTTGCTGGGCAGGGGTGATAGGCGTGATGGGGGCTGTAGTGGTGGTCATCGAGGAGTCCTCGTCGGTTGGGGGTGATCAGACCGCAGTGGCGTGAAGCTGACGGGAAGCTGCTACGGGCCGATGCCCGATACGGAGTTGAGCGGCCTTCGCCGGTCAGCAGCGACGGCGAGTACCAGCCGGGGGAAGCGGACGGACAGCGCCGAGGTTCGGCGGCGATTTCCTGGCAGGCGAACGGCGCGCCGGAGGAGTAGTGGAGGCCGAGGGGTGGGAGGGGCGGAAAGGGGAGCCGAAAGTGGCGAACGGGCCGGCATCGCCGAAGCCGAAGACGGGTATCCGACAGTGATCAGCAGGCGGCCAGCGCCAGGCAAGCTCGCAGCCATGCGTCGTTGCGGGGGAGAGACGGGATCTTCATGCCGGCTGTAGGATCTCGCGGCTTGTGTCGGATGCCGCCCTCGTGACCAGCGGCTTCTCCCGGAGTCTCACGCCGTGTCGGACGCTGGAGTCTCAGCTTCGTGTCGTCTTCTCGGCGGTCCGCAATGACCGGCGCGGACCGCTGGGCCTGTGACCTGGGCTGTCTCACGGTCGATGTCGGATCCGACTTCGATCCGACATCGACCGTGAGATTCCGACATGGAATTTGAGATCCCACACCGGCACCCCGATCGTGGCGGACACCCGTCCGAGGGTGAGCGCCGTGTCCAGCAGGCCGACGTGCGAGAACGCCTGAGGAAAATTCCCGACCTGGCGACCGCGCTTGGCGTCCCACTCCTCGGCGAGCAGTCCGACATCGTTGCGCAGCGCCAGCAGGCGTTCGAAGAGCCCACGGGCCTCGTCGAGACGCCCGATCATGGCGAGGTCGTCGGCGAGCCAGAAGCTGCACGCGAGGAAGGCGCCCTCGTCGCCGCTCAGCCCGTCGATCCCGACCTCGTCACCCACGGTGGGGTAACGCAGGACGAAGCCGTCGGGGGTCGTCAGTTCGCGCTGGATGGCCTCGATCGTGCCGATGACCCGGGGGTCGTCCGGGGGCAGAAAGCCCATCTGCGGGATGAGGAGGGTGGCGGCGTCGAGTTCCTTGGAGCCGTACGACTGGGTGAACGTGTTGCGTTCCGCGTCGAATCCGCGCTCGCAGACGTCGCGGTGGATCCTCTCGCGCAGTTCCTTCCACCGCCGCAACGGTCCCGGCACGGCGCCGGACTCGATCAGCTGCACCGTGCGGTCCACGGCCACCCACGCCATGACCTTGGAGTGCACGTAGTGACGGCGTGGGCCGCGGCTCTCCCAGATCCCGTCGTCCGGCTCCATCCAGTGCTGCTCCAGGAAGTGGATCAGCTTGACCTGGAGGTGGTCGGCAGGGCCGGCGGGAAGGCCGGCCTGGCGGGCGCGGTGCAGGGTTTCGGTGACCTCGCCGTACACGTCCAGCTGGAGCTGGCCCGCGGCGTCGTTGCCGATGCGTACAGGGCCCGAGTCCTCGTATCCGCGCAGCCAGTCCAATTCGCGCTCGGGGAGCTGGCGTTCGCCGGCGATCCCGTACATGATCTGGAGCTTCTCCGGGTCGCCGGCCACTGCCCGGACGAGCCAGCCCGCCCAGTCGCGGGCCTCGGCCCGGTAGCCGGTGCGCAGCAGCGACGAGAGGGTGAGGGCAGCGTCGCGCAGCCAGCAGAACCGGTAGTCCCAGTTGCGGGAGCCGCCGATGTCCTCGGGCAGGGAGGTGGTGGGGGCGGCGACGATGCCCCCCGTCGGGGCGTAGGTGAGTGCCTTCAGGGTGATCAGGGAGCGGATCACGGCCTCCCGGTAGGGGCCGTCGTAGGTGCACTGGCCCGACCAGGCGGTCCAGAACTCTTCCGTCACCTTCAGGGCCGCCTCCGCGTCGGGTACCGGGGGCGGGCTCAGGTGGGAGGGGTGCCAGGTGAGGGTGAAGGCGATTCGCTCGCCTTCGGTGACGGTGAAGTCGGAGCAGGTGGTCAGGTCTTCGCCGTAGGTGGGGGCGGTGGTGTCCAGCCACAGGGCGTCCGGTCCGGCGACTGCCTGAGTGCGGGAGCCCCAGGTCTCCACCCAGGGGATGACGGATCCGTACTCCATGCGCATCCGCAGCCGTGAAGCCATGGACACACGGCCGCTCATCCCCTCGACGATGCGGACGAGTTGAGGTGCGCCGTCCCGGGGCGGCATGAAGTCGATGACCTTCACGATGCCCGAGCCGGTGACCCACCGGGTCTCGAGCACCAGGGTGTCCCCGCGGTAGCGGCGGTCGGTGGACACCGGACGCGTCTCCCCGGCCGGGCCGATGCGCCAGAAGCCGTTGTCCTCGTCGCCGAGCAGGTTCGCGAACACCGCGGGGGAGTCGAAGCGGGGCAGGCAGGCCCATTCGACCGTCCCGTCGCTGCCGATCAGGGCGGCGGTCTGCATGTCGCCGACGAGTCCGAAGTCCTCGATGCGTCGGGTGGCCATAGAAGTTCCGTTCGGTGCGGGTGCACGTCGGCCGGGGGACGGGCCGGACGCGCCGGGATGTGTGATGTCGGTGGTGCTGAGTTCGGCGCGGCCCAGCCGGTGGGCCTCGGCTGGGCCGGTGCGTCACGGCCCGCCGGGCCCCGGTGCGCGGGGCAGGGGGATGGCCGCCCAGGTGCCCGGTGGCGAAGGGCACCGTCGGGAGCAGGGCCGCCGTCCGTCCGTGACCGACGGCGGGCAGCTTGCTGAGGCTGGGGAAACTGCGATGCGGCACGTACTTCTCCTGGAGAGGCTGGTCGGCTCCCGGGCGAGGCGATCCCGGCGTGGGGCGTCGCCGATCGGGTCAGGTCAAGGGGACCGGGGTGCGGGAGGGCACGGTGGGAAGGCGTTGCGACCACTGGCCCTTGTTCTGGCCGAGGGCGAATTCGGCGAGGCGCAGCAGCTGGATGTCGGAGGTGCCGGCGGGGGCGAAGATGTGGTGGGCGTCGCGCAGGTAGCGGCCGATGGGGACGTCGGCCAGCAGTCCGGCTGCGGCGTGGATTTCCATGGCGGCCCGAGCGGAATCGAGAGCGAGCTCGACGTTGATCAGCTTGGCGTTCATCAGCTCGGCGTCGCAGGGCATGCCCTCGTCGAGGAGGTGGGCGGCGTGGTAGGCGGTGAGCCGCGCGGTCATGACGCGTGACTGGATCTGCCCGATCTTGATCTTGATGTTGGGCAGGTGGTGCAGCTGGTTGTCGTACCGGACGCGTTCGCTGGCGAAGGCCGTGGTCTGTTCCAGGATCGCCTGGTGGATACCGAGGGCGACCGCGGTGAGGTTGGGGCGCCCGTACAGGACGCTGGAGGAGTAGGCGACGTCCCGGCCCTCTCCCTCCCGGCCGAGGCGGTTGCCGACCGGTATTCGGCAGTCGTTGAAGTGCAGCTCGCCGAAGCTGAAGCCGTGGAGTCCGAGGGTCTGGCCCGGTGGGGGCAGGGTCAGGCCGGGGCGGTCCGCTTCGACGAGGAACGCGGTGAGCCCCTTGGAGCCTTCGCCGGTGCGGGCGACGACCCCGTGGAGGTGCCCGATGTGGGAGTTGCCGACGTAGACCTTGGTGCCGTTGAGGACGTAGTGACGCCCATCCCGGCGCGCCGTCATCTGCATGCCCAGCACATGGCTGCCGGCCTCGGGGTCGGTGACGGCGATGGTCGGCAGGCACGACCCGTCGGCGACCTTGGGGAGCCAGTCGCGCTTCTGCCGTTCGCTGCCGAAGTGGATGATCTTTGCAACGCCGAGCTGGGAGGCCTGGACCATGGCGCCCATGGCGCCGCTGATCCTGGACAGCTCCTCGATGATGAGGGTCTTGGCGAGGTGGCCGGCGCCCATGCCGCCATAGGCCTTGTCGACGGTGACGCCGATCCACCCCTGCCGGGCGATGGCCGCCGCGAGCTCTGTTTCCACCGCGCCGGTGCGCTCCATGTCCGCCACGCGCGGTGCGACCTTGGACTCCGCGAAGGCACGGACCTGCGCACGGAGTTGATGGTGGCGCTCTTCGAGATAGGCATCGGACACTGTGGGCTCCCCTCCCTGTTGATCGCTCGTGACGTGCGGCGGCGCGGGTTCGGGCTACGGCTGGATGCCGGCGCGCTGGTAGAGGAAGTTCATGACGTCGTCGCGGCGCTGCTTGATCAGGGCGAGGGACTCCCGCCCGGTGCTCAGGTCCCGCTCCACCGGGCCCACGAAGCACACGGTGCCGAGCACCGTGTCGCCGTGCAGGAGGGGAGCGCCGGCGTAGGTGCGGATTCCGATCAGGTCGACGACGGTATTCCCGGCGAACCGCGGCGAGGAGAAGACATCGGGCAGGACCAGGGCCTTCTTACGGTCGACAACCTCGGGGCAGAAGCCGTGGTCGAGGGGCATGCTGCGGCCGACGGTCGGCAGCTCGCTGTTGTCCCCGGGCGTGTGGAGCCCGAAGAACTGCTGCTGGTCTCCGAAAATGTTGACCATGGCGTAGGGGACGCCTGCCTCCTGGGCCAGCTGCGTGGCGAACGCGTCGAGTTCCGGCTCGGGGCCGGTCAGGCCGAAGGCGCCCAGTACGGCGTCCCGTTCGGTTTGCGGCGTGCCCACGTGGGGGGTGTCCGTGGGGAAGGTCATGCGAGGGCTCCAGAGGTGAGGTGACGGCGGCGCCGGAGGCTGTGTTCGACGAGGCGGATCAGAACAGTCATGGCGGACGCGCGCTCACGGACATCGCAGATGAGGACCGGGACTTGAGGGTCGAGCTCGAGCGCCTGCCGTACTTCGGTGGGCGTGTAGCGGTAGGCGTCGTCGAACTCGTTGACAGCGACGACGAACGGCGTCTTGAGCTGCTCGAAGTAGCTGACCGCGGCGAAAGAGTCCTCAAGGCGCCGGGTGTCCGCCAGGACCACCGCGCCGACCGCGCCGTACGAGAGGTCGGGCCAGGCGAACCAGAATCGCTCCTGGCCGGGTGTGCCGAACAGAAAAAGGATCATGGGGCGGGGCGTCTCGTCGAACGTGATCCGGCCGAAGTCCATGGCCACGGTGGTGGTGGTCTTCTCCGCCACGCCGGTCAGGTCGTCGATGTCCCGGCCGGCGTCGGTAAGGACTTCCTCCGTCATCAGCGGCTCTATCTCGCTGACTGTGGCGACCATCGTGGTCTTGCCGACGCCGAAGCCGCCGGCCACCACGATCTTCAGCTCCGCCACGGGAAGCGCCGCGCCCCCAGGCTCAGAGCCGAGTGTGTAGGCCATGAAGAAGTGCCTCCAGTAGGTGTACGTCGGGATCGGCTCCGGCGCCCACAGGGTTGGCCCGAGCCAGCGCGTCGCAGTCGAGGAGGTCCCCGATCAGGACCTTCACCACCTGCACGGGCTGGTGCGTCCGGGCGGCGAGTTCGGCGACGGAGCGGGGGACGCCGCTGCAGTGCAGCAGCAGCGCCTCCCCCTCGGGACTGGGATGGGCCGTCCCGGGGGCGGCCGGTCGGGTGATCAGGCAGGTGGTGAGATGCAGCGTGTGGTGCGAGCGGGTGCGGCCTCCCGTGATCGTGTAGGGACGGACATCCGCTAATGAGCTGTCGGCCCATCCGCCGGCCTCCACGTCACAGCCCCTGCCCGCTATACGAGTTGGGCCGGGCCGCCACGACCAGGTGCTCGTCCAGACCCCTGATGAAGATCTCCATCACGTAGCCGACCTGGCCCGGGTCCGCGGTGGGCGTGGCCACGACGGCCAAGACGGTGTTCACGGCCCTGTCGTCCTGGAACTCGACGCCGGCGCTCATCACGAAGAGGCTGCCGCCGTCATGCTCCACGACGACCTGGCGGATCCCGCCCGACATGTCCTTGAACTGCTGGCGCCCGAGCGAGTACAGCCCGGAGATGACGGCCGCGAGGTTGTCGGCATCGTCGATCGACTGTTCGGTCCAGGCCAGCTTCAGCCCGTCACCCGAAGCGAGGAGGGCGCGGGTCGTCCCGGGTGCCTTGTCGAGAAGCCCGGCGAGCAGTCCGCTCAACTGATCTCGGGCAGATGCGGCAGAGGTCGGGAAGCCGTCGCTTTGCATGGATGTCTCCTGGTCAGGGATGGAGGGTGGCTGGACGAGGGGCGTCTCAAACGGCGGGTGGCTGAGACCCGGGGGAGTCTCCAGACGGTCTACGGGACCGGAAGTTCGCCATCAGCCCGCTGGTGGCGCGTCCCGCCGGTGCTTGCTGAACCAGAGGCGGGATACGCGTCTCGGCCTCGCCGCGCCGGGGCAGTTGCGGTCGGCTTCCGTTCTGACCGGGAGAAGCCGCAGGGACACTGTCGCCCTGCAGAGCAGGCCGGATGCGCCGGGGCAACTCAGCGGTGTCATCCGGGTGAGGCATCATGTGCTCCCGTCGCGCCGGGCCGGGCGTGTGCGCGGAAGGACGTGGACTCGGAGGAGGAGGCTTGGGCGAGTGCTGCCGGTCGGCGGGGACGAGCAGTTCCTTGGGGAGGACCACGACGGCCTGGGTCCCACCGACGATGTTGGGCCCCAGCCGAATGGTGATCTTGTGTCGTTGCGCGAGGAGGGCAGCGACCAGGAGGCCGATCTTGCCTTCCCGTAGGCGGGCTCGAGGGTCCTCGCTCTCCGGTGCGGCCAGCAGGCGGTTGAGTGATTCCCGCTTCTGCTGCGACATGCCGGCGCCGCGGTCGAGCAGTTCGATGGCTATCCCGTCGGCGGCCTCATGGGTGTGGACCTCCACTCGGTCACTCGAGAAGCCGGTCGCGTTCTCCATCAGGGCAGCGAGCAGGTGCACCACGTTCGGGCTGACGTATCCCGGCAGTGCGGCAGCCGTGTGCGGGGACCGTGCCACGCGTACGCGCGGATACTCCGGGATCTCCGCGACCGCGCGCCGGATCGCCGCGGCGAGCACCACAGGGGCACTGTCCCGAGGAGGGGTGTTGCCGCCCAGGACAGCAAGGCTCTCGACCGCGCGCCGCATCTGAGTCAGCAGGTGATCGACCCGGAAGAGCTCGGCCATCAGCTCCGGGTCCTCGATGTCCCTTTCGACGTCGGAGATGACTTGGATGCTGCGGTTGACCAGGCTCAGCAGACGCGGAGAGATCGACTTGAAGATCTCGGCGAGCTCCGCCTGGGCGTTGAGCTGCTGGTGCTGACGGGTCGCGGCCACCATCACCGTCTTCCACGCTTCGTCGAAGGCCTCGTCCAGCAGGCCAACGGCGTCGGCGCACACATTGCCGCTTCGGGGGAATGCGACCGTCGGAGGGAAGTCGGTGCGCGCGGCGCCCTGCGCAGCCTGTTCAGCGGCCCAGCGGATGTGATCGCGACCTCGTCCGGCTGCGGTGACGACCCCTTCCAGAGCTTGAAGGGCGGCGTCTCGCTCCCCGCGAAGTTCCCCTATCCGGGTCAGGCTGCGGCGCGCGCGGAGCGACCGTGCTCCGGTCCACCACAACGCGCAGGCGGCCGCGGCGACAGCTGTCGCGATGCCGAGCGGGGTGGGCAGCACGTCGAAGCCATCGAGCAGCCAGCCCCCGGCCACCACCGCTCCCGTGAGAGCGCTCCCTGTGAACGCGGGCGGAAAGGCCCCGCTGTCACTGGCGCGAGCACGGTGACGCCGGGCGGAGTCGGCTGTGTGATCAGACATGGCACATCTCCCGAGTCCGAAGGCCCATCGGCTGCCGGGCGACGTTTCGCATCCGGGCGCGCATCAGGCTGAGGCTGTCGTGCAGTACCACCGCGTCCGTGGTCGGGTAGGCCTGCGGTGCAGGCGGTGCGACCCAGAAACAGTGGTGGCACAGCGACTGGGGCCCCTGGGGCGAGCACCGTAATGACGGCCCGGGCTCGCAAGCCGAATGCGCGGCCCTCCACACGTCGGCGGTACCGGAGGAGACCGGCACGAGCAGCCTTCGGTGCGTCATGCAGCACAGCAGCGGGCCGACCCGGCTCCCGCAATCGATCATCTCGTCGAGTGCGGCCATGCCCAGGCCCATGCTGACGCGTACGACATCGAGCTCAAGCGGAAGCGTGAAAGGCGGCGGGGCCTCGCCGAATTGCAGCTGCCAGGGGTGGCGGGTGCTCAGTAGGGGAGTCATCAGCTCTCCGGTCAGGACGGTGGTGTCCGTCGGGTTGGTGAGGGCCGCCCTGGTGCCGCGCCGTAGCGGGGGAGGCCGACGCGGCATCAGAACGGGGACGTGACGTCGCGCGGGCTAAGGCAGCGCCACTGCTGCGACGGTCGGCACGGTCTCGCGAGGAGGCCGGATCCGGCCGGAAGGCTGCTCGGCAGAGGGAGGCCAGCGTCCCGTCTCCGAGCCGTGCCCCCATGTCCGGCAGGGGGCATCAAGAAGGTGCAGTTAACAGACCAGTCCTGATCGGCGTGGCGTACGACCACTATGGCGGCTTCGCGGTCGGTCGCATCGGCGGCTGGACAAGGGGGCTTGTGCGAACACATTCGCGCTTTCCTCTCAGACGTGCTCGTTCGATGTGGATTTAGGCCCTCTTCGGCGCTCTACGAAGCTGCGGGGGAACGGCTTCCGGACGATGCTGCGTGACCGACAGCCCTATCAGGGAGTCCTGGCAGCAGCCTTGGCGAGGCAGAACTCAAGCACCTGATCGATGGCACGTCTGTGGCTGTCGGGGTCGCTGGTGACGGGCTGGTGGGCGATCCGATCGTCGTCGAGGAGGGCGTGCACGTGGCGGTCGACCAGGAAGCGGTAGTGCGGGTCGTAGTCGTGGCTCGGGTCGACCGGCATGTCCGGGTCCAGCTCGGTGGAAAGGAGCAGGTCGTACTTTGCTGTCTGAGTCGCAACGAGGAGTCGAAGCCGCTCGCTCTCCAGTCCGTCGAGTTGTTCCTCGCGGAACTCCAGGGCAGCGCAGTAGTACGCGAGGGCGTCCAGGGCGGCCCGGTCGGCGAGGACGACCTGTGCACCCTGTGCCACGGCGGCGAGTTCGTCGGCGACGCCCTGCACAATGATCCACTCGGTGGATACCTCAGTGTGCCTCTGCATCTTCGGCAGTCCGATAGCCGCCGCGCGCTTGGCGAGGCGGCCGGTGCGGGCCACGGTGAGCCCGTGGCCGCGCAGCTCCATCTCGATCCGCTTCAGCAGCGTGGTCTTGCCGGTGGAGTGGGTGCCGAGCACTCCGATACGGACGGGCGTCGTCTGTGTCACCACAGGGTGGGGTCCTCTTCTGGTTGGGGGGCGCCAGGCCGGGCGGGCGGCCCAGCTGGTCCCAGGTGTCGCAGTGGCGGGCCATGGCCAGCAGGAGTTGAGCCGTGGCGTAGGCGTCGAACGTGGCGCGGTGTCGGACTAGGCGGCGCTGCCAGAGACCTGGCGGGCGGAGCGTAATCGTGGGCCATCCGCGGCGGTCAGGTTCTGGCCATCCCGGCTCGCCGGGCCGGTGGGCCAAGGGAACCGGAAGCTTGTGGCGCTGTTCAGACAGCGGCAGGACTGAGGAGCCGCAGTGCCTTCTCGACGGCCCCTGTCTGACTTGCCAGGTCGTTGGTAACGCGCAAGTGAGGTATTTGCTCTTCGGTGAGGAGCGCGTGCGTGTGAAGGTCAACCAGCACGCGGTACCGGGAGTTGTCGTCGAGCCTCTGCTCGACCATCCGGGCCGTGTCGAGCACCGTCGCCAGGAGCAGGTCGTACTTCGGTAGCTGCGTGGAAGCGAGCAGCAGCAGCCGCTCCCGCTCTTGGCGGTGGATGCGTTCGCCGCGGTACTCCAGAGCCGCGTTGAGGTAGGCGAGGGCCTCGTGAGGGGGGCCGTCGGCCAGAATGGCCTGGGGGCCCTGGGCCGCTGCGGTGATCGCGTCGGCGATGCCCTGTGTGATGATCCACTCGGTGGACGCCACAGTGTGGTACTGCTTCTTGGCCAGCCCGATAGCTGCGGCCCGGTTCCCGAGCTGTCCTGTCCTGGCCAGGGCCACACCCCTGGTTTCCAGCTCCTTCTCGATCTGCCTGATCAGCTTCCCCCTGCCCAGGGATGGGGCGCCGAGTACTCCGATCATGACGGGCGCATTCCTTGTCGCCACAGCGTGGGCTCCTCTTGGTTTCGGCGGTCATCGGGCGGGAGGCGAAGTGCGTCAGATCAGCGGCTGGGCCCGGTGAGGGCAAGAGCGGTGTATCCGCCATCGGCGTCAAGGCTCCAGCGAGCGGTGTGCCGCCAGCCGTGGCGGTGGCCTTCTATGACGGCGTCGGGGTAGCCGCGGCGCAGTCCGGATTGCTGGTTCTCCCACACTTGGACGACGACGTACATGACGCCCGTGCGGGGTTTGAGCCAGCGCCGCACATCGGCGAGGAAGAGGTTCAGCGGCAAGTACGGCAGGACCAGGCGGCACGACACCACGTCGAGACTGCCCGGTCGGAGATGTGGCGGAGGCGTCCGCATCACGAAGTCGTGCACCTCGAACGACAGCCGCTGATGGTTGGGAAACAGGCTCTGTGCGCCTTCGATGGCGGCTGGCGACCAGTCGTATCCAGTGGTCCACAGCCCCATACGGGCCATCGCATCCGTCAGGACCCCCCAGCCGCAGCCGACATCGATCGCGGATCGCCCGTGCCCGGTCAGCACATGCCGCTGGAACTGCTCCAGCTCCCACACACTGAGCGGCAAGTTCTCGTGTGCCACCGGCTGACGGTAGAAACGGTCCCAGGCCTGCCGCTTCCTGCTCGCCTCATCCGCGTCTACCGGGACTCGGTCCAGGTCCAGCCCGGTTAAGCCGTTCACTGCGCACCAACTTCACGTAAGAGGTCGTCCAGGTTGACGATCGAGTAGTCCCTGAGCGTGCGGACGAGCTGCGAGGCCAGGAACCAGGACAGCTCGCGCCGTCCGTACCGAACCGGCTCGTCGGAAGCAGCCACGGCCCGGATACCGTCCGAGCCGTACTCGTAGGCAGTACCGATCACGCCGTACAGCGGAGCGCTGCGCACCAGGAAAGCCGTCACCCCATGCCCTGCGAGATAGGGGAACTGCTCGGCGGCGACGGGAGCGTGCTTCAGGCAGACCGGCGGTTGTGCCGTGCGGACCACCGCACCGTAGGCCGGACCGCAGGCTCTCTCCAGAAACAGGTGTCCGTCGGGCGTCTTGGCCGGCCCAACGCACAGTTGGCAGCGAAGCAGCAACATGCACTCGCGCTGGCGGGCCGGGTGAACCAGGCGCCACCGCGGCTGGCCCGCCGGCAACCCGTCCGGGCCGATCATCTGAGAACACCGGCCCCACAGAACTCCACGCGTGTCCCGATCCTGCGCGCTCTCATCCCAGTAGCCCAGGCGGGATTGGCCATCGGAACTGAAGTCCGCACGCAGCGAAAGGAGCGAGTCGGCTTCCTCGCCCTCGCGGGCCGTGATGTACGGGACCAGGCGGGTGGCAGGGGCGGTCATGCGGCTGTTCCCGTCGCCACCGCCGGCCGGTGGGGGGCGATGACCTGCCCGTCCGGCAGCAGCTCACCGGTGTCAAAGAGGAGGACGCCGTTGCACAGCAGGCTCCAGCTCTGCTCTGGGCGGTGCGCCACGAGGCGGGCGGCTTCCCGGTCTGCGGAGTCTGATGCCGGGCACGGGGGCCGGTGTTGGCACATACTAATCCTCATCGACAGCCCCTCTCCACCGGTTCGGTTCGGGGGTCGGGCACGAACCGGTGGAGAGGGAGATGGTCGCCGCAGGAGGCGGCTGCGGGGGTGGGGGCAGAGGCTTCGATCGGCTCTGGGTCTCGCCTGTCAGGTGGTCGCAGTACCCGTAGAAGCGGATGCGTTCGGCGCTGCCGAGCGGCCAGTCGGAGGCGCGGTCGCCCCACTCGACGACCCAGTAGGTGGGGGACGGAGCTAGGCGGACACGCAGGTCGGGGAACCCGGGGAGGTCCCGCAGAGCGTCGCGGATCGCGAGGGCGACGGACACGGGGCCGGCCCCTATGTATCCGCCCCGCCGGCGGCCACCGACCGGCACAGCCAGAAGCGGAGTACGAAAGACGCGGACGGCGACACTGCCCTGCAGAAGGTGGCGGTCATGCAGACGGGAGGCAACGAACTCGAAGTCGTAGGCCTCGTCAGCGGGCAGCACTGCGATGCTCAGCGGCGGAAGCTCACGCCTGCTGCGATGAGTAACGCGAGCGGTCACGAAATGTCCTCCAACAACAACTGGGCGGGCAGCGATCCACCCGTGCCCTCAAAGATCAAAAGGTGCTTACAGCAGCGCCCGGCCCCGCTGGACGGGGCGCGCGACCACCTGGGCGGCTTCGCGATCGGGCGCCTCAGCGGTCGGGCAGGGGGCTTATGCGGGCACATGGCTGCGCTACCTCTCGGACGTGCTGGTCTGCCACAGCGATGTTGCCGAGTTGTATGAGTGTGCCGCGTAAGCGTTCGCCGAGCTCATCGATCTGATCAGCCGGAGGCGTTTGGTCCCCAATGACTCTGTCCAGGTCGTCGAATACGGCGTCCACTACGAGGGGGTCCCACGCCCGCATCTTGGCAACGACGGTGGCCAGTCTTTCGGCTGACAGCACGGATTCGTACTTCCGCGCCTGACGTGGGTCGCTCGCGCTCACGCCGTTCTCCGGGGCCAGGGCGATCGGGGGCAAGACGGCTCCATAGAGGTGATAGCTGAGAGGGGTCGAGGGTCCGCTACTGCGGCGGACCGTCGGCGTCGTCGCACAGCTTCAGCTCGCACCACGTCCGCTTGCCATCTGGACTGGTTCCCCAGGCATCGGATAACTCGGCGACAAGGAGCAGGCCGCGGCCTCGCTCGGCGTCTGTAGCAGGATCTCGGCAGAGCGTGGGCAACTCGGAGGAATCGCCGCCGACTTCGATGCGTACCGCCGCCTCGCTGCAGGAGATCGCGAAGCCGATGTGTGGCCCACGCCCATGCTGGAGTGCGTTGGTGACGAGCTCGCTGATCAGGACGGCTGCCTCTTCGGTGACCGCCTCCTCGCAGCCCCAGTAGCGCAACGAGGCGCGACCGAGGCGACGCATCTGTCCGACACGACGGGCACCTTCTGGCCGAAGGGGTTCACCAGCGGGCTGCCGGACGCATTCGAAGGAGACGATGCGTCGATCGGCCGCCGGTCGCTGACGGCAGGCATCGCCCAGGGCCACAGGTACCGGGTCGGTGCTGGTCAGGGTCGAGACCATCGCTTGTCTCCTCGTCATCCACGGCAGTAGTTGAACGGAAAGTGATCCGTGCTTCGTTTTCCGTGACGTTGGTGGTGGAAGCCGCAGTCTGTTGGGGATCGCAAGGACTTAGCGAGTGCCGTACCTGTGTCTTGTTGCGTCTTCTTCTGCCTTACCTATGTCTTCTTGCTGAATGCAGGGCGAGACAGCGCAACACCTCTGTTGAGCAGGCTGGTTGATGTCTAGCGTGGAGTGGTGCAGCCCCCGACCTCAAGAGGTAGCGATGGAGCCGACAGACCCGACCCTTTTCCAGTTACTGATCGCCGAACGTCAGTGGCAGAGATACGAGGTGTTCCTGCGGCGGTACGAGGACGCGGCGCGAGAGCTGGCCGCTCTTGAGGGGCCGGAGAACCTGGCCACCGCCACCATTGAGCGGCGTCAGTTCCTCCGCTGGGCACACGGCGAGATGAGGGGACTGCCACGGACAGAGGCTCGACGCATCCTCGAGTACCTATTCCGGCCCGCTCCCGTCAATGCGCTCTTCTCGCCTGCCGAGCGGCCCACCGCTCGGCCAACTCTTGTACCTGCAGGTCCCACGGAAGGCGGGGCAGGATTGCAAGGCGAGTACGTACCCGAGGATGTGGTGATGGAAGCAGCCAACGAGTCGGCCAGTTTTGCGGCCAGGGTGGAGGGCAGTAACTGCGGCCCTCACACCATGGAGCAGCTGGAATCCGACATTCGGCGGATAGTGACTACCTATCCGAACCGTCCCGTGGGCCCGCTTTTCCAGGAGGTCAGGGTTCTCCGCAATCGCTCCTTTGAGCTCCTGGAGGGTCGCCAGCCTCCCCACCTCACCCGCGATCTGTACGTAGCCGCGGGCGTGCTCTGTGGCGTATTGGCCAACGCCAGTTTCGACCTTGGGAAGTACGTGGCGGCCGAGACCCAGGCCCGGACCGCATTCATGTGTGGCGAGCTCGCCGGTCACAACGGGCTCCGAGCATGGGTCCGTGGCCTGCAAGCCCTGATCGCCTACTGGGACGGCCGGCCCGGTGATGCCGTACGACTTGCAGAGGCTGGCAGCGGGTTCGTGCCTGAACAAGGCACAGCGCACATCCGTCTGATGAGCATCAAGGCGCGAGCCCACGGGCAGCTGAGCCAGCCCACTGAAGCGCTCACCGCCCTTCTCGAAGCCGAAGCCATGCGCGAGCGGCTCACCGCTGGCGATGACCTTCCCGGCGGGATGATGGCGTTTCCGTTTGAGAAGCAACTCTTCTACGCCAGCAGCACCCATCTGTGGCTCGGCGGGCGAGAACACCTCGGTGATGCCGAAGCCGCCGCCGACGAGGCGGTCACCTTGTTCGAAGCGGCCGCACCCGAGCAACGTCGTCTCGGCGAGATGTCGCTGGCGCGCATGGACTTGGCCATGGCCCGCATGGGCCGCGGAGACCTGGACGGAGCTGCCCACCAGGTGCACGCCGTTCTGCAGGTTAACGCGCGGAGGGGCACGGAAAGCGTCAGGAAGAGGCTGGGACACTTCACACGGAACCTCGCCGTGCATCCTGGAGCCAGGGCCCCGATTGCGATCGGGCTGCGTGAAGCACTCACGGCTCATCACGAAAGGCACGCCCTTGAGCTGCCGTCAGGAGGCATTCAGTGACCGCGGTGACCTTGTTGAACCCCGGCTCGATGGGCGCGCCCCTGGCCGCACAGGCTGTGAAGGCCGGGCATCGGGTTCGCTGGGTTGCCGCAGGGCGCAGTGAACTCACCCGCTCGAGGGCCGAAAGGGCGGGCCTCGTTGCGTGTGCTTCGCTGCATGAAGCCTTGGCGTCTAGCGACGTCGTGCTTTCCGTGTGCCCGCCCCACGCCGCGGAGGATGTGGCGGCCGTCGTAAGCCACCACAGGTTCACCGGCATCTACGTGGACGCGAACGCGATCAGCCCCCAACGCATGGCTCGGATCGCGGCCAAGATGCCGGCTGAATGCACGCTGCTCGACGGCGCCATCATCGGGCCGCCGCCCAGCGACGGGCGCGCTGCGCGGCTCTACCTGGCCGGGGATCATCGGGCGTACCAGATGGTGGCTGACCTCTTCGAGGGCACTGACGTCGTGGTCCGGATGGCTGGGGACCAGCTCGGCGCCGCCTCGGCGCTGAAGATGGCGTTCGCCAGCTTCCAGAAGGCTGCGCGGACGCTCGCCGGTGTCTCCCATGCTCTGGCGAAGCAGCACGGTGTCGGCGATCTACTGACTGCGGAAGCGCAAGTTATGACATCCGAGATTCTTTCCGACCCCGGATACCTGCCAAGCGTGGCCGCGCGAGCCTGGCGCTGGGGGCCCGAGATGATCGAAGTCGCGGAGACTCTGAGTGCGGCGGGCCTCCCCGCTGACATGGCTAAGGCGACGGCCGCAGTCATGCGGCTGTGGGAGCAGAACAAGGACCGGACTGATCTGCCGCTCGCTGATGTGCTCTCCCACCTGCAGAGGAATACGCCGCAGCCCTAAATGATCACGGTGCTCGCCAGGACCGCAAGCGATCAGCGATGTCAAAGGTGTCCAGCCGTAAGGACTTGATGTCCCCGATCAGCTGGATCCACTGCGCCTGACTCGCGTCGACAGTCTCGCCGGACGCCTCGATGTAGGCGACTGCGACGGCGTATGCGTACAGCCCGTTCCGGGCGGGCAGCGCCCGCTGCAGCACGAGGGTGTCCAGCAGGGCGGCGGCCCGCCAGCAGGCGTCCGGGTCGGAGGGTGCTCGTCGCCCGCGGACAGGTCGGCCCGCTCTTGCTTGCGCGCCAGCCGGACCGCATCCGGGGCGGTGACCTCCACCAGGACGAACCCGAGGCCGGTGACCGCCTCCACGTCCGGGGCCCGCAGGTCGTCGCAGACCAGCACAGCGTCCGGCCTCGCCACCTCGGCCTGCCGCACGCGCCGGGTGAACACCTCGGTCAGCGCGACCGGGTTGATACGCCGCAGCTGGGTGCCGAGAGCGTTCAGCAGCTGGCCGTCCTGCTCGCTGCCGTCCAGCAGCGGGCGCCCGGCCATCGCGTGCACGACGGCCTGGAGTTCGTACAGCGGTGCCCCCACCTTCAGGGTCAGCACGTCCGCACCGGCGACGGCCAGTTCCTGCGCGAGGAGACCCGCGAACGAACTCTTGCCGGCCCCGGGCCTGCCGTACAGCGCGACTTTGGGCATGACTGGGCTCCTCTCAGCGGCTCCGGATGAAGTCAGGCGGGCCCTGGAACTTCCTGCAGTCCGACGACTTGGCCGGCCTGCGGCGTGTCCCTACGCTCAGGGCCCGTGACGACCATGTTGGCCACCCGCCCGGCCCCTGGGCAGGGCCCGACTGTCCGCACTTGTCCGCAGCTGACCCAAGGCCCGCCAACGCCCCGGGGAGCGGGTGTTTGCTGGTCACAGCAGCACGGATGCTGTCCGCACCACCGTGCGGACAGCCGGATCACCACAAGGGCGTGGAGGTAGCGATGCCGGAGACCGACGAGGAGACCTTCGCCGCAGCACTGCGGCGGCTGAGGGGAACGGTGACGCTGCGGGAACTCGGGCGCCGGGCCGCGTGCAGCAAGAGCATCATCAGCGATCTCGAACACGAGCGCAGATCGCCGACGCTCCCGATCGCGCTCACTCTGGACAGGGCCCTCGGGGCAGGCGGCAGACTGGTCTCCTTAGCCGAAGCTCAACGACAGCGCTTGAGCAAGGAGACGGCCGAAGCAGGTGCGGACAGTGCCGTGGACGGTCTCCTGCGGGAATGGGACGACGTGTGGCGCAGAGACTTCCTCAAAAGCGCGGGCGCCGCCGGTGCCGCCCTGGCCACCGGCCTGGGCGCGGGCCCTACGGCCACCGCGGGCGGCCGTGACCTGATGGACGCCCACATCGCACTCAGAGCCGCCCACGGCCGGCTGGACAACTTACGCGGAGCGTCCGCCGTCTACGCCCACGCCGTCGGCCACCACCAGCAGATCCTCGCCTGGCACGCCACCGCCGCCAGCCCTGCCGAGCGGCAGCAGATCGCCGCGCTCGCCGCCGACACCGGCGGCTTCGTCGGCTTCCTCACCTACGACCTGGGCATGGCCGAGAACGCCGCCACGCACTACCGCGACGCCGCCGCCCACGCCCGCCAGGCCGGCGACCTCTCCTCCTGCATCAACCTCATCGGCCAGATGAGCCGGATCCTCACCGACCAGGGGCACTACCGCCGCGCCCTCACCCTCGCCGACGGCGCCCTTCATCTGGCCGGCACCAAGGCCCACCCCGCCGTACGGTCCTGGCTGCACGCCGTCCGCGCCCACCACCGCGCCTGCCTCGGCGACGCCCGCACCACCCAGACCGATCTCGCCACCGCCTGGAAACTGCTGGAGCGCGCCGACGACGGCGAGAAACCCCTCTACATCGGCTACCTGGACGCCGCCGAGCTCAACAAGTGGACCGGCCACGCCATGGCCCGTCTCGGCCAGAAAACCCCGTCCCTCCTGCGCGCCGGCCAGACCGCTCTCGACGAAGCCCTCGCGGCCTGGCCCGCCACCAGCGTCCGCGGCTCAGCCGAGGTACTGACCGCAAGCGCCCGCATCCACACCGCCCGCGGCGACCGGGACACCGCCGCCGACCTCGCCTCACAAGCCGTGGCCATCGCCACCCAAACCGGATCGGCCAGGAACCTGCGCACCGCCCTGACCGCCGCAAACGGATGAAAACGGTGTTGCACCGCGCTCGGCACTTGCCCGGGGAGCGAGCCCGGCCGTCGGCCCCGGCCGGTGTTCCTGGAGCTGCCCGCACCCGTCGTCGCCGACGCCCCCGGCTACCACCAGGTCACCACCGCCAAGCTGGCCGCCCAAGCCGGAGACACCTGGAGCCGATACGCCGCTGGAGATCACCTACGGTCACCATCCGGCTGCGCACCACAGCGAACTGACGACAGTTAAATCAGTACCGAGGCCGGGCACGCCGATCGAGTACCGGACGCCGGCACGTATTGAGGGGCGGGGTCTGAATCGGTGCCGACCATCCTCGGCTACGTCAGCGCCAAGTGGTGGCCGACTGCTGGCCGTCAAGGTCGAGGTGCGGCACGGTCTTCGCGTACGCGGCCTCGACGTCCTCGGGGTTCCCGGCGAACTGGTACTTCTCCCAGGCGGACTGGCGAGTCACGCCGAGCGCGTCGGCGAGCTTCTGCCAGGGCTCCTTCCGGTACCGGGCGCGAGCCACGGCCACCACCCGCAGCGGCTCGGTTCGCCCCTCCAGCTCACGCAGTGCGGCCAGCGTGGCGAGCGGTTGCTGCTGGGCCAGCGAGTACAACCGGCCGAACAGGTCGTCCAGGTCGTCGGCGACGTCGACCGGATACATCGCCTCGGTCTTGGCCGCGAGGTGCTTTTCCCAGTCGGCCTTCACCGCGACCGCTGCTTTCGCCGGGCTGTCGCTGACCGGATGGGAGGGGCCGTGCCAGGTGCACTGGCACTCGGCACGCAGCGCGGCCGGTGCCCCGGAGCGCAGGTCGAAGGTGACGAGCCCGGTGTACTGCCAAGAGTCCTCTTCCCGCCAGGCGTGCCCATTCCAGATCCGGCGGTCCGGCGCCCCGGAAGCATTGAGGGCACGGGCCACCCCCTCGTGCTCGCGGCGCCCATCACGCTCGTCGTTCCACATGTCAGTTCCCCTCTCCAGATCAACGCAGGATGTCAGGAGAGCCCGACATCCCGTCTTCTGTCAGGCTCTCCTGACAGTTCGGCTGGAAGTTGTCGACCGGCGCGGCGGCGGACCCCCTCTCCCGGACCGTGCGGCCGCCTTCAGGGGAATGTCCGTGTGGCCGATTACTCTCGCTCACATGAACGAACCCACCGCCGCCCCTTTCGATCCGTACGGCTTCCCTCCTGACCTGATCGCTGCCCAGAAGCGGGCTGCTGATCTGTATGCGGAGCTGCACCGTTTCCAGGCGACGCTGGGCTGGTCGCGGGAGCCGCACGAGGGGTGGAGCGACGTCGGGTCGGGGCAGCGGCGCGAATCGGCGCGGCCCCGGACGGCCGGGTGGGAGGAGCAGGAAGCGGCGGAGTACGACCAGCTGTGGCGGGAGCTGCGCGATGCTGCCGCCCTGGTCTACACCCACCCGCACTGGGCGAAGTGCCCCGACGCGTACAAGGCGCGGCAGGCACTCAAGCAGGTCCCCGAAGCTCTGCCCACCGCTGTACCCGAGCCGGGGCAGGCCGGCGTCGTCGCGGCCGCGTGAGCACGCTGGCAATGGCCGCGGAGTAGCTTCCCCGTGTCCCCCCGAGCTGACGCTCGTATGCTGGAAGTCACAGGGGTGGCGGAAGGAGGGACGGTGCCTGTCCTGCTCTCGACTGCCGTGCAGTTCGGCCTGGTCAGCATCCCCGTGGCTGTGGTGTCTGCTACCGAAAGCCACAGCGTCAGCTTCCGCCAGATCCACCTGGAGGACGGCGGCCGGGTGCGGAACCGGAAGATCTGCCAGGAGTGCGGGCAGCAGCTGCGGCAGGATGAAATCGGCCGCGGATGGGAGCTGCCCGACGGGTCGCTGATGGAGGTCACAGACGAGGACCTGGACAGTCTGCCGCTGGAGCACGTCCGGGCGATCGAGGTCATCGGCTTCAACCAGGCCGAGTCCGTGAACCCGATCAGCCTGGGTCACTCGTACTACCTCGCGGCCAAGGGCGCCATCGCCGCGAAGCCGTACACGCTGATCACCAAGGCTCTGCAACGCACCGACAAGATCGCCGTCGTCCGCTACTCGCTGCGCGACCGGACCCGGCTCGGCCTGCTGCGGGTCAAGGACGACGTGCTGCTGTTGCAGCAGCTGCTCGCGCCGGACGAAGTCCGCTCGCCCACGCTGGTCGGCGCGCCCGAAGCGGACGTCGAGGACGACGAGGTGCAGGGCGCGCTCCAGCTGGCGGAGGCCTTCGACGCGGATGATCTGTCCGGCTTCCGCGACACGTACACCGACGCACTCACCGAGATCATCAACGCGAAGATCGAAGGGCGCGAGGCGCCGGCAGTCCCGGAGCAGGAGGGGCCGGGCGCTCCGGTCGTGGACCTGATGGCCGCGCTGAACGAGTCCGTCGCAAAGGCCCGGGCCACACGCGGCGACACCGGCCAGGACGCCACCGTCCACACGATGACCGCCCCGAAGAAGCGGGCCGCCAAGAAGTCCACCACGGCGACCGTCAAGAAGGCCGCGGCGAAGAAGACGGCCGCCAAGAAGTCGAGCGGACGCAAACCGCGAAGCGCCTGAGCTGCAGACGCCGGAGTACTGCCCTCCTGCCCTGCCGGCGATCTGATCGGCTCTGTTGAGGGCCCGCCTCGCATGTCAAAGTTGTCCTGTCAGGGGGATCACGACGAGGGGGTTGGGTGCGTGGCTGCGGAATCGGCGCGTCAGGCGCAGTCGGAGTCGGGTAAGGGGGGCCTTGTGCCCGACCGTGACCAGATGATCAGAAAGCTCGTCGAGAGTGAGCAGCAGCGTCTCGGACTCGCCAAGCAGGACCTGGCCAAGGTGCTTGGCATCACACCTCGGCAGTTCCGCAACTGGCTGACGGCGCCCTCACGGCTGGACCTCGGCCAGGTGGAGAAGCTGGCACGCGCGCTGGGAATGAGTCCCTCCCGCCAGGCCGATCTGTACGTCCTGATGGGTCTGCTGCCCCCGGCGCCACCGGTCGAGGAGCTCAGGCGCAGTCCGGAGATGGCCGTCTACCAGAGGATGATCGACGGACAGGGGTCTCCTTCTGTCGTCTACAGCGCCGCCTGGGACGTCGTCCTCTACAACGGTCCGTTCTGGGACTTCTTCGGACGCGTGCCCCCGCACGAGACTGCCCACCCCACCCGCAACCTCACGCGCTACGTGCTCTTCCATCCGGACGCCCCGTCGATCCTGGGGGGAGGAGACGGCGAGGCGTACCGCGAAATGTGGCTGATGCCCGCTTTGGCGAACTTTGCGGCCACCCTTCGGCAGTGGCCAGCTGACGAACGGCTGATGGCCATCGAGCAGGACATCAACAGCCTCCCCGATCTCCGGCACGCACACGGCAATGTGCCGCGCTGGATCGTGGAGCACAGCGACATTCCCATCAACGCCGACCCGCGCCCCGTCCGCGACCCGCGCACAGGGGAAATGGCCGAGGTCCGGATCGTCCTCGAAGCGCACCAGGGCTACCAGGCGATGACGCTCCAGCGCTCCACGTGGATTCTCACCTGACCAGCGGGCTCGGGCGGTAGGCTGCGCGTCCGCTCGCCTAGATATTCGAACACGTGTTGTACTTTGGGCCATGGTGTCTCGCACGTTTCCCGACCTGGTGCAGGCTCAAGTGGCCTGGGACCGCACCTACGCGGAGCTCGCCGCCTCGCGGCCACGGAGCATCATGGCGCTGCGCCGCCGACTGCTGCGGCTCTCGGTGCGCGTCGTTTTCCATCCGGTCTGGTCGACGGCGGCGGTCTGGTTGACGCGGGCCTCGCGGACCTGCGCCAGCTCGCCCGCGACAGCAACCGCAGAGAGGAGAGGGCATCGTGATGGACCACCTGAGCTCCCGGCAGGAGCGCATCCTCGTCTGCATCAGGGAGTGGATTGCCGAGACGGGCGAGGCCCCGAGCATCCGCCAGATCGGTGAGGCCGTCGGCCTCTCGTCCACCTCGTCCGTGGTCTACCAGCTCGGCCGTCTCGAAGACCGCGGGCTGATCAAACGCGGCCGCCGCTGGCGGGACTGCCGCATCAGCTGAGGAAGGGACGGCCGCCATGAGGCACGTCGACGAGCCGGAGCAGGCGCCGCCCTGGCGGCCGGAGCTCGGTCCCCCGCCGGTCGTACGGACGTGGCCGTACGGGCACGCGCCCGGCATGCTCGTGCTCGCGGACAGCCACTGGGTCTATGCCGTGGTGCGGGCCCGCCACGACTACCGCGACGGACGGACCGTGTTCCATGTTGCCGTCGATCTTGGGCGCGACCTGACGGTCCGGGCCCGCTTCTACCGGTGGCCACAGCAAGGCTTGCGCTGGGCGCACCCGGGCACTGCTGAAGGGCCCGAGTCCACCTCGCGCGATTGAGGCGCGTCGAGTTCGAACTCTCATCTCCCACGAGGCTCTTCCGGCCCCGGGCAATCTCGCCGATATCCACCGTTCGACGGATGCCGGGGGTCGAATTAGAGGAATCGGGGGTGATCGGTTGATGTTCCAACGGCTACCGTGCAGAGAGCGTGTTCCGGCCGCCTCGACCAGGCGCTGCAGGGGCACGCCGCTGCGGATTGCGGTCCAAGGCACAGAGAAGGATCCTTTCCTCCTGGGCCGGCGGGGGTGAACAGCCGGGCGAAGACTGAAGAGCACAGAGCACAGAGCACAGAGCACAAGGGGGCAAGATGGCTGGCGAGCCTGACGTGGTGGCACCGGCGGCACTGGGCACCGATCGCGAGCATGATCAGCTGGTGCGCAACATTTTGGACAGTGCGCTACGGAAGCGGGGGATCTACCGCAAGGACTTGGCGAAGGAGCTGAAGGTTCACCCACGGACGCTCCGGAATTGGCTGCAGTGTCCGACCGGGCTGACCGCTGAGCAGATCGAGCGCCTCTGTGCATGCCTGCCGATCAGCGCGGAGAACCGATTGAATCTCCGTCAGCTGACTGGTCAGAGGCCGTCCATGGCGACCGTCAGGGAACTCAAAGGCCTGCCCGAGATGGACATCTACCGGCGGGTGATCGACGGCTGCTCCTACCCGTCCATCGTGACGGACCGCGCCGCGGAAAACGTCATGACGAACGCCGCCTACGACACGATGTTCGGAGTCGTGACACCGCACAGATTCGCCCACCCCATGCAGAGTGGGCTGAAGTACATCCTGTTCCACCCGCGGGCCTATCTGATGCTGGGCGGTGGCGATATGGATGCGTTCCGCGAGTTCTGGCTCATGCCTGCCCTGGCGCACTTCAGCGCAGCATGGGAGCAGCACCCAGACGATGCGAATCTGCTGACGATGGAACGGGAGATCCAGCGGCGTCGCAGCCTGCGTCGTGCCCACGCGGCCACCCCCGCATGGATCCTCAAAAGCGGGGACATCCAGGTGAACACCCAGCCAAGGCCGTTCCGAGATCTGCGCACAGGCGAGCTGACCACGGTGCACGTGGTGACCGAGGGGCACCGCGGCTATCAGGCCGTCATGCTGACGCACACGTCTTTCATTTTCAGCGATGTCCCTACCGTTCCGCGAGCCGGGGGCGATTCGTCGCCTGCGCGAGCTCGGCGGCCAGCCGCGCGACCGCTCTGACCGAATGTGCTCCGGCGGTCTGCCGGAAGCGGCGTATCAGAGCGGAGCCGACCACCACGCAGTCCGCGTGCCTGCTGACTTCTTGTGCATGGCCGGGGGCGAGACTGCTATGCCCACGGCGAGGGGGAGCCGGGTCACGGCGCGCAGGCGGTGCACGAGCTGGGGAAGGGCTGGATGAGGTGCGCCTGGTAAGTCCCCCCGTTGGGCTAGGTCGGTGGCGTCGTGGCCATCGCCCGTTGTGCGGTCTCTATCATCGCCACTCCGCCGGAATCCGCCATCAAGGGGAACCCCGTTTCCCCCGCCGCCCCTTTGTGCCCTGACCGGAGGGAATCGGTGGAGTGTGGAGTGGCGTTCACAGCCCGGCGTCGATTCCCGTGAGGCAATCGACAGGATACGAAATGGGGGCCTTACACAGACGCACGTGTGGCCGGTCCCGGGGAGTGCGGGGAGTGGGACCGGCCACATCTGGTTGCGCTGCTCAGTGTTCGCGGCGCGGGTGCACAGTCATCGGCATTCGTGTGGGGTGGGCCATGGAGGACTTTGCCTCTGCGGGTGCTTTCGTGCCCGGCACGGGCCGCAGCTTCCAGCGCGGCAGGATCGTTGCCAGGGTGATGGTCCCCTCCATCCACGAGAACCGGTCTCCCATGCATTTCCTATTGCCCGCCCCGAACATGACGGTGTGCTCGCGCGGCCGCCTGTCCACGTGTTCGGGAAGCCAGCGGCTGGGGTCGAAGCGGTCCGGGTCCGGGTAGAGCTCCGGATTGCGGTGCAGGGCGTACAGGCTGAGCAGGACTTCGGTATCGGCGGGCAGCTCGTGGCCGCCGACCGTGACCGGCTTGGTCGTCCGGCGCATCAGGGCCACCACGCCGTGCAGCCGGAGCGCCTCGTCCAGGACCCGGGTGATGCTGGGCAGCTGGGGGACATCGGCGAAGGTCACGGGTCGGTTCCCCACCACCTTGTCGATCTCGTCCAGCACCTCGCGCTCGATGTCGGGATGCTCCGCCAGGTGGTGCAGCGCCCAGGCGAGGGTCGAGGCCGTCGTCTCGGTGCCGGCGAACAGCATCGTGGACAGTTCGTCCCGGAGCTCCTCATCGGTGAGGCCCGCCCCGGTGTCGTCGCGGGCGGCCAGGAGCAGGGACAGCAGATCGGTACCGGATTCCGGGTCGCAGGCCCGGGTCCGGGTGATGACGTCGTCGATCACTCTTCGCATCCGCGCCGCGGACTTGTCGAATTCCCTCCAGATCGGCCAGTTGTCCATGAAGGTGGGTGCCAGCGCGCGGCGCAGCATGTATTTGAGGATGACCGGCAGGTCCTCGCGGACGGACTCGACGGCCGGGCCTCCGAAATCGGCGCTGAACAGCGTCGCGGCCAGGGTCTCGATGGCATACCGGCCCATCACCTGGTTCACGTCGATCTGCTGTCCGGCGCTCCATGACGCGGCAAGCATCTCGGCCCGCTCGCTCATCACTTCGGCGTATCCGGCGAGGCGTTCCTTGTAGAACAGGGGCTGAATCAGACGCCGGTTGCGGATGTGCTGCGGCCCCTCCGCGTTGGCGAGGCCGTTGCCGACCAGGGGGCGCACCCGGTCGAAGATGCGGCCCTTCTTGAACGACTTGGCCTGCTTCACCAGGACCTCATGGACCGTGGTGGCGCTGGTCGCGACGACGATCGGCATCGTGCCTATGCTGAGCCGCAGCACCGGCCCTTCGGTGTGCAGCGATCTGAGGACTGCCAGCGGATCCCTGAAGAGCCTCGGGATGTGCCCGAGGCCGGGGACGCTCCCCTTTGCGGCGGGTATGGCTGTCAACGACACAGGGCTTCCCAATTCGTGAGTGGGCGGTTTCAGCTCGGCCCAGGATGGGCTTCTGGACTGTCGAGATGGACTGGGGCAGGGGCAACCAAGCTATCTACTAGGCGCCATAGTAGAAGTGTTCTGGGCTGCGGCAACAGGGGCACATATGCCAGGAGTTACGCGGCACCGTCACGCCACGCCGTGGCAGTACCAGCTCCGCATCCAGACGGTTCGCCTGTTCCCGGCAGGGATGGCGCCTTCGAGCCGAGACGCCAGGGACCGCGGAGGGGAAGCAGCCCGTCCCTGGCGCCATCATCGCGATATCCGCGCGGGAGACCAGGAAGGGGAAATTCAATTTCCCCCTACTCGTCGTTCGGCCGGGAACTCACCGCTGACGAGCGCCGCGGACTCATCCTCAGCGTGCCCACCGATATCTGCCCTTCCTGACACTCGCGCCCGTGGCAATGTGCAAGGCTCGGTCGCATCGTCGTAGTGGTCCAGGTCAGTGTGAATCTGGCAGTCAGGATTGACGAAAAGGAAGGTTCCTTGGCCTTCTGGCGGGGGTAACTCGGGCAATCAGGCGGTGAGGGGGAACCGTCTGAGGACGTCCCCTTCGCGTTATGGGACGACCTCGAGTACTTCTGGGAGTCGCTGGGACTGCCTGAGCGTCCGCTGTGGAACGTGGACGGCGTCGGCCGGCTGCCGGCTGCCGAGAAGGTGAGACTCGCCGCGCTGCCGATCGGGCTGGTTGCCGGGGCTGGCGGGTTCGTCGTGTGGCTCGGGGCATTGATGAACGACCACTGGGGCATCTACGCCGTCGTGCCACAGGCCGTGCTGATGCTCGCGGTCGTATGCGGGGCGGCGGTCGAGCGACGCCGGAGGTGGGAAGAGCGGCGCTCGCGCGGCCTACGCATGACGCTGTCGCAGCTGGATTCCGTGGATCACCGGGAGCTCGAGTCCATTGGTCGCGACCTGATGCGGCGAGACGGGTTCACCGCTGAGCGTGTTGGGCGCGGCGGGGACGATGCGTGCGATGTACGCGGAGTGGACTCTGATGGGCGGATCTGGGCCGTCCAGTGCAAGCATTCGGCGCGACGGCTGGACGGGTAAGGCCACGGGCGTCGAGGTGCTGCAGCAGGTCAATGGCACCGCCGAGCCGGTTCACGGCACCCGGTTCGCGGTGATCGTTACCAATGGTCGATTCAGCAAGCCCGCTGTGGCGTGGGGCGCCCGGTACGGGATCCGGTTGGTGGACCGGCATGCGCTCCAGCAGTGGGCCGACGAGCGGCGCCCGCTGTGGGAGGTGCTGGGCAATGTCCGGAGGCCCCGGCGTCTGCCCGGCCGCGCACGATGAACCGCACTTTGACCACTGGAGGTTGGCATGGATGGCAAGGACCTCATCGACTACTTGGAGGCCCCTTCCCGCTACCCCCGGCACACGTTCCGCGGCGACGGGTCACTCGATCCGGTGGACATCGGGGACCTCAACGGGGTCCTCGGCAGGGTCAGCCACTTCGTAGAGCGGCTGCGCCTACGCGAGTTCTGTCTGCGGACGGAGAACTGGTCCGGCCTGGTCCTGGTCTACGCCATGGACGCCCCGGAGCCGCGCGACCGGCTGCGCGAGGCCCTGGAGACGGACAGGTTCACGGTGACGGAGCGCCGCAACGAGTACGGAACCTCGCTGGAGGTCCACCCCAGGCAGGTCGATCTGATCATGACCAGATACGACCTGATCGTCGATACGATCGCCGAGGTCCTGCCGGAGGCGAGGGAGATGGCCGATCTTCAAGCCGGCGTGGCGCAGCGTCTCGGCCATCCGGTGCCAACCGGCCTGCTGCGCGGCACGATCCAGGTCTTCGACATCTCCCTCATGGAGCGCCGGAAGGGCAGGCCGTTCGGGTCGAAGGTCCCCCAGGGCATGGTGCGCCTCGTAACCGCTGCCCTGGAGACCGACGTGATCCCGCCGCTGTGCGGACGGCTGCCGACTTCGTAGTCTCAGAAGATGGGCCCTCCCCCAGGAATCCGCCGCATCGCCCTGCACACCATGACGACCGGACTAATGCGCCACGACCGCACCCTGTCCGGCGTCCGGTCCTTCGCCCACCGCGTTGGCGCACTCACCTGACACCCGGGCCGCACTTCTCGACCGCAAGACGGCAGCCAACGCAGCCCTTCTGACGGCCTTTTGACCATCCTCGTCGAGTTCATGGCACAGAGACAGCGACAGCGGGTCGAGAGCTCAGTGCTCTTAGCGCGGGCAGCCCGGCCAGGCCCGTGTCGAGCATGATGCGGTCGACCGTATCGGTGAGGGTGCTGTCGGCCTCGATGACGGTCTCGATACCCCTCTCGGCGTGTACGCGCACAAGAACGGGCAACCGGAACTTCAGGCTGAAGTACAAGTCGCCCTCGTCCTCAACAACGCGTGATAACACGAACACTGAAAAAACCTCAGCGACTGAACCGTCCCGGATTCGAGGTTTCGGCGATCACAACCAGTCGCTATCCGTTGTCGAATCGGGCGAGTGCGACAGCTCGAGGACGTCGCCGACAGGAATGTGCCCGGACTGCGCGGAGCGCGCCGCGCGGACACGGATGCGGTCACCGGGGAGAAGAACAAGCAGGGCCAGAGCTGACGGCAGGGAGCGGCGATGACGAGATGGCCTGGTCAGGTTCTCGATTTCGAGAACGTCGGCTTCCGGCGTGACGAGGATCTCCACGACGCGCACCAGTTCGTCACCTTCGTTCTCGGCTACCCTGCCGGTGTGGACCAGGGATTCGGATTCCGTGACGATCGCCATGGTGTGTCCGGCGAGTACCTCCACGCGGGCCGACGCGTCCTCCGGGTCGAAACCCAGGAGACCACCACTGAGATGATCGCAGCCTGTCCATCCCTCCTCCGCGCCGTCGTCGCGGCCACGTAGGGAGTAGTACACCTCTTCCGCGAAGTACCCGTCATCCCTGCGGTGGAGAAGCAGGACAAATCCGAGATCGTGCTCGGTCCAGACGTCCGCGACGATCGGTTCTGCGGTGCGGTCTGTGCCGGCGGTTGCCGCCGGAAGGCCAGCTCCGAGGGCCTTCAGAGCGATCTCGGCCATGGGACGCCTCATATATCTGCCTTCCATCGCACTGCGCTTCCGCCGTCCGGCTAATTGTAGTCAAGCCACGTGGTGTACGACATCGCGGTGGCGCGCCCCGAGGGGCGCGCCACCTGTTCAACCGTGGGTCCGGTCGGTTACTTGGCCACGCAGTTGTCGGTCATGCTGGCGACGTATCCTCTCCAGCCGAAGACCGCGACCGCTCCACCGGTCCAGATGCGGGTTCCTGGCTTCACCTGAATGTTGTAGTGGACCGCCCACTGGAGCTTCAATGGCGTGTACCAGCTCTTCTTGCTCTGGAGTTTGACCATCTTGCCGCTTCGTCCCGGCTTGACGCCCCAGGTCTCGGCCTGGGAGGCGTTCTTCGCCAGGTAGCGGTTGGCGAAGCCGGTCACCTGGACATTGATGTAGTACCCCATGTAGCGGTAGCCGTTCTTCGCGACACCGCCTCCTCGCCGGCTCGTGACAATCCTCATGCCATAGCCGTTCTTGATACGACGCGTGCCGCACTTAGGGAACATGCCGTCGGTGTCGGTGGCGTTGCACGGGTCGGCGTTGGAGTAGTCGTAGGCGTTGGCCGAACCACCGTAGAGCGGGTCGGTCTGCATGAATCTGCCGCGAGTCGGGTCGTACAGCCGGACACCCATGAGCATGAGGCCAGTCGGTGTCTCGGCGGAACGCTGCTGCGAGCCCAGCCAGCCGTACCGCACGGCCGGCTGCCCCGAACGCGTGTTGCCGTACTCGTCGTTGTCGAGGGTGACCGGCGGCTTGCTCGTGTCGAGCGGCAACTGGAGCGCGATGTCACCGTGGATGTTGGTGAGTTGGAGCACCGTATCGCCGGTCTTGCCGGTGGTCGCCCCGAGGGTTCCGGTGACCGTCTCGACGTTGCGGGTCAGCGCGCCGGTGGCCGTGTCCTCCACGATCCAGCGCGGGTTGTCACCGTCGCTGTCGTAGTGGTTCAGCTTGGCCCCGGTCTGGGTCCAGGTGCTGCCGCTGCCGGTCTCCACCTTCCACGAGCGGAAGCGCAGGGCGGCGTCGAGCTGCCAGGTCTGGCGCTTGCCGTTTGCGATCTGCTGCTGGGCGAGGTCGTTGGCGTAGTAGCTGATCGTGCCGTGCCCGGGCGCGGCCGTGGCACGGCCGAAGGCGTCGTACGTCCACCCTGCGTCGGCGGCTCGGTCGGCGGAGTCGTATGCGTAGGTCTTGGTCGTCCCTCCCGCGGTGGGGCAGTCGGCACCGGGCACTCCGGTCGCCGTGGTGAGCGAGGTGCGGTTGCTGCGCTGGTCGAATCCGTATGCGCGGCGGTTGCAGACGGTCTCCGCAGTGTCCTTGACGGTGCTGAGCCTGCCGACGGTGTCGTACGTGTACTCCTGGTCCGACCAGCCAGCCTGCGCGGTCACCTGACCGTGCACGGACTCGCTGAGGCGGTCGGAGAATACGACCGTGCCGTCACTGTCCCGGGTGTAAGTCCGTGCGACCGCGGAACCCGCGGTGTCCTTGGTCTGAGTGAGCGTGTAACCGCCGGGCAGCGTCTCGCTCACGACGCCGCCGTCCGCGTCGTAGACCGCCGTGAAAGCACCGGCCACGGAGTCGGTGACCTTCGTCGGCAGACCGCGCGGCTCGGCCGTGTGGTCGTAGGAGAAGGTGACGGTGGACGGGACAGAATCGGTTACCTTGATCGGACGGTCGAGTGCGTCGAACTGCACTTGGGTCTGGCCGCCGTCGGCGTCCGTGTAGGAAATCAGACGCGTCAACTTGTCGTAGATCCGCGTGATTGTCCCACCGGTCGTGGAGGCGGACTTGACCGCCTCACCGTTGGTCGGGTCGTACGTGATGGTGACCTGAGGAACGGTCGCCCCGGAACCGCCGGTGATCGCGACCTCGGCAGGGCGTCCTGCTGCGTCGTGGGTGGTCGTCGTGGTACGGGTGACGCCGTTGGCGGACTCGACGGTCTTGGCCGTGTTGCCCCACCAGTCGTACTCGGTCGTGGTCGTGACCAGCTGCGTCGGGTTGCTGCCACCGCCGGTGATCGCACCTGCGGGTCCGGTGGAGCACACCTTGCCGACCCACTCCGGGCGGCCGGCGCAGGCGCCTGTGCCCGTAGCGGACCAGTAAGTGGTCACCCGGGTGGCTGCGTCGGCGCCGTTGGAGCCGGGCTGCAGCTGCTTGATGACCCTGCCCTGGGCGTCGTGGACCGTCTCGGTCGTGAGCGCCTGGCCGCCTGGATCCTTGATGGTCTTGACCTGAACAGCCTTGGCCCAGTCGTAGGTGTTCTGCGTCTGGCGAATCTCGGCGTGCGTGGCCGGGTGCTCACGGACCTGGGCGCCGACGGTGACCTTGGTGACCTGATCCTTGATCGTCGCCGTCCCGTCGGTGGGCCGGCCCGCGTCGTACTCGTTGACCGTCCAGGTCCGCGCGGTCACGGGGGTGCCCGCGGGGACCAGCAGTGTGGTGCCCGACTTGAGATCCGTCGTGAGGCCGATCCGTCGCAGTGGGGCGAACTCTTCCAGCTTGCGCGTGCCGGCGGCGTTGTAGACCGAGCGGGCCGAGAGCAGTTCCGCGCGCTCCGCACCGGTCAGCTGGGCGATGCCGAGGTCCTCCTGGACGGCCTTGTCTGCTGCGGTGAGACCGAGCGCGACGGCGCGGTTGGACGCGCTCAGCTCACGTACGGTGTTCCCGAAGCGGTCGTTCTCCGTGGTGGAGATGTGACCACCGGGAGCGGCTGAGTTCACCTGGTTGCCGGATGCGGCCAGGTAAAGGATGCTCGCCCGCCGGTAGTCGGCCGCTCCCAGCAGGGTGCCGGAGTGCCCGGAGGGTACGGAGTCGGCGGGGAACACAGCGGTCGCATCGCTGGGCGCCTCGATCTGTCCCCACGTCTTCACGGCCGTCGTGTCCATCTGATGCGGTGCGGCGGAGCCGGTCAGCGGCACCTCGTAGACAACGCTGGTCACGGCTTCACCGTCGATGGCGTCGACCGTGCCCGGCTTCGCGTGGGGATGGTCGCTTTGAGGAGCATCCCCTCACTGGTGTTCGCGGAGGAGCCCGCCTTGCCGTAGGTGAGGGTCCACGGAAGCTGCCCGGGAGCGGTATAGGTCGTGACCCGGCCCGCGATGTCGTATCCGTAGCTCGTCTTGAGCGCGGGCGAGATCTGTGCCTGCCAGGTCTCCCTGAGCCGGCCCAGGTTGTCGTACACGTACGCCTGGACCGCCTTGGCTGTCGCGGCGGCAGCTCCTGGTGCGGTCGCCCACAGACGGATCTCCTTGACCTGACCTGTGTACTCACCGAAGGACGAATCCGTCGCCGTGGTGCTCGTCGCATACACGAACTCCAGAACGCGGCAGCCCTTGGTGGACGGCGTCGTCGCACACGTCGCCGCGGGAACACCCGAGTCCTGCGCAATCACACGGTGCGGACGGGCGAGCTTCTTGCCGTCCACGGTCACGGTCTGCGAGACCATGGTGACCGTCGAGTCGTCCTTGCCGTCGAGCATGGTCGACGACACGTTCCAGACGGTGGACGCGGCGTCGAGCTTGCTGAACGTAGTGACCGCGCCCTCAGTGTCGGTCAGGGTAAAGGTGCCCGTGACGCTGCCCGTCAGGGTCAGCTTGGGAGCGCCCGGCTCGGCGATCCAGCCCGTTCTCGCCGCATTCGCGGTGAAGTGGACGGCGTCGCCGTTCCCTGCCGACACACGGACGGCCGTGTCGGAGATCTTCTGGATGTAGGTGTAGTCGGACTCCGACGTTTCCGCGTTCATGCCTGCGGACCACTGCTTGCCGAAGATCGGCAGCTGTCCCTCCTGCTCCGTCGCCAGCTCGGGCTGGAGCGAGGAGGCGGTACGAGTGACCGACATGCCGAAGTAGGAGGATTCGGACTCGGACAGCGTGTACTCACCGGTGAGCAGGTTCAGTGCGCCCGGCCCGACCCGGCCGGGCGCGGCGCCCTGGGCGGTTCGGTCGACGACGACGTTGAGCGGCTGCGTGCTGCCACCGGCGGAGTTGGGGCCGGTGAAGTCGGCCTTGACCTGCACACTGCCGTCGGGGTCGACCGTGTCGGTGGCGTTCCAGACCAGCGGAGCGTTCCTGCCGCCCGTCATCGGCACCGGCCATGCGGTCAGAGGAGTGCCCCCGGAGATTACGTGACCTGCGGGGATCTTCACCCACGGATCGGCCTCGGAGCGGCGCCATGAGAAGGACACCGCGTTGTACTTGCCCGATTCGGCTTCGGCGACCAAGGGCAGGCGGCGTGCGGTGCGCTCACCCTCTGCGGGCTGGACGAAGCCGCCGGGTCCGGCGTGGAAAGTGTATTCGATGGCCTCCGACTTGTTGTCGGCCTTGTCCACCGCCCGCACCAGCAAGGTGTGGTTGCCGTCCTTCGGAGGCGTGATGCTGATGCCCTTGTCGGCCGACGAACCGGACGTCACGACCTTGGTCCAGGTCGACTCGTCCAGACTCCACTCGAGCCACTGGTGGTCGGCGGCGGGCGGAGTGACCGTGAACGTGCCTGTCTGTCCCGCGCCCTTGACCCACGCGTCGGTCGGGTAGTCAGTGGAGACGACGGCGCCGGGTGCAGAGGGCGCCTTCGTGTCGACGGTGAAGGTCTTCCACGCCGACCAGTCCACGTTGTAGTGGCTGCCGTCGTACGGCGAGGTGCGGAACTTGTACGTCTTGCCGTTGGTGAGCACACCTGCCGGAACGCTCACCGAGGCGACCTGTCCGGAAGAGACGTACTTGGAGACGATGACGTCGCCGACCTGAGTGTTGGTGGCGTTGTCGAAGATCTGGAACGTGCCGTTGACCTTGTCACCATCGGCGTCGACGAAGGTGTCGCGCAGGGTCGGCGTCACGGTGTTGACGGTGTAGGCGCTGCCGTAGGAGAAGTAGGGCGGGCCGGCTTCCTGCTTGGTGCCGGTGCGCGGCCGGTAGTTGTAGTTGACGACCATCTTCGGCGGGTTGGAAGCGGCGTTGGCGGAATTGACCCGCTTCCACTGCGCGACCACGCTCTCGTCGGAAGCGCGCAGGCCCATGTGGCCGCGGGTCGCTTTGGCGGACGCCCACTCCTGCACCAGCGTGGTGACGTTGGCGTTGATCCATCCGTCGGGCTGGGTGGTGCACGAGGTGTTGCCGCGGGTCTCGGTGGAGGTGGCTTTCTTTGCCGTCATCGTCGGACGTTTCGTCCACCTGCTGGAGGTGGAAGCCGCACCCGAGGACCAGACTTCCCACGGGTATGTCTTGCAGTCCACGTTGTTGCCGGAGTGGAAGTTCCACAGGGACAGCTTCGCGTCCAGGACCAGTGCGTCCTGGATCGGTGAGGTGTTCCAGGAGATGAAGGACTGTGCCGTGCGCGGGGTACCGTCGGCATTCTTCGTGCCCGGGTTACCCAGGTCCAGTTCGGTGTCGGCCGACCAGTCGACGGTCTCGCCCTGCTGGACATACGTGTCAAAGACGTTGGACAGGGACGAGGTAGAGGGGTCCACCGTCACTGGGTACTTAGCCTTGATCCACCGAGGTGGTTCGAGAGTGATCTTCTGATCGATTTCTGTGTCCGCTTTGGGCTGGTGGCTGGGTGTGGGCAGGCGGCATCTGCTGGTCTGCCCAGCTTTTCCACGGGTTCGGTTCCGGTTGGGCCCTGGTGGGCGGGGTGGGCAGGGGCTGTTCGGGTCAGCCGGGTGGGCCGTGGACGGTGGTGAAGAGGTGTGTCCAGGCGTGCTGCCAGGGCCAGTTGTGGGGCAGGTGCAGAGTGACGCGTCGCGCTGAGCGGGCGATGCGGGCCGGAACCTGGACCAGGTGGGCGCGGAGAGTAGCGGTGGTGGCCTTGGCGTGGAACGCAGAGGCCAGGGAACCAGCGGCCCGCAGCAGGTTGTAGGTCATCGCCCACAGGGTGAGCCAGGCCGCGTTGGCGTGGAAGTGCCCGGACGGCAGATGGGCCAGGGCCGAGGCCTTGCTGTCCGCGATGACCTGCTCGACCACGGCATGGTGGCGGTGTTCCCGCTCGGCCCGCAGCGTTGCGGCGGGCTGGTCGGTGAAGAAGGGGTGGTAGCGCCAGACGGGAAACAGCTCGTCCTGCTCGCCCACGACGGCGGGTTTGGCCAGGTCACGGACCCGGCGCACGATCAGCCGGGCGGTGACCCGATCTGCCTTCTTGCGGCCGGTGAACGCGGTGTACTCGGGTATCTCGGCGACTTCGGCGTCCGAGATGAGTTCACCGGTCTCGGGGTCGGGGACCGCGGTCGGGTAACTGATGTGCTGCCAGGCGTCGTGGGGGATGCCGAGAACGGCCCGTTTGATGGAGGGGTTCATCCCGGTGGTGACCGAGAAGTGGGCGCCTGCCCGGCGGCAGGCGGCGATGACCCCGGCGTTGTAGAACTGCGAGTCGGCCCGCAGGATACGGGTCCCGGTGCAGCCGGCCTCGGCGGCGGTGGCCAGGGCCTCGCTCACGAATTTCGGGGCGCCCCGGGAGTCGGCTGCTTTGCCGCGTCGCATCCGCACTGCGGCGATCACCGGCCTCGACCGGGGGGTGCAGACCGTGGCGAGGAGCGGGTGCAGGGTGCGGATGCCCTTGAACCGGCCGTACTCGGCGCCCTGTTTCGCCCGGCCGTAGACCCGCCTGTGGGTGGAGTCGACGTCGACGAACGCCACCTCACCACCCGCACCCGGCAGCAGCGGGGTGCGCGCGGCGAGTGCGGCGAGGAACCTGCGGTGCACGGCGTGGAGTTGCAGAGCGTGTCCGTGGGTGAACGCACGCAGGAACGTGCCCAGCGTGGACGGGGCGCGAATACCTCCGAACACCGTCGGCATCGCCCCGTGACGCAACATCGCCAGGTCATCGATACTGTCCGCGCCCGCTGCCATGCCCGCGACGATGCTGGTGACCTTGGCGTCCGCCGCCGCACCCGCCCCGTTCCTCGCCCCGGTCAGCTTCACCTTCTCCGTCACCAGTCGCGACAGCCCGCACCGCTCGGCCAGCCGCAGCACCGGGACCAGCCCAACCTGCGCGATCAGATTCGGATCATCGAACACAGCGGAGACCGCCGCCGGCGTATGGGAAACTTGCATCTCGGAAGTGCCTTGCTGATCGCGCGTGCTGGAAGCCTGAAGAACTCCCATCATCGCAGGTCACGAGGCACTTCCTCGTTTCAAGAAGAGTTATCCACAGATGCCGGATCGGTGGATCAGGGCTTAGTGGCCGGATCGGCGAGGAACTCCGCATCCGGGGTGATCACGAGATCGATCGAGGATCCCTTGGTGACGGCCTTCATCGCGACCGGTACCCGCCGGGTGTGCTCACCGGACCGCTCGTCGACGGTGGAGTCCCACATCACCGGCGCAGCCATCACTGCCTGCTTCTTGTTCTTCTTGTCCGTGAACAGCACGCTGCCATCGGCCTGCTGTGCGGCCTTCAGGCCCTTGGCCTTCAGCGGCAGTGTGTACGTGTAGCCGTTGGTGGCAGGCTTCTGCTTGATCTCGACGAACTGCTCGAAACCGGTACGGGTCGCCTCGACCACCACGTCAGCACCAGGCACGGCGTTGACGTACTCAGCCCGTGCGCCATCCAGCTTCGGCGCGGGCAGACCGCCCTTCCACTGCAACGTGATCTGCTCATCACCCTCGCCAAGCGTCACCAGATCGATTGCCTTGGAGGCTTGCGCCGACTTGAGCGACGCAGCCGGGGCAGCAGCCTTGCCCGCCAGCTTCAACCCGTGCGGGTGCGCTATGGGCTGCACAGACCCATCGGAACTGCTTACGAGATCCAGGTTCACATCCCGCCACTCACTGGTGACGTCGTCCTGGAACCGGACCGGGCCGGCGGTGAGCTCAGTGGTCAGCGAACCGTCCTTGTTGGCCCAGGTCTTGGACGTCTCCGTGCGCTCCGACAACGCCTCAACACGCTTGCCCAACAGACGCGCGGCAACGCGGGCGGAAGAAATGTCGGCCGCTTGAGTAGCCGCCGCATTCTTCTGCGCAGTGGGGGCCTGAGGCGCTGCAGCGATCGCGGCACTCGTGCCATCGATCAGGGTGACTGACAACGCCAGAGCAAGACCGCCCGCGACGTAGCGCAAGCCCGACCATGGTCTCCCACGCTTGTGGTAGGCGTGTATGTGAACCGTCATTATTCCTCGGTCTCCGCTACTTACTTGTCACTTATGTGACGCAAATTTGAAGGTACCGAGGAGAAGAAGAGAAGGAATCCAGGCGGACCCACTCAAGCGCGACAATGTGGCCATAAGAATGTGTGAGCTGCGCCACTGACGGGTGGTCAAGTCTTAGCGCCTGCCCTGCTTTTCACGAACTGACGCCCAACTTCCCGGCTGGCTACGGATACAACACGCAGTGTCATGGCAACGCGTCCTACAACCACATCGTCTTGCGTGTCCTCCAGCAGCCCCACACCGACGTCACCGCGTGCGGCGCGCAGCTGGTCGCTGTCCCGCCGCAGATGATCCCCATTCCCTGGGCCTACGTGAACTGTGGGTTCCGCTCGTGGAACACGCGGACCTGGAGCAATCGCGCTAGGCCGAGGGACCGGCCTGGGCTGGAGCACCGCCGCCCCCGTGGCCAGGCATCTCCGGCGTCCCGCCGTCCCCGCCGTAGTTCGCCGATCTGCTCGATCGGGAGGTCGCGCCAGCTCCGGGAAAGCGCGATGGCCTGGCCAGGGTCGAGGGTGAGCGCTGAGGCTGATATTTGGAGTGGACACCCTGACAATGGATCTTGATGGTCCAGGGAGGGATGTTCAGGTGGGACGCAAGTCTCCGTATCGGAGGAGTTCAGGAGGGACGCGGTCGCGCTCTACCCGGCCGCGGGCGGCAAGCGCACATACGCGGCGGTGGCAGCCCTCGACATCACCGCCGAGTAGCTGCGGACGTGGGTCCGCAAAGAGCGAGTCCCAGACGCTGCCCGAGCGTCGCGAGGCCGGCGGAAGCCCGGCTGACGAACCGGCCCGGTTGCAGGCGGAGAACGCCCGGCTGCTGAAGGCGGAGAAGGAGTGGCAGCTGGAGCGCGAGATCCTGCACCGGGCAGCCGCGTATTTCGCTCGGGAGGTGAAGTGAGCCCCCGACGCCGGGACTTCATCTCCGAGAATCGCGACGACTTCGGCGTGAAGCGGATCTGCCGGGGCCTGGGCGTCTCCGGCTCCGGCTACTACCAGCACCGGGCCACTGCAGACGCCCGCGCCGAACGAGCCATCGAGGAAGCGAACGGTGTCGGAGATCGGCAGATCCATGCCGACCACCAGGGCGCCTGGCGCCCCGCGCGTCCATGCCGAACTCCGCTCCCGCGGGAGAAAGATCAACCGCAAGCGCGTGAGCAGACTGATGAGGATCAACCGCATCGTCGGACGGCACCTGCGGCGCAGGAAGCGCACGACCATTCAGGCAAGGCGGCCCCGCCCGTGCCGGACCTGGTGATGCGTAACTTCACGGCGGACATGCTCAACACCAAGTGGTGCGGCGACATAACGTACGTCGCCGTCGGCTCGACCTGCTTGATCGCCACGGTTATCGACATCTGCTCGCGGCGCGTGATCGGCTGGTCGATCGCGGACCACATGCGCGCTTCGCTGGTCACCGACGCGATCGAGATGGCCGTGGCCGCCCGCGGCGGCCAGGTCCATGGCGTCGTCTTTCACCCGGACAGGGGCGCACAATATGGATCGGCCGCCTTCGCTGAGGCCTGCCGTCGGCACGGCATCCGCCGCAGCATGGGCCGCGTCGGCTCAAGTTATGACAACGCCCTCGCCGAATCGTTCTTCCAGGGCCTCAAAGCGCGAGTTGCTGCACGGAAGGCGCTGGACCTCGAAGGCGCAGACACGGCTGGAGCTGTTCAGGTGACTGTCGTACTACAACCGGCGCCGCCGCCACTCCGCCCTCGGCTACCTCGCGCCAGCCGAGTATGAACAGCAATTGATCACGTCACGTACGCCGTCACACGTCGCGTGAAACCCGGTGTCCACCTCCGGGGATCAACCTCACTGCTTTGCTCCCCCTTTGAAGGGCTTTCGACACTGGGCTTCGACGCCGGGCGTTTCCCCCCGACGCCGCCAGTCTGCTACCGGGCCTCCTGGCAGCTACCCGACCGGACTCTCACCGGCAGGCGACAACGAGCCTACGACCAAAGGTCACTTACAACATCAAGACCTCCAGTCTGCTGGGCGCGCGAAAGATCGAGGTTAAAGATCTCTAGCGGGCCGAAGATCCGTCCAGTGCGTTTCGACATATTCGAGGCAACTCTCTCTGGAGCCCTCGTACTGCGTGTTCCAACCACCGGGCGCATCGAGCCAGGCAGGCCAAAGGGAGTGCTGGTTCTCTGTATTCACCAGAACGCGGTAGGTAGCGTCATCCTTTTCGAACGGATGCGTCACGGTGCCTCCTTGTAATCAACGGGTCCATGAGTAATTTTTGGATGTCTGGACGGCTCCCGGGAGGCCCCAGAGATCCTCCTGCGCCACATCCGATACGGAGTACTTGCCCAGCGCGCTGATAAGGAGCCGCAGCTCGAAACCGAAGCAATCGAGTAGCTTGAGCAAGCCCTGTTCAGGATCCTCATCGACGGCGAGAAACGCGGCACGGCCGACACCGACGGCGCGAGCTCCCAAGGCGAGGGCCTTGACCGCCCGTGTCCCCTCCCACATACGGCCCGACGCGATCAGGCAGGACTCCCTGCGCCCTACTCGAAGTAGCGCCTCAGCCAACGGTAGTCCGACGTGTTCCAGGAAGGACAGGGGCGCCCATCCAGTGCCGCTCTCGGCACCGTCTACGGTGACGGCGTCGGCCCCGGCTGCCCAGGCCACCTCGGCGGCCGATCTGATGTCCCGGCCTGGCAGGAGCTTGACCCAGATCCGTGCGCGGGGGAAGTTGTTACGCATCGACACAATCTGTCGGTGCAGTATCTCGTGTGTGAAGGTGCCAGGGGTTGCTGACCGCAGGACCCGCGTTGCGTCGCTGGAGAAGACTGCGTCCGTCGTGAACTGGATGTCCGCCGCGGTGACGTGCTGCGCGTCCACGACTGCCATGCCACCGAGGCCCGGCTTCGCCCCCTGCCCTACCTTGAGTTCGAAGGCCAGTCGGCCCGATTCGAGCAGCGGAAGGGCCGAGGGATCGCTGTAGACCAAGTTCCAGACTTCGGCGTCTGCGTCCTCGGTGCTCTGCTGGACGGCAATGCCGCCCGTGGCATCGGGCAGCTCCTTGCAGTAATCGCGGATACGCGCGCTGAGCGAGCGGTGGGTGCTGTCGCCGAGGCGGCCGTATCCAGAGGAGGGCACGATGTTCTCCCCCATGACGACGGGGATACCGCGGCGGCCCGCCTGGCGGGCTACAGCGTTGGCTATCTTTCCGTGCGCCAGGTCGGTAGAACCGAGCGCGGAGACGAGAACAGGGAGGGGGGAACGCAGTCCGCCGATGTCTGTGCGCAGGTCGACGTCGGTGTAAAGCGGTTCGCGTCCGAGTTCGATCAGTTTCTCCAGCCGCTGGGGCATGAAGACAGGGGGAACGATCCGCAGCGAGTCCAGTAGGTCCAGGCGTTCGGAACCCGAAGTGCCGTGGGCACCGAACATCGCCCTGCCGTACTGCTGCAGGGACGGCAGGGCGGCTGCCGCGCCGTCACGGGCCCGGGCGCGCACATGGTCTTCGGGGAAGCCTGCCGCAGTTAGCCTGCTCATCACGGTGACGGCTCTCCGGGGATCTTGGGATAGGCGCTGGCCTGCCAAACGCTGTCGACGCCAGCGATGTAGCGGGTGAAGCGCTCCAGTCCGATACCGAATCCGGCGCTGCTGGGGATGCCTTCGCGAGCCATTTTCAGATACCATGCGTACTTGGCCGGATTTTCACCGGTTTCTCTGATCCGCGCGACGATCGTCGCGTAGTCGTTCTCACGCTCGCTTCCGCTGCACAGCTCGCCGTAACCCTCGGGTGCAAGCAGGTCGAAGTTGCGCAGCGACCCGGGCTGCTGCTCGTTCTCGCGGTCGTAAAAGCCACGGGAGCCTTTGGGATAGTCCGTGATGAAGAACGGCTGCTCGGCTTCGCTCGCCAGCCGGACCTCACCCTGCCAGTCGATCTCGGCGTCCGAGTTCTGAGGATGTCCCATGGCATGCAGGCGACCCACGGCGCTGGAATGCGTCTGCCGCCCGAAGGGCACGAGAAGAGCCTTGGCCAAAGCTGCGGTGTCGCGGCCGACTTCGCCGAGCGTATCCGCGCTGGTGTCCAGAGTCTCTTCGATGACCCGTCGCACCAGGCTCTCGAGGAGTTCCATGATGTCGTCGCGCGAAGCGCCGGCCATCTCGACATCGATCTGGTGGAACTCAGTCAGGTGCCGGCCGGTGCCGGCCGTCTCCAAAGGCTCCAGACGGATGTTCGGCGCAATGAAGAAGATCTTGTCGAACGCCAGTAGCGTGGCCTGCTTATAGAGGATGGCGCTGGTCATCAGCTTGTAGCGATGCCCGTAGTAATCAATGTCCACCTGTTTGGCCCCGCGGGCGCCAGGATCTGTGACAGGGCCGATGATAGGCGGCAGTAGTTCGATGAAGCCCTGCTCGCGCAGATGCTCACGTACTGCGATGAGTATCCGGTGCTGGATCCGGAGCACCGCCTGGGTCTTGGCAGAGGCAAGGTGCTCGCGTGGGTCGGATTGGCGTGTCATGCCTGCCGTTCCAGTCTCGGTAGATGGGACGAGGGGTTGTCGTGCGGGTGCTTGTCGAATTTTTCAGCCACATAGGACAAGGCGCTGAGCAGCCCGGAGGCAGTGAGGCCCTGATCGGCGCGGTACCTTGGTGCACCGTTGATCGGCAGAGACGCCGTGGTCGACCATTGCAGACGGCCCTTGACGTCGATGTAGCTTCGCGTGCGACCAGCATTGTCTGGGTGGAGGCAGTAGGGGATGTCCAGGTAGCCGCGCTCGAAGGCGATGGCCAGGGCGCAGCCGATGTCCTGGTGGAGGCTGAGCACGGCATGGACAATCTCACGCGCCTCTGCGTGGACCGCGTGAGCAGCCGTCTGCACAGGTCTGCTCACCTGTTCGTTTTGAGCGGCGCGAGCAGCTGTCTCCAGCGCCGCCACGTTCTCGCTGATGGTGGGGATGCGATGGGCCTCCGCTGCTGTCTTCACGATCAGACGGGCCGAACCAGTGCGCACAGCGAGCCGGGCGGCCTCTTGGAGCAGTAGCTCAGCGCCCCGGTGTGTGCGGGGATAGACACCCATGTAGGCGTACACGACGACGTGCCAGTCAACATCTGGCAAGAGCGCTGCCGCCAGATTGTGCAGAGCGCTGATGGCTTCTTCGTCCTGCTCCGCATTGGTCTGCTGGGCATAGCTCATGGAGATACTGCCCAGTCCGTGTTGGCGGAAGAACAGCGCCTCAAGCAAGCTGATGGCAACGAGCAGGCTCGGTGGACACAGCTGGCCCAACATGCAGCCGCCGAAGGTTTCCACGTGTGGCTGCCGCCCGGTTTCCTGAAATTGGGCGAGTCTCCTGCTGCCCTCGCTCCAGGCTCGAATCGACTCACGCAGGGGCATGCGGCTGTATGGGAGGCAATACGAGACGGGGCCGCCCTCAGTGGCGTCGATGCCCGTTGCCTCCAGGGCCGCGAGGATGTCACGAGGGTCCGCCGAGCCGTGACGGACCTGGACGGGAAAGGTGGCGTCCATTATGCCGGCGAGCATCGCCCGTGTGGTGCCCGGAGCATGCGCCAGAATCGGATAGCCATTCAGTGGCGTGCACCGGCGCAGTGCCGCGCGGGCGGCCTGGTGATCGCCGACCCTCGTGTAACTATCGAGCGTGATCGTGCCGACGGTGGTGGCGGAAGCCCGCTTCGTTGCTAAGAGCCCTCCGCGCATCTCCTCCGGCATCGGCATCCCCATGCGAGGCTGCACGACGAGTTGACCGCCTGCCTGAGCGCCGGACACGAATCGGCCGAAGCCCGCAGACCGAGGGGCTGGCTGGATGGAGCTCATGCCTCGACCACGACTGGCAATGCCTCGACCATGGCTAGGAGAGCGCCCGGGTCCTCCTCGCCACCTTCGAAGACCGCATCGAAGCCTGCGGCACGGAGTACGTGATGCCATCGCGGATCGGGGCCGTCAATCCCCAGCTTCCCGCCGATGACAATGGGCACGCGGGCGAGTTCCGGGACCATACGGAGCCGCTTCACGACACGTTGGCCGTCATGGTACCCGTGTCCATTGACAGTGCTGATGACGATGAATTCGGGTCGACGGGCCCGGCACTCGGAGACCAGCAGCGCGTCGGGAACGCATGCCCCGAGGTTCGACACCGTATGGCCCGCCCCCTCAAGAAGTAGTTGCAGAAAGACCAGGTTCCACGTATGCGCATCCGACGAGGTGCCCGTAACGACTGTTCGCCGGCGACTCCTACCTTCCAGTCGCGGCACAATTTCCATGAGGCTATCCAGAACTCCATATCCAGTGTCCCGGCAGCCTGCGCCCTTGATATCGGATTTGCTGCGCCGCCAGCGCGTTCGTGGGCATCGCAGTAATGGGGTTGACTCGACGCCTGCCGCCTCTTCCGAAGAAGATCATTCATGCAGTTGCTGGTGGTGTCAAGACACTTTCCCCCCTGCGGAGTTCAGGGTGGGAGCGCGGTGGACCAGTGTTGCTCACCCTCGGTGATCAATGCGGGACTGGATTGAGAGATTCGATTCCCGGTGCACATTTCTTCAATTAGGACAATGTCGTGTAGAGGCTCACGAAGCAGACGACACTGTTTTCAAAATGCGCTTCCCGGGTGTAACGCCGACGTGAATCAGCCAAAGTTGGCTTGATGCATCCTCGCTGCAGTGGCGCAGTCAGTGCTGGAGGCGGCCGGATAGGCGAACTTGCTGGTCATGGCCAGCGTGAGTGGGATGCGCGAGGCTGACGGCGGGCCCGGCATGGCAACGATGGCTCATTTGATGTGGTGCGAGCAAGGCGTGCCTGTTGCGCAGGAGGCACGCCCTCCCAGGCTGCGAAGACAGGCCTTTACCCGGTGAAGGTCCGGTCGTGGTGCGGGAGTAGCAGTCGAGGAAACCCTTCCGGTGGAGCGATGTGTTACTTATGTGATTCCGGTCCTCTTGTCAAGAGGGTTTTGCGCTTTTGTCGATTCATTCTGGCCGACATGAGGCGGAGGCCCCTATCCGTAAGCATGCTGATTCAAACATTAAGAATCACCTTGACTAGATCAACAAGGGCTGGCAGCGTGCTGGTGCGGTGCCCCGGAACCCGAGGCGAGCATCGTTGCGACTCTTTATGTGAGGTGCAGGGATGCGGCCCGCATCCCGGGAATTGGACGTAAGGTGCTACGTATAATGGGTTCGTTTATAGCCCTCGAATAATCTATGGTCTGCGGCATCTGTGCGTGGCGTGGCCGGATTGGTGAACATGCACGCGGATGCTCTGGCGGAGGAAAATTATCTGCCGTCCATGACACTCGACTCATACTTGCGCAACGTGGTGCCCACGCATCCGCTCTTGAATTCAGTGCTGGACTTCGAGCGGCCAGATGCTGATGAGGCGTTGAAGCGTTTGTTCGCAACCACGACGGAATTTGACTCGGACTTCACCGGTCGAGGTGATTCCTACCGGCGGGCGCAGCGGGACGCATCTGTCCGGTGGACGGGTGCGCGGCAGTTGTTGCAGTTGGCTGCCCCGACCGACGGTGCAGAGGGCACAGTGCTCGACGTTCTAGGCGGTGACGGCCTCATAGCGCGTGCCCTGAGCGGCCACCCCGAAGGCGCCGAGGTCAATCTCAGCATCCTGACGGGCGATCTATCGGGGGAGATGGTCGGCCAGGCGCTGGCCCACGGCCTGCCTGCTGTCCGCCAGGCAGCAGACCACCTCTTCTTGCGAGACAACACGATGGACGCCGTACTGCTCGCCTACGGCACGCATCACATCGCCCCTCAAGAACGGCTCTGCGCCATCACCGAGGCCCTTCGAGTAACGCGGCCCGGTGGGCGTGTCGTGCTGCACGACTTCGATGAGCACAGCCCGATGGCGTACTTCTTCTCCGACATCGTTCATCCCAACACTGCGGCTGGCCACGACTACGTGCACTTCTCGCGGGAGCTCTTGGCCGGCCTGTTCGACCAGGCGGGTACGCCCGCCCGCGTGATCGACATGTACGACCCCCTGATCGTGGCCGGCTACACGGAAGACGATGCCCGCCAGCGGATGTGCGAATACGTGGCTGACATGTACGGAGTCCGCTCGGTTTTCGACGCCCTGGAAGGTCCGGAAGCCCGTTGGCGGCTGCTGGAGCACTGCTTCGGACACGAGAAGTACTTGGCAAGTCTGCCGGGCGAAGCGAACTTCACCTCCCAACCGGTCGTATACCGAGCAAATGGCCTCTTTGTTGCCGAAGTGCCGCGTGTAGCGATCGTCGCATTGGCTCAGAAGGCAGGGTGACGAGTTATGAGTACTTCTTTCGTTCCGGACCTGGTTCACCGACCTGAGGGACACGCGGCAGATGAGCTCGCCATCATCAGCGCCGATGGTGAGATGAGCTACGGCGACATGTGGCATCGCGTGGATGCCATCACGGAGGTGCTGTGCCGGTCGGGCATCAGTTCCGGCGACCACGTCGGGCTGTACTTCCTGCGCTCCGCCGACTACGTCATCTCGCTGTTGGCCACCTGGATAGCGGGCGCGGTAGCTGTTCCCATGGACCCGGAATTTCCAGCCGAGCGGGTGGACCAGATCCTGAGCGCGGCAGACCCGCGCCTGGTACTGCACGCAGGAACGGCCGGGCACCGCGACCAGACGACCAGGCCAGCGTGCTGGCTCGACGTCAACGATCTCCCTCGGAACGCAGACAAACTCCTGTGTAAAGCGGTACCGGCAGACGCCTGGGCGCGAAACCAAGCCGCCGAGCGTCCGGCGCTGATCCTCTTCACATCCGGATCAACCGGAACACCGAAGGGCGTGATCCTCCACCACCTGGGCCTGTCCAACCGGTTGGAGTGGGGCCAGGCCCAGTATGCCTTCGACTCCTCGGACCGCGTACTGCACAAGGCGTCCATCGCCTTCGACGCCTCCGTGCACGAGATCTTCTCGCCCCTGGTGGCCGGTGGCACCCTGGTTGTCGCGCCTCCCGGTCTGCAGTTCGACAGCTTGGGCATGGTCCGGCTGATACAGGACACTGCCATCACCACCGCCCACTTCGTCCCCTCGGTGCTCCGGTACGTACTGGAAGAACCAGAACTGGTGAGCTGCACCGATCTGCGGCGGGTTTTCTGCGGTGGCGAGGCCCTGGACATGAACCGGGTCCAAAGATTCCGCACGCTACTGCCGGCCTGTGCCCTGTTCAACCAGTACGGCCCAACCGAAACCTCAGTGAACGCAACGTACTGGGACTGCAGCGAGCCCTACGACGGAGACATCGCACCCATCGGCCGCCCCATCTCCTCCGTCCACTGCTACGTACTTGACGACGATCTGACGCCGGTCGCGGACGGCGAGAGCGGAGAGCTCTGGATCGGAGGCGTCGGCGTCGGCGTCGGCTACCTGGACGACGAAGCACAGACACAGGCGCGATACCGACCCGACCCGTTCTCGGACGGTGGCGCACGAATGTACCGAACCGGCGATCTGGTACGCCGCGCCGAACCGGGCTACCTCGAGTTCCACGGCCGGCTGGACGACCAGGTCAAGGTCCGAGGAGTTCGTGTCGAGCCCGAGGAAGTCGCCGCAGTGTTGCGCCAACACCCCATGGCGCGCGACGCCGCGGTAATCACCGTGCCCGACGAAGACAACGGAGCGCGCCTGATCGCGTATGTGGCGGCCAAACGGCGCCACTCGCCAGTCGTTGACGGCCTCCAGCGCGTGCAGATGCCCAATGGACTCGCAGTGGCCACGCCTTCCCCGGACGAGGCTCTCTTCCTTTACCGGCAGATCTTTGAGCAGGACGAATACTCCCGGTTCGGAGTGCACCTTCCCGACGACTCCGTGGTTGTCGACATCGGCGCGAACATTGGGTTGTTCTCGCTGTGGGCACATCTCCAGGCCGCGAACGTACGGCTGATCTCCGTCGAGCCGAACCCCGATGCGCTTCCCTTCCTCAAACTCAACCTGGAGCTCAACGCGGTTCACTCCGACGTCATCCCGGTCGCCGTGACCGACCAGGCCGGGAGCGCAGAACTCACATCATTTCCGCAGCTGTCATACCTCTCAGGTCTCGGAACGCGCCACCAGGCCGCAGCCGATCTCGTGCAGTCCCACTACGACAACACCACGGCCTTAGGCAGCGATCTGACCGACGAGGAAAGGGCATCGCTCCTCCTCGACGCCGAGCTCCGACTCCAGGCCCAGACCCACGTCGTACCCACCACCGGCCTCTCCGACTTGTTCGATCAGTACCAGCTCGAACGGGTCGACCTGTTGAAGATCAACGCGGAGGGCGCGGAGCTCAGCATCCTGCGAGGCGTGCGAGCCGACCATTGGCGCATGATCCAGCAGGTATGCCTCGAAGTCGAGCGCAGCAGTGTGGTGGGCGCGGAAATCAAGTCCATCCTGGACGGCGCCGGCTTCACCGTGCACGAAGTGCACGACTGGAGTGTGGGAGCAGACGCCGACGTCACGTATGTCTATGCACTCCGCGAAGACGACCCGCGCCCCCAGCCGCCGAGCCCGTCTGACGCGGCTGAAACTGACGCAGCGCTGCTCACAGCCCGGGCGCTACGCGAGTTCACCACGATGCGGCTGCCTGCCGCGATGCGTCCCGACCACTTCCTTTTCCTGGAAGAGCTGCCGCGTCTGCCCAACGGGAAAGTCTCCCGTCAGGACTTGCCCGCCCCTGTTCCCTTCGCGCCCTCCTCGCCTCAGGACGCAATCGACAGCCTGCAGGAGCAGTTGCGAGAAATCTGGCGCCAAGCCCTTCGCGTCGATGTCGTCAAGGACGATGACGACTTCCTTGCGCTGGGCGGTCACTCGCTGCTGGCACTGCGTATCTGCGCGCGCGTACGGGAGGCCGTCGGAGTAGAAGTGGCTCCACACACATGCCTGCAGGCACCGACGTTTGCCGACTGGCTGGCTGCGGTCACGCAGCAGCCCGTCCGATAGCGGAGGCAACACCGCAATGGAACCGCGCCTGCTGTCGGACATGCAGCAGTCCATGCTCGTCCACGAAGCTCTCGTGAACCGCCCCCTCTACAACATGCCGCTGGGCTTCAAAATCACCGGCGAGGTGACCCCCGACGTGCTGGAACAAGCACTGGATCACGTGGTCCGGCGCCACCCGGCACTCCACTCTACGTACCACGATCAGACTGCAGTTCCCATGGACCTCGACGGTCCTTTAACGGAACTGACACGTGCCGAGTGCTTGGCAGCCAACGACGCGCGCGCAGCAGTCATCATCAGATTCTGGCAGAAGCCGTTCGACCTTCGTGCTCAGATCCCTGTGCGCGCGATGCTGCTGTCCGAATCCAACACGGAGCACTACTTCGTGCTCTGCGTCCACCACGTAGCAGGGGACAGTTGGGCCCTGTCGCTACTGACCCGCGAGCTGGGCAGCGTCTACGCAGCATTTCTACGCGGGGCGGTGCCGGATTATATGGGCCCGCCCCCGGACTTCTTCACCTACGCGTCCGAGGAACAGGCCGCCACCTGCGACGCAGAGTGGTGGAGTGCGACACTGCGGGATCTGCAACCCCAGGCGCTGCCCCGCAACGATGCCCCTTCAGCCGCGGACAGCGGCCTCTTCATCCCCGTGGAGCTGCATCTCGATGCCGCTGCCACGCAAGGGACCAAGCGTCTAGCCCGTGCGGCACGGGTATCCCCGGCCGCGGTGCTTTTCTCGGCTGTGAGTTCGGCTGTCGCCCTCGGGGACACAACGCTCGAGTCAGTCGTCGGGCTGCCGGCCGCGCTGCGGGACACCCACCACCAGCAGGAAATCATGGGACCGATGCTGAACACGCTGCCAGTGCGGACATCGTGGAGCGCATCCCAGCCTGCGGAAGCTGTCGTGCAGACGCATGCGACGGCCATACAGGACGCGCTGACGCACAAACACCTGCCCTTCTCACGCATTCTCAAAGCCGCTCGGATGCGCAGGACTCCTGGCACGGCTCCGCTGCTCCATCTGGTCAACATCGACAACGAAGCGCCACGACTGCACCTGCCCGGGACCAAGACCACCCCGCTCCCCATACCGGCCCACTGGGCGACCTTTCCCGCCTTGTGGGAGTTCAGCTGGCAGACGGTCGGAAACATCAACGGCGTACTCCGCGCCTCTGCCGACGCCTTCACCGCTGAACAAGCGGACAAGATCGCCGAAGCCTTCCGCTCAAGTCTGGCGCGTCTCCTCACGTGAGCCGCTCGGCGGCCTTTCCAACGGCAGGATTCAGAAGGGATCCCCGCGTGCTTTCGTCTCAGGTGCTCTCGCCGCAGGAGCGACACCGTCTGCTGGTCGGGTACAACGACACGGCTGCACCGTATCCCGCGGATCGATGCGTCCACGAACTGTTCGAGGAACAGGTACGGCGAGCACCCGAAGCGGTGGCTGTTGCCTCCGACGAGGGCGTCCTGACGTACGCCGCGCTGAACGAGCAAGCCAACCGCCTGGCCCATCACCTCACGAGCCTCGGTGTCCGCCTCGGCGACATCGTTGCCGTGCACGTGGAACGCGGCCACGACCTGCTCATCGGACTCTTCGCCGCACTGAAGGCAGGCTGCGCCTACACACTGCTCGACCCCGACTTCCCCCAGGAACGCCTGGCGGCAGTGCTTCAGGACACCAGTCCTCCGGTGATCATCACACACCGGGCAACGGCCGGCCGGCTCGCTGCTTCCTCCTTGCAGGAAGTCTGCCTGGACAGCGTGGACCTCACCGCTCACCCCACAGAGGACCCGGGCGTAGCGGTCCATCCCGATGCGGTCGCCTGCGTCATGTTCACCTCCGGCTCCACAGGCCGCCCCAAAGGCGTGGCGTCGCCCCACCGCGCGCTGGTAAGCACCTTCACCGGACAGACGTATCTGTCCTTCGACTCCGAGCAGATCGTCCTGCAGTGCTCGCCCGTCTCCTGGGACGCCTTCGCGCTCGAGGTGTTCGGCCCGCTCTTTCACGGCGGAACCACTGTCGTCCAGAGCGGGCAGCGACCCGAACCCGCCGAGTTCGAACGGCTCGTCCGGGATTACGGCGTCACCACGCTCCAGCTCTCCGCAGGGCTTTTCAACCTAGTCCTCGACGAATACCCCGACAGCCTCACGCACGTACGCGAGGTCATGACCGCAGGTGAAGCCGCCTCAGTAACCCACGTCGAGCGGGCGCGAAAGGGCTTCCCCCGCATGCGGATCCTCAACGGCTACGGCCCCGTGGAGAACCTCGGATTTTCAACCACATACGACATTGCCCCCGGCAGCAGCATCGGTTCGTCGGTGCCGATTGGTGTGCCGTTGGCGAATACGCGGGTGTATGTGCTGGACGAGGGTCTGGGGTTGGTGCCCTCGGGTGTGGTGGGTGAGCTGTATATCGCGGGGTCGGGTCTGGCGCGTGGGTATGTGGGGCGTCCTGGGTTGACCGCTGAGCGGTTTGTGGCTGATCCGTTCGGTGGTGCGGGTGAGCGGATGTACCGGACGGGTGATCTGGTGCGGTGGAACTCCGGTGGTGAGCTGGAGTTCGTGGGGCGTGCGGATCACCAGGTGAAGGTACGCGGGTTCCGTGTGGAGCCGGGTGAGGTGGAAGCGGTCGTGGGCCGGGAGGAGTCGGTCCGCCAGGCGGTTGTGGTGGTACGCGAGGACCGGCGGGGTGAGAAGCGGCTGGTGGCGTACGTCGTGCCCGCGGACACAGACGCTGGTGTGGATGTGGGAGCGCTGCGCCGACGAGTCGGTGAGGTACTGCCCGAGTACATGGTGCCCTCCTTCTTCGTGGCCCTGGACACACTGCCGCTGACAGTGAACGGCAAGCTGGACCGTGCCGCCTTGCCAGTCCCGGACGTGTCGTCCTTGGTGGTGGGCAGCGCGGCGCGGACGCCGCGGGAGGAGATCCTGTGCGGACTCTTCGCGGAGGTACTGGGTCTCGAACGGGTGGGTGTCGAGGACAACTTCTTCGACCTCGGCGGGCACTCCATGCTCGCGATGCGGCTGATCAGCCGCATCCGCGCCGCCCTCGACCAAGAACTCAACATCCGCGACCTGTACCGGAACCCCACCCCTGCCCGCCTGCTCGGCGCTGGCCGCAACGGCGGCGCGGGCAGCGACTTCGACGTGCTGCTGCCGCTGCGGCCGGGCACCGGACAGACCGCGCTGTTCTGCGTCCACCCCGCTTCGGGCCTCGCCTGGAGCTACCTGTCCCTGGCACAGGAATTGCCCGCCGGAACACCCGTCTACGGCCTGCAGACGCCCGGCCTCACCACTGACACCGCACCGCCCACCGACTTCGAGGCGCTCCTGTCGCAACTTGTCGGCGAGATACGGCGGGTGCAGCCGACCGGACCGTACCGGCTCCTGGGATGGTCCCTAGGCGGCAACATCGCCCAGGCCCTCGCCGCCCAGCTGCAGTCCGAGGGGGACGAGGTCGACCTGCTCGCCCTCGTGGACTCCTACCCGGGAGCCGAGTGGCCCTGCCCGGACTACGCCACGCCGGCCCAATGGGACGAGTTCGGAATCCTGGCCACACTGGTCGCTGCGCCCCTTGACGCGACACAAGGCGCGGCCGACTTCGCCGGGCATCTCGAACGGCTCCGCTCGGACGTCCTGGCCGGCCTGCCCTTCGACGACGACACCTTCCAGCGGATGCTCACCGCCGGCGTGAATACCAGCCGGCTGGCGGCCTCCTGGACACCCCAGATGTTCAGCGAGCGGATCCTCTACTTCGCCGCGACCGAACGACGCACCGAACTGAGCCCGCTGCCCGACTCCTGGCATCCGTACGCCGACGCGCTGGACGTCCGGCCGCTCCCGTGCGCCCACGAAGAGGTCATGAACCCCGAACCCCGCGCGCGGATCGTGCAGGCACTGACCGCGGCTATGGACGAGCTGCCGTGACCCCGCTCCGTACCCCGCGCACGGCGTGCCCCTACACCGGAAGGTATTGATTGCAGTGATTGACGTGGACGGACAGCCCCGCGGGCACGACTCCCACGCGGCGTTGCGCACCGGGGTCACAGGACAACTGCTGTCGCCAGAGGACGTGGGATACGACGACGTCCGCAGAGTCTGGAACGGGATGCACGACCGGCGCCCCGCCCTCATCGCCCGCTGCCTCACTGCGGCGGACGTCAGCGCCGCCATACGCTACGCAGGCACCGCAGGTCTTCCCGTCACGGTCCGCGGCGGAGGCCACAATGTCGCCGGATCCGCCGTCGCCGACGGCACCCTGATGATCGACTTGTCACTGATGCGGGCCGTGGGCGTCGACCCGTCCGCTGCAGTGGCGGAGGCCGAGGGCGGCTGCCTGCTCGCCGACGTTGATGCCGCGACCACGCCCCACGGCCTCGCCTGCCCGGCGGGCGTCGTGTCGCACACCGGTCTCGCCGGTCTCGCTCTGGGCGGCGGATACGGCTGGCTGGGCCGCAAGTGGGGCCTGACGTGCGACCACATCCTGGCCGCGGAGGTCGTCCTGGCGGATGGCTCCATAGTGAAAGCGACCCCCGACGAGCACGCCGATCTCCTGTGGTGCCTGCGCGGCGGCGGCGGCAACTTCGGCATCGTCACCCGCTTCTGGCTGCGGCTCCGGCCAGTGGGGACCGTTCACCACCAGGTCGGTGCCTATCCCATCGATGAGGCCGCCCAGGCCCTCGCCGAGTACCGGGTGTTCGCCGAGAGCCAGCACCCGGACATGCACGCGGTCGGCTGCATGAAGGTCGCAGGCCAGCAGGACTGGATTCCCCGGTTCCTGAGGGGCGAGCCCGCACTCTTCCTGACTGCGGTCTGGCTCGGTGAACCGGCAAAGGGCCCCGAGGCCACCGCGGGCCTCTTCGGCAAAGCGGTTCCCGCCGGCGCCCTGTCCCGGCAGCTGACGTACGCGGAGCTCCAGGCGCTGGGGGACCACGGCGAACCCCACGGCAACCGGTACTTCACCAAGTCCTGCTACTTGGAGGACATCTCGCCGGAAGCCGCGGACGCGTTCGTCATCTCAGCGCGGGACGTCAGGTCACCGCTCTCCTCGATCGACTTCGAGTACCTGCGCGGTGAGATCACAAGCGTTCCCGACTCCGACTCCGCCTTCCCCCGCCGGGACGCCCCCTATATCTACACGGCGTCCGCGCAGTGGACCGACCCCTCGCACGACTTCGAGAACATCGCCTGGAGCCGGCGCAGCGTGGATCAGCTGGAGCCGTGGCACTACGGCGGTGCCTACATCAACTACGTCCAGGACGAGCCGGCGGCCAAGGTGCGCGAAGTCTACCGGGAGGACCGCTACCGCAAGCTCATGGCCCTGAAGTCGCAGTACGACCCGGCCAACGTGCTGCGCAGCAATCAGAACATCGTGCCGGCCCGAGCCGAATAGCACGTCAGGAAGGAACACCCCATGTCCCAGTCGTCTTCCCCCCGTCCGACTGTCACTCCGCCGTCGGTCTTCGCCAGCAACGAGCCCGGTGCCTTCCTGGAGGCACTGCGGTCCCCCTGGTACGCGCTGGTGGGCGATCTCCACGACGTCTTCGTCACCACCACCATGGAGTACGCCTGTTCCCGTGGCCTGAAGAACCTGCACCTGCCGCTGACGACGCGTACGATCACCTGCCCCACCGCCCTGGGCAGTGACGCCGAGCCGGTTCCGGTGAAGCTGCTCGGCGTCGACACCTACCTCCCAGATTCCATGCAGTTCCTGCTGGAATACGGCTGCCGAATATCACCGGGCGGCTGCTACACCATCATGCCTTCGTTCCGTGCTGAGGAACCGGACGAGACGCACCTCAACCAGTTCACCCACAGCGAGGCGGAGATCCCCGGTGGACTGGACGAGCTCATCGACTACGTCAACGGCTACGTGAAGGCCCTGGCTTCGGCGATCCTGGCACAGCAGGGCGACCGGCTCGCCGCCGCCCGGGGCGACGTCTCGCACTTGGAACGGATGGCCGGCTACCCCGAGGCGTTCGAACAGATCACCTTCGATGAGGCCATCCGCCTGGTCGGCGACGTCGAGGACTGTGTCCGGGACGAGGGCGAGTGGCGCACGCTGACCCGCAAGGGGGAACGACTCCTCATGGAACGCGTGAGCGAATTCCTTTGGGTCCACCACTTCGACACCCTCGCGGTCCCCTTCTACCAGGCGTTCGGTGACGAGGAGGAGCGGACCGTGCGCGCGGCCGACCTCTACTTCGGCCTAGGCGAGATCGTGGGGTCGGGTGAGCGCCAGACCGACGTCGGCCTGCTCCGCAAGTCCATCGCGCTGCACGGGGTCAACGAGCAGGAATACGAGTGGTACGTCCGGATGCGCGGTGAAATGCCCATGCGCACGGCCGGCTTCGGCATGGGCGTGGAGCGGTTCCTGATGTGGGTGCTGAACCACCACGACATCCGCGACATCCCGCTGGTGTCCCGGCTGAACGAGCCCAAGGCGTGGCCGGAAGCGGTCTTGCGCCCGTAGCACAGCACGTAGATCGGTTCGGTCCGGACTGGACGGCACAGGTGAGGGACCGATAGCCGCTCACCGAACCGCATCAGGTACACGCCGACGAGTCGACCCGTTCACGAAGGGCGAGAGAGTGCCAGAGAACACAACAGTCCGGCTCCGGTACTACAAGGAGCTCGGCTCCTGGGTCGTGCCCGACAAGGACACGGCTCAGGCCGCGCTCGGTCACCCGGCCCTGTCGTCGCGGACCGCAGACGCGGGCAGCTACCTCCCGGCGGACATGAGGGAGCAGTGCGGCGAACTGCTGGACGTCCTCAGCCGGTGGTTCGTTTTGTTGGACAATGAGCTGCACACCGCAGCCCGCCGCGGTGTGCAGCGGCTGTTCTCACCCGGCCGGATCCGCAAACTCCAGGAGTCCATCGAAGAGATCGTCGAAGAAGCCCTCGACGAGTTCCCCCAGAAGGGTGTCGGCGACGCGATGCCGCAGCTGGCCGGGGTGATCTCGGCGCGGACGATGGCGTTGATGCTCGGTCTGGAGAAGACCGATGCCGCCCAGCTGCATGGCTGGGCCCGGGCCATCGCGGACTTCCTGGCCGCCTCCTACCGACGCGACTTCGCCGTCCGTGCGCAGGACGCCCTGCTCAGCATGGGGGAGTTCGTGAAGAACTCCGACCGGGCCGACAGCATCTGGAACTTCACCGCGGGCGACGAACGCGACCGCCTCGCAACGTGCTCCCTGATGCTCTTCGGCGGACTGGAGACCACGGCCGCGCTCATGGGCTTCTCCCTCTGGTACGCCATCGAGAACGACCTGATGCGGTTGGTCGCCGACGAAGTCCGTGCCACCGAGACGGCCGAGATCGTCGAACGGGTCCTCGAACTCCACCCTCCGCTAGGTCATGTCGCCCGTGCGGCGGAGACGGGAATGGAGATAGACGGACGAGGGATCGCTCCCGGTGACCTCGTCCTGGTCTCCCTCACCGGGCACGACCCATTCGACCCTCCGGCATGCCCGGCACACCCGGCGCCCCACACGGGCGGCGGGCGCCGCACCGACCACCTCGCGTTCGGCCACGGCATGCACTACTGCATGGGTGCTCCACTCGCGCGCATGGAAGCAACGGCGCTGCTGACCCAGTTCGCCCGACGGTTCCCCGAAGCCCGCGTGCGGGATCTGACGTGGAGCAAGAACCGGACCTACCGCGGGTTCGACCACCTGAACATCCGTCTCTCGCCCCACGAAGCGGAGTAACCTCAGCATGGGATCAGATATCGTCAAGCTCCTCCCGGGATTCGACGCCTCCAGACTTAAGGAGGAGTTGTTTCCTCTCGGTGATAAGCGCTTTAATCCCCAGGCGACTTACAGCAAGGGCGAGATTGCCCAGAGCTTCACGGACAGCTGGCGTGTTCTGTCGCTGCGGGGACCCGATGGGGACCCGGAGCGCACCGAACCCGGCGGTCTAGGACTCGTGGACTATGCAAGTACGCCGCTGATGAGGCAGGTGTCGCACACGGCGTCGGTCCTCAAAAGCCTCGACGTGCCGCTGCGGGCTGTCCGCTACATGACGCTGGAGCCGAGTGCGGCCGTGGCCGAGCACACGCTCTACCCGTACGGCCTGCCAGTGGGATCGGTTCGGCTGCAGATCCCCATCGTCACCAACGACCAAGCTGTGCTTGTCTTGGAGGGCGTCGAAACCCAGTGGCAACCGGGGGAGCTGTGGTACGCCAACTGCGGTCGGCCTCGCCACCCCTACAACCACGGAAGCAAGTTGTTCATGATTGCGGGAGACACCTGCCGCGCCCGGATTGCGGTTCCCGAAGGAGACGAAGCAGGAGGTGGAACTTGCCGAGATCATGCTCTACAGGGAAGAGATTGCGGCTTCCCCGGCCGACAAGCTGCGCTCGTTGGCCCGGCTCCGTCTCCGTGCCGGCCGGATTCCTTCAGGCGTACGCCGAGCCGCCGTCCCCGGAGGAGTTCGCAGCCCTCGGCTCATTGCGCGTTTCGGATGGTCGGCTCGACCTCAAGGGCGAAGGGCGCTGTGAGCATGTCCTCATATGCGTAGGAGAGAGGGAGTTTTCGGAATCTGGACTGAACCGAGGAATGCGCCATTGAATTCGGGATAGATAGCGAGGCGCCGAAAATCGCATTCCGCTAACGGCAGGGCAACTATCGGACCGAAGCCGTCCGGATCAAATTTCCCACTCAAAGGCGACTGCACAAAACTAGAGAGGTCTTAAATAAATGTCAGAAGAACGGGATCTTCCTATTCTAAACATGGGGGTCGACCGATATGCCCTAAGGGCGTGCCGTAAACACGCCCCTGAGACAGTGGCTATCTGTGGCCCGGAACCATGGGACTTTGGTCCGCTAGTCCCCGAGGAGGGGGTGCGAGTGATCCGCGCGGACGATCCAGGACACCCTGAGTCGGTGCTCGCCGCCCTGCACCGCGCAGGATTCCAGGACACACGTTTCGCTGGCGTCCATTCCGGAGACGACTGGACACTAGTAAACGCTGGGGTGATCTCCCGGATGCTCGGATGTGGCGGAATCGATCCGATCACTGCTCTTCACTTTCGAGACAAGGCCCTGCAGAAACAAAAGATCCGCGATGCTGGTATTAGCACTGCGTCGTCAATCGTCATCGACGACATCCACGACGTCGGTGACCTTGAGGACTTTGACTTCAAGCGCTCGGTACTTAAGCCAATCTCCTTCGGCGGTACGGGTTACACATCCACCGTCACTAACTTCGAGAGCCTGAGCGCCGTCAGTCGCAGAATGCAAGCCAGGAACATCTCTCGCCGCACCTTCATGCTGGAGGAGTTCATGGAGGGAGACGAGTGGGTTGCTGATGGCGTCGTTTATGACGGAGAACTACTTTTCTTCGCTCTAGGGAAGTATGGCGAACCTTGCCTTAGCGCCTTGACCGAACAGCGCGCGGTGTGGGTTCGTCGATTTGACCCAGGAGCCGAGGCGTGGGCCTACGAAGCGGCCGAACCAGTGATCAGGTCTGCGCTGTCTGCATTGGGCCTTTCAAGAGGCGTGTTCCATATGGAACTCTTTCGTGATCCGGTAAGTGGAACCGTAAGCTTTGGTGAGTGTGCCGCCCGGCGAGGAGGGGGTCTAGCTCAGGAGACCGTTCACTTGAAATTCGGTGTGGACCTCGCCGAAAGCGGGGTACTTTGCGCACTCGGCAGACGACCAGACTTGCGTGTCGAAGTTCGCCCAGAAACAATAGCCCACACACACCTTCTCGGCAGGCCAGGAACGCTTATCAGCTATCCGTCTGTGTCCGAAATGATACAGCTTCCCTACGTCGAGTACGCCCGCTACGAGCATCCGCTCGGAAGTATGCTTCCCGAATCGGTGGAATTTGTTGGCCAAAGTCTCGGCCTTGCTGTGGTCAAGGCCGACTCCACTGATGAGTTGGAATCCCGAGTCCATGAACTTCACCAGTGGGTCGACGAGCGACTTGTGATTGCCCCCTCGAACATGACATTTCGCGAAAACCGGGAGTGGTTCGAGCAGCGGTGGCCCGAGCATGCGAAGCTCGGCGGTTCAGTTTACGATCCCCTGTAACACTGATCGCCCTCCCGGTACCTCAACGAATCTCCTTCTTCCTGCCTTACAGGAGTGAGATGGGCCGGTTAAGCGATGTGACATGGTGAAGCCCCTTGTCGTCGATATGGTGATCTCACGCAACATGTCGGCGGGCGGGGCTTCTGCCTTCCGGCACATCACCATTGAGCTTCGGTGAAGTCGGCTGCCCAGCGCCAGTGTTGGTGCAGACGGAGGGCGCGGCGGGCGCCGGTGGCGATCCGGGCGGGGATGTGGATCAGGTGGCGGCGCATGGTGCCGGTCCTCGCCCGGGCGTGGAAGGCGGAAGCGAGGTGGCCGGCGGCGAGGGTGAGCCAGGCGGCGGTCGCGGTGAACCTGCCCGAGGGCAGGTGGGCGAGCGCGGAGTCCCTCCCGGTCGGCGTAAACCCGCTCGACCTGGGCTCGTTCTCGGCGCATGGGTTCGGCCTGGGCGAGAACGAAGGAGCTGTCGGTGAAGACGACGTGGTGGCGCGAGACGCCGAAGAGTTAGGCCTGCCCCTCGGGCACGCTCTTCGGGTTCAGCCGTTTCAACCGGCGCACGATCAGCCGGGCGGTGGTGTGGAACGCCCTCTTCTTGCTGGTGAACGCCGTGAAGGGGACTTCGGTGAGGTCGGCGTCAGAGATCCAGCGTTCCTCGTCGGCGTCCCAGACGGCGGCGGCGTACCTGATCGGCGCCCAGGCGTCCTCGGGGATGGTGGCGATGGCCTCGCCGATCTTCTTCCCAACCGTGACGGCGAGGGAGAAGCGTGCACCGGCCTTGCGGCAATTCTCGACGACCTTGTGGGAGAAGTACGCGGAGTTGGCGCGGACGATGATCTGGGCGGTGACGCCCATCGCCCGCAGCGTCTTGAGGGCCTCGCGTAGCAGACTCGCGGCACCCTTGCCGGAGTTGTCCGAGCCCTTGCGCCGGCGGGTGGCCACGATCAAGGGAGCACAGGTGGAGGCCTTGACCGTGACGATCTGGAAGTGCAGGCCACGCTGCTTGGTGTAGCCGAAGGAGGCACCCTGTTTTGCCGGCCCGTACGCCTGCTTGACCTTGGAGCCGATGTCCACGAAAACCACCTCGTCGCCGGTGGGCACCAGGCTGCGCGGCGAGATCGCAAGTGAACGCCCGTACCGGGGGCTCCAGTTGTCGCACGCGCCCCCAGGTGAGCGCGCAGGAACGTGCCCAACGTGGACGGGGCACGCACTTCGCCGAACAACCGCGCCATGCTGCCGTGAGTGTGACGCAGCACGTCCAGGTCGTCGATGCTGTCCGCCCCGGGCCGCCAGTACCGCCCACGATGCTCACGGCCTTCGCCTCGGCAGCCGTCCCGTCACCGGACTTCGCGCCGATCAGCTTCACCTTCTCGGCCACCAGAGCGGGCAGGCCGCACGCTCGGCCAGCCGGATCGCGGAGACCAGCGCGGCATGTGCGATCAGGTCGGGGTCGCAGCGGCGAACAGCTTCGCCGGGCTGTGGGAGACTTTCGCTTACGAGGTGCCTTGCTGTGTGCGGCTGATGGAAGCGAAGGAAATCCCATTGTTGCAGGTCAGCAGGCACCTCTTCCTATCTCTCCGTCCAAAGCCCGACTATCACACGGTGGATCGAGGCGTACGTCCAGTAGTCCGAAACGTCGGACGAGAAGGAGGTTCGATGTAAATCGGGCGATAAGTTCAGGGTAGCCAGCCGGTGCAAGTCCGGTCCGGGGAGACGCCAGAGTCCTCGGTAGCGGGGCTCCCGGCGTCGGTCGAGAGGCTGGTGTCGAAGTGGAGCGACGATCACCCCTTGGGGGTGCGCAACTGGCCGGTCCGCAACATCACGTGAAGCCTGCAGCGTCGTCAGCACCGACCCGCGTGGGCGGGGCCAAGGAGGAGCCGAGCCTGTGCCTTAGCCCTGATCCACCGATCCGGCATCTGTGGATAACTCTTCTTGAAACGAGGAAGTGCCTCGTGACCTGCGATGATGGGAGTTCTTCAGGCTTCCAGCACGCGCGATCAGCAAGGCACTTCCGAGATGCAAGTTTCCCATACGCCGGCGGCGGTCTCCGCTGTGTTCGATGATCCGAATCTGATCGCGCAGGTTGGGCTGGTCCCGGTGCTGCGGCTGGCCGAGCGGTGCGGGCTGTCGCGACTGGTGACGGAGAAGGTGAAGCTGACCGGGGCGAGGAACGGGGCGGGTGCGGCGGCGGACGCCAAGGTCACCAGCATCGTCGCGGGCATGGCAGCGGGCGCGGACAGTATCGATGACCTGGCGATGTTGCGTCACGGGGCGATGCCGACGGTGTTCGGAGGTATTCGCGCCCCGTCCACGCTGGGCACGTTCCTGCGTGCGTTCACCCACGGACACGCTCTGCAACTCCACGCCGTGCACCGCAGGTTCCTCGCCGCACTCGCCGCGCGCACCCCGCTGCTGCCGGGTGCGGGTGGTGAGGTGGCGTTCGTCGACGTCGACTCCACCCACAGGCGGGTCTACGGCCGGGCGAAACAGGGCGCCGAGTACGGCCGGTTCAAGGGCATCCGCACCCTGCACCCGCTCCTCGCCACGGTCTGCACCCCCCGGTCGAGGCCGGTGATCGCCGCAGTGCGGATGCGACGCGGCAAAGCAGCCGACTCCCGGGGCGCCCCGAAATTCGTGAGCGAGGCCCTGGCCACCGCCGCCGAGGCCGGCTGCACCGGGACCCGTATCCTGCGGGCCGACTCGCAGTTCTACAACGCCGGGGTCATCGCCGCCTGCCGCCGGGCAGGCGCCCACTTCTCGGTCACCACCGGGATGAACCCCTCCATCAAACGGGCCGTTCTCGGCATCCCCCACGACGCCTGGCAGCACATCAGTTACCCGACCGCGGTCCCCGACCCCGAGACCGGTGAACTCATCTCGGACGCCGAAGTCGCCGAGATACCCGAGTACACCGCGTTCACCGGCCGCAAGAAGGCAGATCGGGTCACCGCCCGGCTGATCGTGCGCCGGGTCCGTGACCTGGCCAAACCCGCCGTCGTGGGCGAGCAGGACGAGCTGTTTCCCGTCTGGCGCTACCACCCCTTCTTCACCGACCAGCCCGCCGCAACGCTGCGGGCCGAGCGGGAACACCGCCACCATGCCGTGGTCGAGCAGGTCATCGCGGACAGCAAGGCCTCGGCCCTGGCCCATCTGCCGTCCGGGCACTTCCACGCCAACGCGGCCTGGCTCACCCTGTGGGCGATGACCTACAACCTGCTGCGGGCCGCTGGTTCCCTGGCCTCTGCGTTCCACGCCAAGGCCACCACCGCTACTCTCCGCGCCCACCTGGTCCAGGTTCCGGCCCGCATCGCCCGCTCAGCGCGACGCGTCACTCTGCACCTGCCCCACAACTGGCCCTGGCAGCACGCCTGGACACACCTCTTCACCACCGTCCACGGCCCACCCGGCTGACCCGAACAGCCCCTGCCCACCCCGCCCACCAGGGCCCAACCGGAACCGAACCCGTGGAAAAGCTGGGCAGACCAGCAGATGCCGCCTGCCCACACCCAGCCACCAGCCCAAAGCGGACACAGAAATCGATCAGAAGATCACTCTCGAACCACCTCGGTGGATCAAGGCTTAGAGGGCGAAGGCCATGGAAGACGCCTGGGAATCTGGAGCGGGCGTCGAAGAACCTCCCGGCGTAAGGGGCGTGGAACGGTCAGAAGGTTGTCCTGGGAACTGGAGAGGGCCTCCTCGGCCCCGGGTCTGCGGCCCGGGAAGCAGGGCCCGCCTATAACCGGTGGAGCCGGGAAGTGGCGGGCTGTCGAGAGGCAGTCGGAGGGGGCCGTAGTAGTGCTGATCGGCGGGACAACACAACCCGTCAGGAGCGAAGGGCCCCTGCTTCATCGATGCGTGTCGCGTGTGAGGAGGTGGCCCGGGTGAGTGCCGGATCGGCTAGTTCCGCCCGCCGGGAGGAAGGCGTCGCACGACTGGATGGCCGTCCTTTGGACAAGGTCCGTGCCTTGCAGTGGACGCTCTACCGCTGTGCCAAGCAAGATGTCGGCGTACGACCTAAGCTGGCTCTGGCTAGATTTTCGTAGCCGGAGATCATCCCGGGGTGAGGGTCGGCCAGCCCGCGTAGCGGGCAGGATCTGACTGTGCCCTGTTGAACTGCCTTACCTGTTACCGCACTTGATGTCTGTGCTGGTGGTCTCGGTTGATGCCGCTGGTCCTGTAGTGGTCGTCCGGGCCCGGACGCGGGCCCGTGCTCCGGCCGGTTGTACGGGGTGCGGGACGCTGAGCGAGTGGGTCCATAGCCGCTATGAGCGGCACCTTGCCGATGTTGCGCTCGGCGGCCGGCCGGTCCGGATCGACTTGAGCGTGCGCCGTCTGTACTGCGAGAACGCGGCCTGTCCGAAGGTGACCTTCGCCGAGCAGGTACCGGAGCTGACTGAGCGCTACCAGCGGCGCACTCCGCTGTTGCAGCACGTGGTTGAGTCGGTCGGCGTCCTGCTGGCGGGCCGCGGCGGGTCCCGGATGCTGCGCGTCGTGAACGTCGCGCTCTCCCGGTGCACCGTGCTCTCCCAGCTGATGCGGGTGCCGTTGCCGCCGCTGGTCACGCCCCGGGTGTTGGGGGTGGACGACTTCGCACTGCACGGCGACACCTACGGCACCCTCTTGGTCGACGCCACCACCCGCCTCCCGCTCACCCTCTGGGAGGGCCGGGACGCCGAACAGCTCGGCCGATGGCTGCGCGGGCATCCCGGCGTCGAGGTCGTCTGCCGCGACGGCTCCCTTACCTACCGGCAGGGCATCACCTCGGGTGCCCCCGACGCTCTCCAGGTCAGCGACCGCTTTCACCTCTGGCAGGGGCTGTCCCGGCAGGTCCAGAAGGTCGCTTCCGCCCACCACGACTGCCTGCCCGCAGCACTCCCGGAGCCCGAACCGACCGGACCGGAACCCGCCGGGGCATCGTCAACAGCCCCCGCACCGGCGGAGACGCCCGCAGGCCGGCACGCCCGGCGGCTGTTCGAGGCCGTGCACGCCGCCCTTGCCGATTCCCGCCGCTCCCACAGTTCCGTGGCCCGCGAACTCGGCCTGGACCGCCGCACAGTGCGCAAGTATGCCCGCGCCCGCACCTGGCAAGAGGTCATGCGCCGCCCACCCCGACGCACCACCACCCTGGACCCCTACCTCGACTACCTGCAACAACGCTGGGACGAGGGCGAGCACAACGCCAAAATCCTTCACCAGGAACTCCTGACCAAGGGCTACCTGGGGCACTACCAGCGCGTGAAGATGGCCGTCGCACCGCTGCGGCTCGGCCTGCCCCTGGACGAGCCCCGCGAACGGCCGCCCTCCCCGCGCGAAGCCGCACGCTGGATCATCACCGCCCCGGACCGGCACACCCCGCACACATCGCAGCGCCTGCACCGGCTCCTCGACCACTGCCCCGAACTCCAGCGCGCCCACCACCTGGTCCGCCAGTTCGCCGCCATGCTCGACACCCGCGACGCGGCCCCGCTGCCGGGCTGGCTCGACCAGCTCACCGCCAGCGGGCTGTCGCCACTCGCCGGCATGGCGACAGCCCTGCGCGAAGACCAGCACGCGGTCGTCCACGCGATCACAACCCACTACAACTCGGGCGTCAACGAAGGCCGCATCACCGACGTGAAACTCCAGAAACGCCTCATGGCCGGACGCGCCGGCATCCCGCTCCTCCGCCACCGTGTCGTACTGATCGCCCACCTCCGCCGCAAATACGCGGGCTGGCCGACCCTCACCCCGGGATGATCTCCGGCTACGAAAATATAGCCAGAGCCACGTTCACGTGTACGCCGACACAAGATCCCGAATGTCGGTTCCATGCCCTGTACGGCCACGTCTTTCGCAGGGACGTTTTGTGGCGGGCCTGGGCCGGTGTGTGTGCGAACCGGGGCGCTCCCGGCGTGGACGGGGTGACCGTCGATGCCGTGGCCGCTGCCGGGGTGGAGGAGTTCCTCCGCGACTTGTCGGAGCAACTGCGGGCGCATACGTATCGCCCGTCACCGCTGCGGCAGGTCCTGATCCCCAAGCCGGGGCGGCCGGGAGAGTTCCGGCCGCTGTCGATCCCCACTGTGGCTGACCGGGTGGTGATGACCGCCGCGAAACTGGTTCTCGAACCGGTCTTCGAAGCGGACTTCTTGCCGGTCAGCTACGGATTTCGGCCCCAGCGGTCCGCGATCGACGCGTGCGAGAGCGTGCGCGTGGAGGCGAACCGGGGCCGGGAGTGGGTGCTTGAGGCCGATATCCGTGACTGCTTCGGATCGATCCGGCATGACGCCCTCGTGGCCCAGGTGGCCCGGCGTGTCGTGGACGGCCCGATGCTGAAGCTGATCCGGATGTGGCTCCGGGCGGGGGTTCTGGAGGACGGGGCGACCGGCTCGGCAGGAGCAGGGACCCCACAGGGCTCACCGATCTCACCGTTGCTCGCCAATATTGCTTTGCATGTCCTGGACACTGCATGGCAGCGAGGCGGGCACCGGCTCGGGGTGCTGGTGAGGTACTGCGACCTATGCCGAGTTCGGCATAGGTCGCATTATGCTGATCGCCGGATTATGCCGACCTCGGAGACAGGGCGCGGATGAGCAGCCGGAGCACCCTGCGCTGGTCGGCATAATCCACCGCTGCAATCCACCGGTTGCTCCGCCTGGTTGGGCGAGCAGCCCCCCAGCCCGGACAAGATCACGAGAGAGGCGGTCCGCTCCGCCTGACGGCGACTGGCGTATTGGCGCTGGTCGGGGCTTCGTTGTGGACGGAGATGATGCGTATGGGCTGCCCGGGCGCCGCGGCACAATGTCATCCCAGCAATGGAGGGCTGGACCAACACGCTGGAAGAGACTGGTCCACCGCTGCCCGGGTCATGCCGACCGCCGTGCGACGGCCGCCCCACTCACCGGCCCTTCGCCTCGACGTGCGGCATAATCCGGCGATCAGCATAATGCGACGACTTCGTGATCCTTTGCCCGACCAGGGAACGTGCCGTGCAGGCGCGTGAACTGGCAGGGGCGGTGCTGGTCGGCCTCGGGTTGCAGCTGCATCCGGAGAAGACCGGCATTGTCCACCTCGCCAGGGGTGGGCAGGGTTTCGATTTTCTCGGCTTCCACCACCAGAAGGTGGAATCGTGGCGTCACCGTGGCAGGTTTCACCTGCAACGTTGGCCGTCTCAGCGGGCGATGGGGGTGCTGCGGGACAAGATCCGGGCGGCGACCGACCGTCGTCACGTGGGACGGTCGCTGTCGGCCGTGGTCGCCGACTTGAACCCGGTCCTGCGAGGCTGGGCGGCGTACTTCCGCAACGGCAATTCCGCCGGGAAGTTCTCTACGATCGACAGCTACGTTCATGAGCGTCTCGCGATCTTCGACAATCGCAAGCGCGGCATCCCGGGCAGAAAGTGGGGCAAGCGCCACGATGGCGCGTGGTTCGCCAGGCTCGGAGCCTTTCGCCTGTCTGGAAACGTGCGCAGGGTGGCAGTGCATGCCAACCGGTGAACGATGTCGGTAAGCCGTGTGCGCGAGAAGCGCATGCACGGTTTGACGGGCGGGGGCTGGAAACGGAGCCCTCACAGGCCACCGCGCCAGTCCCCGACCCTACTGAGGCTGTACTACGCGTATGAAGCGATGTACCGATGCCCTGTAATGTCAGGTCGGCACGCGCTAGGCGCCTGCGGTCGGCCAACTGCTACGTAATTGCGCCACTTTCACCGCAACTGAGGAGTATGAGTGCTGTCTGCGTATGTACGAGGAGTTACTTGATTGGGCTGTCAGTTGTTTTAACTGAAGTGGGTAGTCTGCCTGACACCAGCAACCGGACATAACAGGATTGAGAGTAATGCCGCGATCCGTTAGCCCCCAATCGCTCATAGAAATAATCACTGACTTGGGAAAATCATGAGAAATGCCACGGACAGCAGGTGTCGCCTGGGCGTTTTACGTCAGAGGGACTTCCGCCTGTTGTGGTTCGGTGAAACCGCGCGAACGCTCGGCAACAGTGTCACCTCTGTCGCCCTGCCGTTGGTCGCGGTAGTAGTGCTGGACACAGGGGCTACAGCCGTCGGCTCGCTCTCCGCGGCCGTGTGGCTGCCCTGGTTGATCGTGGGCCTGCCCGCTGGCGCGTGGGTCGACCGAATACGCCGACGGCCTGTGATGATTGTCTGCAACTTGGTGGCCGCAGTCAGCTACGTGAGCGTGCCTTTCATGGCGTGGCTCGACGCTCTGACCTACACCCACCTGCTCGTCGCGGCACTGGCCGGTGGCACGACGGCGTTGTTCTTCAACACGGCGAACCACGCGTATCTGCCCGCTGTGCTGCCAGGCCATGACCTTTTGGAGGGAAACTCCAAACTGCAGGCCAGCGAGGCAACAACGAGCGTAGTCGGACCGGGCTTGTCGGGAGTGATTACAGGGGCGTTCGGCGCTGTTGCCGGTCTCCTCGTCAACTCCTTCACCTTCTTCGCGTCGACCCTGTGCCTCACCGCAATCAAGGTGAAGGAACCGGCCCCCACCCCACCGGAAAGGAATGAAGGACTGCGCTCGCAGATCGCGCAAGGACTGCGCTTCGTCCTCGGCGACCGGTACCTGCTGCCGATGGTGGCATACGGCGCCCTGGCCAACTTCGCGCTTATGGGATACCAGGCCGTGCAGGTGATCTTTCTGGTGCGTGTAGTCGGCCTCCCCGGCGCCACGGTCGGCCTGGTGCTGATGGGCGGCAGTGTGGGCGGCATCCTAGGAGCCATGCTCGCCACCGCGGTGGGCCGACGCTTCGGAACCGCGCGCGGCATGCTCGGACTCCAGTTGCTGACAGGGCCGTGTGCGCTGCTGATGCCGCTCACCACCCCCGGTGCTGGGCTGCTGTTCTTCGTGTTCGGCTCCTTCGCCGTCGGAGTCGGGATCGTCGCCTGCAACGTAGTCCTGGGCTCATTCCGGCAGGTCTATTGTCCACCCCGGATCCTGGGCCGGGTCGTCGCCACCACGATGATGCTCAACCACAGCACCATCCCCCTCGGGTCTCTCATGGGAGGCGTCCTCGGTGACGTGATGGGCCTGCGGCCAGCTATGTGGGTCATGACAGGACTGCTGGCCCCTTGCTGGCTGGTTCTCGCCCTGAGTCCCATGCGTGCCAGACGCGACCTGCCCACCACTGCTCGGGCCGAACCTCATACGGATACGCGGCCGCACGTCAGTGCATGAGGGACGCCCCTCACCTCCCATCCGTGGTGCCGTGTCGGCGTACAAGTGAATAGGAGTACGCCGACAACGGGGACGGGATGGGGCCGCTTCCCTAGCCGAACAGTATGGGCCTGCTGGTCGATGTCGTCGATCTTCAACATCCGCACCTCGGAGCTGGAGGCGCCAGGCAGCAGAGCGAGCATGCCCATCACCGCTTCATGCGGGTGCACGTGCTTGTCGGTTGTCCACCGCCGGAACAGCTCGCGTTGCTGGTCGAGGGCGAGGGTCTGGCCGCGGAAGCCGTTCGTCTGCTTCGCGACCAGCTGGCGGGTGGGGTCGACCAGCAGCATCTTCTGGGACCGCGCGAAGCGGAAGAACTGCCGCAGCACGGTCAGCCGCCGCTTGCGTCCCTTGGGCAGGGTGGACAGGAAGGCTTCGACGTCGTGCACGTCGACGAGGGCCCAGTCGTTCTTGTCCCGTTCATCGACCAGGAAGAGGGCCAAGGTCACGCAGGGTGGCCAGGGCCGTCTCCAGGGTGTGATTGCTGCGAGGGCGGGTGCCCGCTCGGCGGGCTCGGTCTTGGGCCCGCATCCGGGAGGTGTTGAAGGCGGCGACGGCTTGCCGCAGCGGTTCGGGGACAGCCTCGATGCGTCGTTGCCGTCCGCCGGCGGCGAGCCTTTCGGCCTGGTCTGTGGGCAGGGCCAGGTGGTGGAGGGTGAAGAAGTCCTCGAGTGCGCGGGCGAAGGAGCCCATCGACCGTCCGGGCCTGCGGGATCTTTCCAGCAGGGCCTGCGGCGAGGTGGAGTGCCCGTCTTCCAGGAGTCGGCCGAGGTCGGTGACGAAGCCGCAGGCTCTGGCGATGCAGTGCCGGGTGGCGACGTGGGCGACGAAGTCCCCCAGCCAGGAGGGGGGGATCGGCGAGCCGGTCGCGGAGGTGTTCCCCGCGGATGAAGGGACGGCCAGGGTGCCTTTGCCAGCAGGCAGAGCACAGCACCAGTCCGGCATGTCGCCGCATCTGGCCGCACTCGCGGCAGGTCCTCGGAGGCTGTTTCAGCCCGCAAAGTCAACATCAGCGGCGAACGCGTCACGCTCGATGGCCGGCCCGCTCGCCGAGGCCGCCTGGGCCAAACAGCGTGTCGGCCGACGCAAGGCCGAACAGCGGGCGGCCCAGCAGACGTGTCCGCGCTGCCGCAGGCCCGGAAATCTGCGTGAGACGACCGGCTGGTGCGGCCACTGATTCGGCCCCGGCAGGTGACTGTTGGCGTTGCGGGCCCCGTCGGTCGCCGTCCGTGTGACCTCCAGCGTCTGCCCGTCGTCGAGTATCCGGGCGACGGGGGCGGCCGACGATGGCGACCGCGCGCAGTACGCCGTGTTGATCGGCCGCGCCGACGGTGAAGACGGCGCCGGCCGGTGGCTTGTGGTGGCGGTGCCAAGCGGTGACGAAGGCCTTCGCGTCCTTCTGACGGACGGGCACGACGTGCAACTGGTGAACGGACATCAGGCACTGACCCAGCGCACCGCCGCGCGTCAGATCCGGCACATCGTGTTGACGACCGGCGCGCTGATCTGCATGGCGGCCAGGTGGTCGACGAGCCGGTCGACGGCGTTCTCGTCGCCGCGGAACGTCCAGTGCTGCATGCAGCGATCGGAGCCGCGAGCGCGTTCGGCTCGGCCTGCCGCTGGTGCTCGCGCCGCTGCTACGAGGTCGCCCCTGGGGCCGCGTCGGCGACCGTGACCGGCCTGTCGCGGCAGCCTCCGTGCGGTAACGCGCGCCGACTGCCCGACAGTCGCGTAGCCCTCACAGTGCTTGCCGACACGGGGCGCAGGAAGACAGGGTGTGGAGGACCCGGAGCAGGAGGGAGATTTCTGTGGTGGACCTGACGGAGATGTACGGCGAGGGCTGGTGCATCACCCTCGCGGCCCTGGAAGCGGCTGAGGCGCTGTGCCGGATGGGTGTTAAGGGTGCTGCGTCTATGCCGGATGGGCTGGATGTGGTTACCGAGCGGATGGAGGAAGGCGGTGAAGAGCCCGAGGTGCTGCTGCTGGGCCGTGATCTGCGGGGCGGCTGGTGCGCGGTCCTTGAGCTGGAGGGCACCTGCGGCTGGACGGGGACGGATCCGGGGGTGCTGGCTGCGCTGTCCGCCGGCGGGCAGACGGCCGTCTCCGCGTACGAGGACCCCAATCGGATCATGGTCCAGGTGGCCGTCGACGGTGCGGTGGTGTGCGAACTGGATGTGGTCACTGGGCGCTTCGTCCCCGGTTCTACCGGTGATCAGCAGGCGGTGAGGGATCTGCTGTCGGTGGGGTTTTCCCTCGACGACGAAGCGAGCGGGCAGGCAGCTGCGACCGAGTACTCCCAGCGGGCCGTGCTCGCGTTGCGTGCGGTCACCGGGGTGGAGCTGATGGAGGACGATTTCTCCGGTCCGTGGCTTGGTGGGTTGAGCACGTTGGGTGCTTGAACTCTCTGCACAGGCCCATGTCGCCACACTCGCACCGTTGTTGGCCCTGTTCTGTCTGAATTCGTTGTTGTGCTGAAGGTATTGCCGTTGCAAACCTGTATGCGCCATGCCAACGCCGGGGCTGCACGGGGGATGCACCAGTGGCCTGCCCGGAGCACCGGCTCAGCAGAGGGGATCATCCACGCATGTCGTTGAGTGGAACATGGCGTTCGAGAACGCTGATTGCGGCGGTGATGGTGGGGGCGTTCGCGCTCCCGCCCCAGTTAGCTGCCGCAGAGCCCGCCCCCGCGCCCGCGCCCGCAGCGGAGAAGACGGCGGCGAAGAAAGATGCGGCGGAGGAAGGCCGAACCATCACGATGAAGGTCGGCATCTCGCAGAAGGAGCTGGCCCATCTTCGCGCCAAGGGGCGCGAAGCTAGGGATGCGGGGCACAAGAGCCTGCCGGTCCCGGATGTCTCCTTGGAGGAGGCGCGGAAGGACGGTCCGGTCAAGCGCGGCGGGGCATCGGCGGATGATCCGCTGACGGTCCTGGAAGGTGAGGGTGCCGCGCGGAAGGCTGCTGCTGATCAGGTCCGCACGGACATGCAGGCCCGGATGGCGGACCAAGGTATGACCAAGGCTGCGGCTGAGGACGCCGCAGTGGCGGCTGCGAAGCCGAAGCGGCGCGGCTGGGTGCCGATCAAGAACAAACCTCACGCGCAGCGTCTTGAGGCGTGCTTCGAAGGCGACGGCGCGAACACCGGTATCGGGCGGGTGTACAACCGGTTCACCTACTGTGCGAACTGGAACCTGAAGGTCGACTACTGGTCGGTGGACAACTCGGGGGTGCCGATCGAACATGAGGGCACCACGAAGGCGAGATTGAAGGTGTTCGGCCAGGGGGATGCCAAGGAACGCAGAGTGCGGATCTTCTCCCAAATCGAAGAGGATTCGGTCGACTACGACTGGGGCCCGATCGACAACATCTTCACCGCGCCGGGTGTTCCGCTGTCGCTGATGGGCCAGTGCTCGCAGGGACTGGATGTGTGCACGACGAGCCCGAGCTCGTACACGTATCCGTGGGCAACGTGGGACAACAACCCGGTCTGGGCCTGGTGGGACGTCTTCAACCACGACAACAAGACTGAGGGCCGGGACAAACTCGCCTACAACCAGTGGTACGTGGAGGCGTTCACCGACACCCAGGAGTACAAGACGCTGGACCGGGGTGAGACTCCGGAGCGTCTGGCGCGTTGTGACTCGGGGGATTACTTCAACTACGGGCGGGCGGAGTACCCCGAGGCATGTGTGTTCCCGGAGAGCTACTCGTATCTGACCTACACGCGTGGCAGCAGCCACGATGGTGTGGCAGAGCACCTGTGGACGGCGTTCACTTACCCGAACTCCACCTATCCGCTGGTTCGGCCGCCGATGGTGAAGAAGATCCCGGGCGAGTTCAAGCCGCTGGACCCGTCGGCTCCGGGATTGCACCGGATCACGAAGAAGCTGCACCCAAAGGAGTACAAGGAGAACAGTGATCACAAGGACGGTGCGTGCTTCAAGACGGGCCCGTACCGGCACCTGTATCAGGACACGGGGTTACCGAACGGGACCGGTGAAGGGGAAGAGTGCGATGAGTACCCCTTCGCCTCCACCCTTGAGGGCGCCGGGAACAAGGACTGGGACTTCTCGGTGAAGCCGGTCAACAGTAAGCAGAACAAGGTCGCCGGCGGCCTGCTGCGGAAATTCGTGCTCGATGACCGGGTGATCGCCTGGGATGACAGCTTGGACAAGAACGCGAACGACCGCTACTACGTAAAGATCAAGTAGCGCGGTCAAGAGAAGTGAAGGACCCGCACCCGGGCGCTCTCCAGGGTGTTGCAACACAAGGTCGCGTTGATCAGGCCGCGAGCAGCTTATGCAGGCGCTCGGCTGGGGTTTCCCAGCCGAGCGTTTTTGCGTGACAGCCGTTGAGTACGCCGGCGATCTGCTGGACGGTCTTCTGCCGCTCATCGTAGAGCCGTTGGGCGAGCGAGGCTGGTCCGCGGTGAGCTTGGGCCAGCGCCCGCCGCCCCAGCCGCGGGCTCGCGCTGAGGCAAGCCCGTCGTTGGTGTTCGCCACGATCAGTTCCCACTGGAGCTCGGCGAGAACGGACAGCACATGGAAAGAAGCCACCGCTCCCTCAGCTACAGGGGAACCCGCCCACATGCCTAACTTGTCTTACCTCTCTCTAGTACGTTGACCAGTAGAGACAGTTGACAGTACTAGATAACGATCGCTGCTGGCGGGCCCGCGGTGCTCGTGGCTGTTCCGGTAGCCGCGGGCGTTCAGGCAGGCGGTGATCTCGGCGTTGATGGCCTGCCAGCCCGGCCCGGATCAGATCGGCGCGTGTGGCCCTCGTCGTCGGCACCGAGGAGTTGGGCAGGCGTGTAGCCAGGCCCGTGGAGCGGCCATGAGCCGCCGCGCTCCGGCTGCGCGCTCCGGCGTCGTGGCGCGGTCCCTCGCTGAAAGTCGTCGCGCGCTTCCCTGAGGATCTCGATCAACTGGAGCGCAAATCCGTACGCGTCGAGGACTGCTGGGTTCAGGTCGTGGAGCAGTCCGTAGATCTCTGTCTCGTTGACTTCGACGATGAGGCGCTGGCCGGGACGGTGGTTGGCGTGGATCCGGTGCATGTGTCGGGGCTCCTGGGTGCGTGGTGGGTGGAGGTCGGGGTGCCCGGGGCGGGATTCGAACCCGCAGGGGAGCCGCTTTTAAGGCGGCGGCGTCTACCAGTTGCGCCACCCGGGCCTGCCGGTCAGCCCTCAGCGAGGCTGTAGCCCAGCGACTCGGGTGTGATCCAGCCTTCGGCGAGCAGGGCGAGGTCGGACAAGGCCCGTTTGGAGTGCGACCCGGGTGGCTCGATGCGGGATAGCTCTTCGCACTTGCCTTCGACGATGCGAAGGATGAGCGCGATTGTTTCCGGGGTCCGGTCGGGTACCGGGGTGTCAGGCAGGGTGGGGTCGTTCTTGCGGCGGCCATGCGGGAGCGGCGCGTTCATGGCATGCCGCGTGCGCCGCTGGATGCCCTCCAGAACCTTGACAATGCGGGGAATCTCGACGTGTGTCTCGCCGCCTGCCTGGCCGTTGCGGAGGTCTGCGACAAGGAAGATCAGCGCTTTCCCGAGTTCCTGGCGGGCTGCGGTGACGCGGTACGACTCGTCGCCGAGTTTGTTCGCAAGTTGTTGAATGGCTTCGCAGTGCGGGCAGTCGGGCATGTGGATCTCTCCTCGGGTGTGCGCGGGGTGCTGTAGAACCGGATTGGCGGGCATTGACGGCAGCAACGAACTCCTTGACCATGTCCGCCGCGAGGCCGCCGCCCTGGATACGGGCGGCCGGTTCCTGCGGCGGCGCGGGTGCGGAGGTGGTGGGCATCAGGCGAGTCCTCTCATCGCGTCAGGTCCGGCGAGAGTGCGGCGGGCGGCGGTGAGTGTCCCGGTCCAGACCGGTGCGTAGGAGTTCTTGTAGGCGGCCTGTCCTGGTGCGCAGGTGGTGCGGCCGAGGTCCAGCGACGCGTAGCCCGCGGTGGTGAGTTCGTCGCTGAGGCGGCGGAGGAGGGCGTGGCCGGGCGCGAGGTCCTGATGGGCTGGGTCCATCGCGGGGAGCATCGAGTAGGCGTGGCGGCCGCGGTGCAGACACAGCTGGGCGGCGACGGCGCGGCCGTCGAGGGTGAGGGTGGCGATGAACGCCATGTCGGCGCAGCGCTCCAGCACGGCGCGCAGACGCTCGTCGGCGGAGGTGAGCCCGAGTAGTTCGGTGCGGTCGTGCCGGCGGAGCTGGTGCAGATGGGCCAGCACGGTGTAGGCGTCGAGGAGTTCGGCCGGACTCTGGGTGCGGTGGTAGGTGACGCAGTGGCCGGATTCGGCGAGCGCGTGCCAGTCGCGTTGTCGGCGCCGGTGGTCGCGGCGGGTGGAGCGGGACATGGACGCGTACGGGACGGGCAGGTCGACGCGGGCGCAGCGGGTCAGCGCGTGCTGCCATTGCGAGATGTAGCGGCCGAGCGCGCTGGACGCGGGGACGTCGGGGAGCATGACGTCGGCGTCGAAGCGGGTCAGTGCCTCCGCGATGGCCGCGGCCACGCCCGGCTGTTCGGCGTCGGGGCCGACGATCCGTACGTATTCGGCGGCCGGCGTGGACAGCGGCGTCACCTCCATCCATCCCCCCACCGTCTGGTTCCTGACCGCGGCGAAGGCGGCGCGGGGGCGGCCGGTGGCGTCCTCGGCGACCAGGAGCAGCAGCTCGGCCGTGGGCGCCAGGCGGTCGGCGTGGGCGGCGAGCCAGAGCGGCGACTGGTAGGGAGTGGCGAGAGGGGTCCGCTCGAACAGCAGTTGCCAGGCGGTGTCCAGGAAGGCGCGGGCCGCCGTCCCGACCATGACCTGTACAGACACGTCGGGGACGGCGGGCAGGACCGTGAGCCGGTCCTCTCGCGCGACGAGGTCGGGGCGCGGTCTTGGCATGGCGGTCAGCTCCCGGTGCTCGGGCACGGTGTGCGGCAGGGACGGTTCGCGACCAGGCGTGCGGGACTGCTCTGCCGCACGCCCGGTGCTCGGGCGGTGAGCGGCGCGCACAGCGCGGTGCCGCTTGGGCCGACGGCGGAGATCACGGCGGCGCTGAGGAGCCCGCGTTCGGGGAGAGGGGCGGGAGAGGTCATTGCACGCACGCGGTGATGTGGAGGGGGGCATCGATGGTGGCGACGAGCCGGTCGGCGATGTCGTCCAGGCGCTGGCTGCACACCGCGGCGTCCGGCCCCTGCACGACCCAGTGGGCGAGACGGTCGTCGATGCTGCTGAGGGGCGGTGCCCACACGTAGGAGCCGGTCTGCTGCGTCAGCACGAGGCGGTCGAGCCAGGGCTCGCAGGCGTCCATGCCGGGCTGGTCGGGGCTGCTGACGCTGAGCTCGCCGATACGTCCGCTGCGGCGGGGGTAGGCGAACCGGATCGCCGCGGCGGCCTCCGCGCGCGGCGTCAGGTCCGGTTCGGCTCCGGTCGCGAGTGCTGCCGCCGCTGCCGGCAGGTCGACGCCGAGCGCGAGCTCGACGAGCCGGGGAATGAGGTCACCGCCCAGGCGGGCATTCACCTCGATGACGCGCGGGCCCCGGCCGGTGAGACGCAGCTCGATGTGGAAGAGCCCGCAGGTGATGCCCAGCGCGTCAACCGCGCGGCGGACGACATCCTGCAGAGCGTGGTCGCGCAGGAGGGGGTCGTCCGCGCGCACCGAGTGCCCCGTTTCGAGGAACGTCGGCTCCGGGCCCAGTACCTTGCGGGTGACGGCGACGATGCTCGCCTGCCCCGGTCTGACCACGACCGTTTCGGCGCTGATCTCCTCGCCGTCCAGGTACTCCTCCACGAGGCAGCCCGGAAGCGATGCCGCGGACAGGCCGAGGATGGTGGCGCCTGCCGCGATGCGGAAGGCGGCGCGTACGGCGGCCGGGGTGTCCGCGAGCCGCACGCCCGCGCTGCCACCCAGGCCGCGCGGCTTCACGACGACGGGAAAGCCCAGCTGATGCGCGAAGCCGACGGCGTCCTGCTCCCTCTCCGCATACCAGAAGCGCGCTGACGGCACGCGGTGCAGCGACAGGAGGCGCCGGGTCTCTGCCTTGTCCCGGCAGGCGATCGCCGCCTCCGGGGTCAGGCCCGGCAGGCCGAGGTTCTGGGCGAGACGGGCGGCGAGCTCGACGTTGGGCTCCATGTAGGTCATCACGCCTGCCACGGGCCGCTCGGCGGCGAACTCCTTGACCGCGGCCGCGACCTGGTCGCTCGCCCGCAGTTCCACGCCGAGGTGTCCGGCGAGGTAGGGCGATGCCCACTGCGGCGCGCTGTCGTCGACCAGAACGACCGGATGGACAGCGGCAATTCGGTCCAGGCAGTGTTCCTTGTAGGGCTGGCTGCCCGCGCCCAGCACGAGCAGGACGGGGGCGGTGGCGTGCGGCTGCGGCATGGTGATTCCTCGGGTCAAGTGGGGACAGGGGTCAGACGGTCATGTCGACGGCACCGGGGGCGGGGTGCAGGAGTGCCCGCAGTGGGAGGCAGAGCACGGCCCCGAGCAGACCGACGGTGACGATCGCGGCAGCGGCCAGCACGTGGCCGCCGGTTTCGATAGCCCAGGACGCGAGGAGGGGAGCGGTGATGACCGCCACGGCCAGCTGTGCTCCCCACACGCCGGCATACAGGCCGCGCGACTGTGGCGGGCTGATCCGGGAAAGGACATCGGAGGCCGCGACGAAAAGCAGCACTTCGCCGGTGACCGCCGCGGCGACGGCAAGGCTGTACTCGGCGGTGCTGGAGGCGAACCCGGCCGCGCCCATGCCCGCGCCGAGAATCACGGAGCTCAGCGCGAACGGGCCCAGCATGGGCGTCGGCTGGCTTGCGCGGCGGCTGAGGAAAGGCATCAGGGCCGGAGTGGCGAGCACGACGACGGTCGCGTTGGCGACCTGGGTCCAGCCGTACGCGGCAGGCCCCAATCCGTTTCGGCTCATCAGCATCGGCAGCGCCGTGAACATCGCCGCGCACGCGTTGAGCGCGGCCAGGCTGGCAAGGCACACCAGCCACAGCCGGACGTCACGCAGCGCGCGACGGTACGCCCCGCGGTCGGACCGGCCAGAGCGGACGCGCTTGTCGCGGGGCATGAACAGCGCGGCGATGAGAGCGAACAGGGCGCAGGCGGCGGCGTTCACGCAGAAGAGGAAGCCCATGCCGGTTTCGGCGGCGAGCATCCCGCCGACCGCACCCGTCGCCGCTGCCCCGCAGTTCACGGCAAAGTGGCGCCATCCTGAGATGAGCGCGCGGCCTGCGTCGGTGGGGATCTGGTCCTGGACGGTGGCGGAGACGATGGGGCGATACGCGTCGTAGACGACGCCGACCACGGCGGCCGACGCGACCACGGACACGGTCGACTCGGCGGCGGCGAGGACAGGAAGCGTGGCCGTCGCCGCGAGCATGGTGGCGATCAGCGTGGTGCGGCGGCCCAGCCGGTCCGACAACCAGCCGACCACGAGCTGCCCCACCAGCCATCCGAGACCGAAAACGGCGATGGTCCGGCCGATCAGCTGGGTGCCGAATCCGAGCTCCATCAGCCGGTAGCTGAGAAAGGGGAAAGCGAATCCGCACGCGCGGGCGATGAAAGTTGCGACGAGCAAGGCCCAGATGACCCGCGGCCACCGCGTGGAGACCACGGCGGGCGGGGGCGCGGAGACGGAGGGAGATGGCGGTCTGCGTACCGCGGTGGTCACGGGCGCTCCATGGGGGTGAGGCGAGGGAGTAGGTGCGGGGTGCCGCCGGGGGACGGCGGCACCCCGCAGGGGGGCCAGCGCACGCGCGTCCAGCGGGGATTGGACGGGCCTTGCGTGCGTGGCCCATCCCGTCGGCGGGGGACTCAGGCCAGCCGACGGGTGCTCAGCGCTCGCCGCGCCCGTCGCGGCCAGGGCGTGTGACCGCTCGGGCGGGCTGGGCGGTCAGTCGAGCTGCGTGGGGACGCACTCGTTGAGGTAGTGCCGGGACACCCAGCCGGTGCTGCCGGCGGGGAGTCCGCCCTTCGACTTACTGGTCAGCCGGAGTCTGATCCACGCACCGTGGCTGCCGATCCGTCGGCCCTGGTCGTACCGGTACAGGGAACCGATCGCGCCGTAGGCGGTGCCGGCTCCCCGGCGGAAGTTCACGCCGTTGCCGGTCACCCACCAGATGCCGGAGCAGCTGGACGCCGAGGAGTTGATGGAGGTCTGGGCGGCCTGCGCCGTGGGCGCGACGGCGAGCGCGGTGGCGCTCATCGAAAGGACGGCCGCGGCAACGGCGGCGCGCTGGACACAGCGGTGCTTCAGGGTCACGAAATGCTCCTGGTCAGGTGAAGGACTCGGGGAATGAGGCGGCTGCTCGCCGGGCCACGGGCCGCGAATGCGGGCGGGCGTGGTCGCGGGCATGGCTCGCTACACGACGGCGGAAGAGCGCGGCTGAGCGTCTAGGGCACGCGGCGACTACGCGGCGAGGCTGAACCGGGAGGCGTCCGTCGGGCGGGCAGGCTTGGTGAACGCCCGTACCGTCGCGGCGCGGAGCGGGGCCCTGCCGGTGATCGTCGCGCGGCGCGCGGGCAGCGGCGCGGCGCGCAGGTGCAGACAGCACATGGTGACTCCCCAATTCGGGAGCTTCAGGGCTCAGTTAGGGCCAGGAGAAGGGCCGCGGGAGGGTTGTCCCGCGCGGCCATGGCACGGCTATGCTGAGCACAGGAGCGTGGTCGTACACGCACCTGAAGCATCGGGTGGATTTGGACGGGATTCCGGATCTCAGATGATGCGAAGACTCGATTGAGTCTTAAGGCGGTCGTCCCTCTCCAAAGGGACGGCCGCCCTTATTTCTGCCCAATCGCGCTGCACTGCTGGTCGCACAGCCGTGTCAGCGTTCATGGCGTACACCGGATCGCTCAGCCGAGTGACCGGCGATGTGGTGTATGCGTACCAGTCGGGCTGTCACGAGCGCCCAGTTTCATAAGTCCCCCCGTTGGGCTAGGTCGGTGGCGTCTTGGCCATCGTCCGTTGTGCGGTGTCCATCATCGCCACTCCGCTGGAATCCGCCACCAAGGGGAAACACGGTTTCCCCCGCTGCGCCGGTGTGCCCTGACCGGAGGGAATCGGCCTGCCAGCGGATCCCTGAGGAGTCTCGGGATGTGACCGAGCCCGGGGACGCTCCCCTTTGCGCAGGGTATGGCTGTCAACGACACTGGGATTTTCCCTTCACGTGACGAGCAAGCCTGGCGATCCGGCGTGTGTCGGAGGACCGTGCGGTAGTGCCGGACTGGGACAGCCAACGCTCTGCTAAGCGTCACAGTAGAAGCGTCGGGTGTGCCCCCCACCAGGGAAAAGGGAGTGCAAGTTGCCCGATCGGCACCAGCGCCCAGCGACGCCTTCACCGCCGGCGGCCCGCGCCGGGCGGTGGCTCCGCATTCAGATGGTCTGCTGCCTGACGGGATCGGCGTTTCGAGTCGAAGCGCCGGGACGGGGGGAAGGTCTTCCAGGCGACATCATCGCGGTATCCGCGCGGGAGGCCAGGAAGAGGAAATCCTGTTTCCTCCTCAACCGTTCGGGGCCCCGGGTCAATCCCATCGCCACGAGCGGCGCGAATGCCGCCACTAGGGTGACGAGGTGACTCGTGAACTGGGGGAGCTCGAAAACGCCGTGATGACCGTCGTATGGGACAGCGGGAGACCCATGACCGTCCGCGAAGTGATGCACGCTCTGGAGGTACGGGAGCGGGTCCTGGCCTACACCACCGTCGCCACCGTCCTGGTCAACCTCCGCGCCAAAGGGTGGCTCGGCCGCAGCAAGAAGGGCCGCATCTTCACCTACACCGCCGTGTGCACGCGCTCCGAGTACGCGGCGGGCCTGGCGAGGCAGGCCCTGGACCACAGCGACGACGCGACCGCATCCCTCGTAGCCCTGGTGTCGCACATGTCGCCAGACCAGCGGAGCGCACTGGAGACCGCTCTCCGTATCGCCGGTACGTCACAAGAAGAGGCGGACAGGGACAGCGCTCCAGGAGGCGACGGAACGGCGTAGCCATCGCAGCGCAGCCGCAGGTCCCTTCCGCCGGTGGTTCCAGTCCGCCAACAATGGTTCCGCCAACGCCCGTTGACGTTCTTTCAGGTCGCGCGTTGCGGATATGCTTCCCCCGGCTCCTGATCTTGTTCCATGCGGGCAACGGAGCCCGCGGTTCGCGGTCCGCTGCCAGCGCAAACGATCATGAGCGCCCCCGGTCGGCCCTTCGTGACGGGGAGTCGCTCCCCACCACCGGAGGCGTCGTGTCCCCCCAACCACCCGTATCCGCCGCAGGCAGCGTGCCGCCGCCCGGCTGCCCGGCGCACGGCATGAGCCCGAGCGGGCTCGTGCGCCTGCCCGAAGCCGAAGACCCGGCCAAACTGTACGAACAGCTGCGCGAGCAGTACGGGCCCGTGGCGCCGGTCCTGCTGCACGGCGACCTCCCTGCATGGCTGGTGCTCGGATACCAGGAAAACCTGGACGCCATGCGCACTCCGAGCCTGTACTCCCGCGACTCACGCCGATGGCACGCCTTCCAGGAAGGCAAGGTGCCGGCGGACTCGCCCCTGCTGCCCGTGGCGGGCTGGCAGCCGCTGTGCGTCTTCGCCGACGGAGACGAGCACGCACGCCTGCGCGGCGCGGTCGTCGACGGCCTGGCACAGTTCAACCGCCGCGGCATGCGCCGATACGTCACCCACTACACCCGCGAACTCGTCCAGCAATTCGCAGCCAAGGGCAAAGCCGACCTGGTCCGCGACTACGCCGAGCCGCTCCCCATGCTGGTCGCCAGCCGACTGCTCGGCATGACCCCGGACGAGGGCCCGGCTCTCGTCGAGCCCACGCTCGACCTGGTGCGCGGAAGCGAGACGGCGGCGGCCAGCAACGGGGTCGTCACCACCGTTCTCCAGGACCTGGTGCAGCGCAAGAAGACGAAGCCGGGCGCAGACCTTGCCTCACGGCTCATCGCTCACGAATCCGGCCTCAGCGATGCCGAGATCGTGGAGCACCTGCGCCTGGTCCTCATCGCCGCACACCAGGGCACCGTCAACCTCATCGCCCATACCCTCAGGCTGATATTCACCGACAGCCGGTTCCGCGGCAAGCTCTCCGGCGGCTACATGACCCTGCCGGACGCGCTGGATCAGGTGATGTGGGACAACCCGAGCATCAACATCGTCCCCGGCCGCTGGGCCACCGGCGACACGATGCTCGGCGGACAGCAGATCAAGGCAGGCGACATGCTCCTCCTCGGCATCGCCGCCGCCAACGTCGACCCCAGACAGCGGCCGGACCTGAGCCTGCCGATGCACGGCAACCGCTCACACCTGGCCCTGAGCAGCGGACCCCACGAATGCCCGGGCGGCGACATCGGCCGCGCCATCGCGGACACCGGCATCGAGGAACTGATGGCCCTCCTGCCGGACATGCGCCTGGCCATCCCCGAACACGAACTCGGGACGACATCAGACTGGATGGCCCGCCGACCGTCCGCCCTGCCGGTCACGTTCACCCCACCGCGGTCCAAAAGCCCTCGCGCCACCGTCGCCACGGGCTCGGCACAGCCGCTGCCCGACGCCGCGGCGTCTGTGCCCGAGCCGCAGCCCTCCGCCGCGAAGCCGGCCCGGTGGTGGAGGTCCCTGTTCTCGCGACGCTGACGCGCCCGCCCGTACCTCACGAAGACCAATGGAGAATCCCGTGGCTCTCTACATCGCCATCGCCGCTGCCGTCATCGTCGGCATCGTGGCTGCCGCCCACGTGGTCATTCAGAAGGTCATCGTCCCGTGGGTCCTGCTGAGCCTGGCACGCCCCCAGCCGCCCCGCGGCGCCAGAAGCTGGATCGTGCTCCGCCGGCGCGGCACACCCCGACGCGACTGACCGCTGCGTGCTTGCCCCAGGCTGTTGCCCGTAACCGGGCGGCCTGGGGCTGCAAGCAGCGTCGTTGCCCGGGACGCTGAAGCGTCCCGGGCAGGCGTTTCGCTATGAACCGGGACCGCCAACGCTCCACTGCCGATTCACTGACGCCGAGGTCAGCCGCGGCCTGTCTGTTCGTCCCGCCCTCCGCGCACCGCAGTACGATCTTCGCGCGAAGCGCCAGGAACTGAGCGGTCTTCGCCCGCCGGGCCCACCGTGTCAGCTGGTCCCGCTCGGCCTCGCTCACAACCAGCTCGGCCTTCGGCCGGCCGATACGAGCAGCATCCTCGAGCCCTGCCATACGCTCAGCCGCGAACTTCCCGCGCCACTTCCTCACCGTCGCGACGGTCACCCCGACCTCCACCGCCACCCGCGCGTTCGGCGCCCCGCCAGCACACGCCAGCACAATGCGCGCCCGCTCCGCAAACCGCGGTGCCACCGCCCCACTTGCCCAGCGAGACAGCTCCGCACGTTCCGCATCGGACAGGAAGACTTCAACGGCACGAGGACCCGGCGACGTGACAACAGACTACAGACTTACCATCACCATTTCAGGCGCATCACACTAGACCGTGGACTATGTGATGGCCAGCCAGGAACAGATTTGGTACTCACGTAGGTTGCAGGTCGCCCTCTCCAAATGGGATCCAGACCAGTTGGCACTTGTAGTCCTCGAAGGCGCTGCCACCCGTGCCAGAGACCGAGACGAAGACAGTTTCGCCCCGGTAGACCAAGATGGTGCCCGGCACCCTGGTGTCTTTCGCTGCCGCGACGGTGAAGCTTGCCGCCGCACCAGTGTGCAGATTTGCCTGCACCCGCGTGGCTGTCCCGGTGCAGTACGGGTTAGCGATCAAGATCCCCGTCGTCGGGGCCTTGAACGTGCCTGATGGCCCCTGGATCACCGTCCGCTGAGTGGCCTTTCCTGTGATCACCCCCGTGACCCTCAACCGGGCCATCAGTCAAACCCGCCGGCTCCTCCACGACATCGGGCACGCCATCGAACCCGCCCAGACACAGCTGGCCACCCTCGACGATCTCACCGACCTCGCCGCCCACCTCGGCATACCCCGACATCAGAGATAAAGACGGCGAGTTAATGTCCGGCAAGCCCTAACCGACCGGCCCCATCGCTGAGCGGGCAGTTGCCGTGCCCTCCCCACAGGGCGCGGCAACCGCCTTATCAGGGCGCGCGGTGGCGATGGCGTCGAGGTCGCCGTCGGTCGCCGAGTCCCAGATGGCGTGGTGGAGTTCGTCGAACGCGCGCTGGTCGGCTTCGTGGCGTACGGCGGGCTCGAACGGCTCGGCGGCGAGTGCCTGGGCGAAGTCGGCTGCAGCGTCGGCGGCGTCGGGGTAGTCCAGCTCGCGGGCGATTGTGGCGAAGTCCTCGCCGGTCAGACGCCGACGGACCAGCTCGGCACTGACGGTCAGCCGCCCATACCGCCGCCGCCTGCCCGGCCAGGCGGCAGGCGATGTCCGCCGCCCCTGCCACGTCTGGAAGAGCGTCTGCTGGGAGACCCGGCGGACGGTGCGAAGGAATCCGGTCGTGCTGTGTGCCCACGGCCTCGTCCCAGTTTCTTCGCTGCTGGTGGCTCAACTCCTCGCCTCCGTTGGCTCCGATCGCCTGGAGGACAGCCTATCGGCGCGCCGCGGGCCCGCGGTGACGGCCCGCCCGGAACCGTCCGCCGTCGCTTGGGCGCCGTCATCCCTCAGCAGGGTTGGGGACTGGAAATCGAGCGTCAGCCACCACGCCAGTCTCCCACCCTACTCAGCGTGTCCTTCCTTCCAAGAGTGGGTCTGAGGCGGCAATGCCGGTGATTTAGGGTGTTTTTGCAGGTGAGGATTGGTGTCCTGGGTTCCCTGTGACTTTGAGTGAGTAGCTGACGTGGCTGGGAGGGCGGGGCTCGTCCCGGCGTTTGGCTTCGAAGGTGTTCCTCGGTGGTTTCTTCAGTCGTTGGCAGCGGCGGTCGCGGCGTGAGGGCAGGAGGTCGTTGAGGAGTTCCTGGACTACTTCGCGTCGGGCGGCGCACAGGACCTGCGGGTTCGCTGCGGTCTGTCCGGCGGTCGTGAGCCGGGCGAGTTGCACCGTCGTGGTGAAGGAGATCCGGTCGGGATCGACCTCGCCCTGTTCGGCTGCGTGGACTTTGAGCGCGCATAGTGCCTGGTAGACGGTGAGAAGCGCGTAGATCTCCTGACAGATGAGCTCGGGAGTCTTGGAGCGCAGGATGAAGCCGGCGCCTCGCAGCCGGTTTTTGAGTTCGGCGAAGCCGTTCTCGATCTCCCAGCGCTGGTGGTAGAGCTGGGCCAACTGCCGTGCGGGCGCCTGCCGGTGGTCGAGCAGGCTGGTCGCCAGGCGGAACTTCTCCACGTGGGGCGGCCCGTCCTGGGGTCGGACGGTGACGGTGTAGTCGATGATGCGGACGAGGTGTCCTTGGGGCAGCCCTGTCGGGGTGCGTCCGTGGAAGCGGGCGTTGCCCAGGCGCTGGCCCTCGGCGGGGGTGGGCATGACGGACACGTACGAGCCGTCGGGCAGAACCCACAGTGGCGGCAGGACGAGGTTCTTCTTGATCCGCCAGGCGAGGTGGCAGCCGGTCGCCTCGACCAGGCCCCACAGTTCATGGCCGGCGAAATTGCGGTCGGCCAGCAGCAGCATGCCGGGCCGCAGGGAGGCGAGCAGGCAGCGGGCGAGCTTGTGCTCGCTGAATCTGGCGATCGAGTCGAAGGCCGCGTCGATGATGGCGTGGGTGCCGCACTCGATCAGAGCCATCAGTCTGACCTGCGGGTTTCCGCTCTTGTTGGTGCCGTCACGGCCGGTGAATCCGAACGCGGCAGCGTTCTCGGTGGTGTCCGGCACGTCCAGCGCGGTGCCGTCCCAGGCAACGAGCCGCAGGCCGAAGGCGAACGCTCCCGGGGTCGTGGGTGTCGCCTGGGCGCCGCACCGGCGTTCGAAGAGCGCCTGGAACGGCTTGTCTCCCAAGCGCTGGCGGGCTCTGGTGAGGGCCGAACTGGTGGGCAGGCGCTGGACGAGGCCGCCCGGCAGGTGCCGCAGTCTCTCGGTCAGGGTCCGCAGGACCACCCGGTACCCCGGCGGCCCAGTGCTGTCGGAGCTGCTGAACAGGCACAGGGCCAGGACGAAGTAGACCACCGCGCGGGCCGGCAGAAGCCTTCGGCGGCGCTCAGCCCTTCCAGTCAACTCCAGTACCTCGTCGACCACTTCGGGGGTGATCTCCTCAGTGAGTACGCCGAGCCGGATCCGGTCGCCGAACTGTGGTTCCAACCGCCTTCGGGGACTTCCAGCGGACACCGGCCGGGGCGTCGACATGACGATTGAGGCAGATGCGATGACAGACTGAGCGCCCAACGGGGCTCCCTTGCAGACAGTCGGATCTTGGTCGATCTTCTGTCCTACCGGGAGCCCCGTTGCCATGTCCCGAGATCATCTGGCGCATCATCAGATCGTGGTGGATCTCCCCATGCAACCCAGGACCTGCTCACCCAAAACCGCCATCAGTATGCGCTCCACCTGCACCGATGCACTAAATCACCGGCATTGGTCTGAGGCGGTCATTCGTAGAATCGTCGGGCCCGGGGTTCCGGGTATGGCTGTCAGCTTGCCGCGCCGCCTGGCCGGGATCGGGCCGTGCGGCGGGGCGCCGTACCGCTGCCGCGCCGCACGGGATGCGCTCAGCGGCCGGCTTCTGGCCCATGATTCGGGTCCGGCGGCTGGGGGCGGTGCGCGCGCTGGTCGTCCTCGCGCACCGGATGCGGCGCGGTGGTGTCCTCCCGGTCGGCGTACCGGTTCATCGTCGTGCGGGCCTCGTCGGCCGCCTTCGTGAAGACGTCCTGGAGGTGGCGCAGCTGCTCGTCGGTGAACTCCAGGGCTTCCACGTCCATACGCGACTCCTTCAGGACCCGCAGCGCCGTCGGGCCGATCACCGACCGGGGCCGGCCTCCGGCTCCTGGTCGTCGTGCTCGGGGTCGGCGTCCTGGCGCGTGAGCAGCAGTTCGGGCATCGCCGCTTGCCGGTGCGCGACGACGTCGTACTCCCGGCCCCGCACGGCGGTGGTGGTGCGCAGCGTCTCCCGCACCACCGCGCCGGCGAGGACGGCCCGGTCGTAGCTCAGCGGGACGCGGGGTATCTCCCACTCCCCCGGCCTTTGGTCCGGGGGCCGGTGCGAGGCGGGCGCGCCTGAAGCGGCCGGGGGTTGCCGGTCCGGGTCGGGGACGGCGGTGGGTGGGCGCAGGGTGGGTTCGAGGTCGGACAGAACCCACCGGGCGGGCGGTGTAGAGGCGGTAGCCGGGCTCCAGGCCGCGCGGAAGGTGCCTCGGCCGAGGCCCGGCGGCTGAAGCGCCTGCTGTCCGGCCCCCTCACCGCGGCGGACGAGGACGAACGCGCCGTCTTCTCATGGCCACAGGAGCGCGTGACATGGTTGAGACGAGCATCAGGCGTCTGCAGGATGAGGCCCTGAGCGCCCTCCACGGGCGCATTTCGGCAGATGTCGCGGACTGCGTGCGCGGCCTGGTGGCCGGTCTCATGGTCCGGACGCCATGACCCGTTCGGGCGTCGTCTTGCCGGTACGCTTCTGCTCGCTCGGGGCACTGCCACTGTGGCCGTGATGCAAGGAACGTTCCTGCACGCCGTTGTGCCGGGCCTGAAAGCAAGGAGGCCCCCATGACCATCGGAATACCCGTGGGTGACGCAAAGTCAGCAAGCGGGCACAGGAAGTCCAGCGCTCCCCACAGAGTGAGCCGGGCGGACCTCGTGTTGTCGTCGGCAGCCGTGGCCTATGTGCTGGTGAACGCATACGCCACCAGTCCTCTGACCGCCCCCGCCGGGACCCCGCTCTGGCCTGGCTGGAAATACATCGGCTGGACGGCCGCAGATCTCGCAGCGGCGCTGACGGTGTTGACGCGCAGGCGTTGGCCGCTGCTTCTCGTCGCCACCGCAATCACCGCACACTTTGTCGTCTACGCCACTGCGTCGGTCCCCATCGCCTTCTACACACTGATTTCTCAGCGACGGTACGTGTGGGCAGGCATCGGCGCTGCTGTCTACCTGGTGGGATCCGTCATGGATTTCCAGCCGACTCTCCCAGCGGACATGAGCGTGCTCCTCTCCCTGATCTGGGGATTTGAAGCCATCGGCCTGCGGCAAATGGCGCCTTTCGTCTTCGCTCCTGCCCTGGTTGCCATCGCGGTTCAGGAACACCGGCAACGAGTCGACAATCTCCGGTCTCTCAACTTCCAGCTGCGGCGCGAGCAGGAACTGGTGGCCCAGAACGCCGTGTTGACTGAACGAACACGCATCGCCCGTGAGATGCACGACGTCGTGACGCACTACGTGGGACTCATCGTCCTGCGAGCAGGGGCGCTCGAAATGACGACGGGCCGTACATCCGAAGCCGGGGAGGGCGCGCATCTGATAGCGGAACTCGGCCGCAAGACAATGGTGGAACTGCGCGACCTGCTCCAGGTGCTGCGCCCCAACGACACGGGGGAGGAACTTGCCCTCAGCCGCGCTGGAGAGGAGCCCTTCGACCCCGACCTGACCACGCTGCTGGACAGCGCCCGGGCTGCCGGCATGGCTGTGTCCTGGACGACCGGCGACAGCCTGGCCATGTGCCCAGGGCCGCTCAGGTACGCGGTCTACCGCATCGTGCAGGAAGCACTGGCGAACGCCGCGAGGCATGCACCGCAGGCCGCGGTGCATGTCACGGTGGAGCAGGAGGCCGACGTCCTGCTGCTGACCGTGCAGAATCCTTTGCCCACCGTGGCGGAACGGCAACGCGGCCGTACAGTGGGCGGCAGTGGCCTCGGGCTGCTCGGTATGCGGGAACGCGCGCAGCACCTGCACGGCACGGTGGAATCCGCCATCACGCCGGACAATCAGTTCCGAGTCCGCGCGACCTTTCCCCTGGTGCCGGTCAGTAGTTGATCGTGTGTTTGCGGATGATGTGCCTATTCCCCGTGAGGCAGGAGGGGAGGCAACGACAGCGACCGCATCTCCTTCGCCGTGACCTACGACAAGCGTGCCCTGGAGATCTACGCCGCCGCGAAGAACAACACCGAACCGCAGAAATACCCGCGTGGCTACAGCATGTACCCCACCGGCGGCGGCCTGTGGACCAACGCCAAGAAGATGGCCTCCGGTGACTACAACGGCGACGGCAAGACCGACATGATCGTGGTCTGGACGGACGGCGAGGTCACCCTCTACATCGGTGACGGCAAGGGCGGCTTCTCCGGCGAGAAGAGGATCACGAAGTCCGACACCTGGAAGGACGCCAAGGTCATCGCCGGAGGTGACTTCAGCGGCAGCGACTCCTCCGACCTCGTCGTGGTCTGGGTGGACGGCGAGGTCACCCTCTACACCGGCGACGGCAAGGGCGGATTCGCCAAGGAGACGCAGCTCCAGAAGCCCGACGACACCTGGCGGTCAGCGAGGACCGGCGGGTGCTGGACGCGCTCGCGCACGCGCGGGCCCACCAGAACGCGACCCGGGAGTACGTCTCGGAGCTGTACGAGGGGCAGCCGCTGGACCTCGGTTTCGCCTCGCAGAACTGGCAGCGGGCCGTCCGCGACCGGCGCCGGCCCGCGATGCTGGACCGGCGGCGCTTCGAGGCGCTGGTCTTCACCTCTCTGGCCGAGCACCTGAGGACCGGCGATGTGGCCATCACCGGCTCGGGCACCTTCGCCAACTGGCTTGAGCAGCTGCCCGCTTGGGAGGAGTGCGCGGACAAGCTGGCGCAGTTGTGCGAGGAGACCGGGCTGCCGGGTACGGCCGCCGGGTGGCGATCATGTCGTTGGACCCGACCGGCAAGGGCCAGGCCCGCTGGACCATGCGCTGGAAGACAGCCTTGAACGCCTTCGACATCACCTTTGACGGCCGACTCTCCGCAGCCCGTCAGTAACCCTCAACAACCCGAGTTACACCGCTCGTTTGACAGACCCCAGCGATGTCAAAGGTGTCCAGCCGGAAGGACTTGATGTCCCCGATCAGCTGGATCCACTGCGCCCTTCGCTTGTCGACTCGGCCTTATGGACCAGTTAACTCGGCGCACTTTGGCTCTGTCTGCCGGACCATGGCCGAGGCAGGGTGGGAGTCCTTGAATTGGAGGTCTCCTTGAGTATCGCGTTCCTGCTGACCACCTTGGCCGTGGTGGTCACCCCCGGCACCGGAGTGGTGTACACCCTGGCTGCCGGGCTGTCCCACGGCCGCCGGGCGAGCGTGGTCGCTGCACTCGGCTGCACCCTTGGCATCGTGCCGCATCTGGTGGCGACGATCACCGGCCTCGCCGCGCTGCTGCACACCAGCGTCCTCGCCTACGAGGTGGTGAAATACCTCGGTGTCGGCTACCTCCTGTACATGGCGTGGGCCACACTTCGCGACAAGGAGGCGCTGTCCGTCGAGGGAGAGGCCGAGCCGCGGCCGGCGGCCCGTGTGATCGCTTCCGGGGTACTGATTAATTTGCTCAACCCGAAGCTGACGATCTTCTTCGTTGCGTTCCTGCCGCAGTTCGTGCCCGCCGACGAGTCTGGCTCCCTTGGCGCGATGCTCCGGCTCAGCGCCGTCTTCATGGCGCTGACGTTCGTCGTCTTCGCCGCGTACGGGATGTGCGCAGCCGCCGTACGACACCGCGTGCTGGCCAGGCCGAGGGTGATGACCGGCATCCGCCGGGGGTTCGCCGCTAGTTTCGTGGGCCTGAGCGCGTGGCTGGCGGTGGCGTGAGATGCGCGTCCGGCACGCGGACGCAATCTGGTCCGACCACCCCGGACTCGCCGCCGGTGCGCTGTGGGCCACAGGCGTTGGAGCCGCCCCGCGCGTCGCTGAATACACGCCTGAGCCGGAGCCCGCAGAGGCTGCGGTGGGCGTATGACACCATCGGCCCGGTGAACGAGGGGAGACGGGTAGCGGACGGAACGGCCGTCGTACCCATGGCGGCAGCCACGTCGGCGGACTGCGGACCCCCGGCCTACGGCTCCGATTTCCTGCAGCTCGACGCCGGTGACGCACCCGTCGGCGGCAAGGCGGATTGGCTGGCCCGGCGGCTGCGGCAGGCGATAGCTGACGGCCAGTTGGCGATGGGCAGCAGGCTGCCGCCCACCCGGGTGCTGGCCGCCGAACTACGCGTCTCGCGCGGGGTGGTCACCGAGGCGTACCGGCGGCTGGCCGAGGACGGCCACGTCAAGGGGCGTCGGCGCGGTGGGACGGTGGTGGTCGCGGCACCTCTCTTGCAGCCGTCGGTGCCCTGCGGGACCAGGCCGGGCCCGGCGCCAGTCGCCGCCGACCGGGCGGTGCCAGGCACGCTGTTCGCCGGCGAACCCAATGCCGACGTCTTCGACGCGCTGCGCGCTACCCGCGCGCGCATCGACTTCCCCCCCGGCCAGCCCGACCTCACCGTGTTCCCCCGCGCGGCCTGGCTGCGCGCCGACCGGGCCGTGCTCGCCGAGCTGTCCGCCGATAACCTCGGCTACGGCGACCCCCGCGGAGCCCCACAACTGCGCCGCGCCGTCGCAACCTGGCTGGCGACCAGCCGCGGCATCCGGGTGGAGCCGGACGAGGTGCTGATTGTCGCCGGCACCGCGCAGGCGCTCTCGCTGCTGCACCCCGTGCTGCGGGCGGACGGCATCGACAGTGTTGCGGTTGAGGACCCCGGCTCGCTCGGCACCCGCCAGCACCTGCAGAACGGAGCCCTGGCCACCCCACCGGTGCCGGTCGACGACGGTGGCATGCGCGTCGACGCACTGCGCGCCACCCGCGCCCGCGCAGTGCTGCTCACGCCCGCCCACCAATTCCCCACCGGCGTGGTGACGAGCGGCGCTCGCCGCCGCGAGCTGCTGCTCTGGGCGAAGGACGGCGGGCTGATCATGGAGGACGACTACGACGCAGAGCACCGCTACGACCGGCCGCCGGTGGCCGCCCTGCGCGCGTTGCTAACCGACCAGGTGTGCTACATGGGCAGCGTGTCCAAATTGCTCGCACCCGCGCTGCGGATCGGCTGGGTGGTACCGCCGCCCCGCTACCGCGACGCGCTGACCGACGCGAAACGCTTCAACGACCTGGGCAATGCTGTGCTGCCGCAGCTAGTGCTTGCCCGGCTGATGGAGTCCGGCGACCTGGAGCGGCATCTGCATCTGCTGCGCGGCCGTCACCGGCGGCGCCGCGACGCGATGATCAATGCCATCGCCGAGCACCTGCCGGGCGCGGTCGTGCACGGTGCGGCGGCCGGGCTACACCTAACCGTCACGTATGCGTCGGAGGTACCCGACACCGAGCTTGCCGCCGCCGCGCTCGCCCGGGGCGTGACGTGCCAGCCGCTGTCGTGGCACCGGCAGATGCCCGGCCACCCCGGCCTCGTCCTCGGCTACGCGGCCACACCGCCGGGGGCCATCGCCGACGGGGTGGCGGCGCTTGGCGAGGCGCTGCGCGAGCTGGCCTGACGCCGCCTTCGAACGAGAGGTCGTTCGCGACAATCGGCAAGGACGAGCTGATCCGGTACTTCACCCCCACCCCGGCGGACGAGGCGTTTCCGCGGTAGTTCCGTCGGGCCCAGAACGTGCTCGGCGCTGTGCAGTTGTCTGCCCTGCCTTGGCTGGGCTTCGTCTCCGATGATGTGTCCGCCGCTCCGCCTGCGGCGGTCGGCCGCCTGGCTCGCCAGCTTGGGCTCGCCGTCGCTGATCTGGCGGGCTACGGGGAGCGTGAGCAGACCCGTACCGATCATACGGCGCCCGACTCGACCTTGTTCGTCGCCGCGGTCACCGCCCTGCAAGCCGAGGCCAAAGACCTCTAGAACGAAGTCCTCGCCCTGGTCAGAGAGCTGACGCCCGAGCTCCTCGACCTGCTCGGCATCGGTCCGATCACTGCCGCTCAGATCCTGGTCAACTGGTCTCACCAGGGCCGGTTCCGGTCGGAAGCAGCCTTCGCGTCCTTCGTCGGCGTCTCGCCGATCCCCGCTTCCTCTGGGCTCACCAACCGGCACCGCTCAACCGCAGCGGAGACCGGCAGCTCAACCGGGCCATGCACACCATCACCCTGATCTGCCTGCGGCTTGACCTCACCACGAAGGCGTACGTCGCCCGCAGAATCACCGAAGGGAAGACCTCCCGCGACGCGCAACGATGCCTCAAGCGCGCCATCTGTCGCCAGATCTTCAAGATCCTCGGACGGACCGACCGAACCAGGATAGGAAGCATCAAAGAACTCACTCAAGCGGCTTGACACGACATAGCAGCCTCGGGGCCGCCGTCGCGCCAGGCCCGGGCGGTCTGCTCCAGCAGGTCTAGCGAGGGGACCAGGACCAGGACCCGGTCGCCGCTGACCTCTTCGGGCGTGTGCACGGCCACCAAGGTCTTACCGCTGCCGCGATCCGCGTCCGGGACCAGGGCGATTCGGCGCTGATCAACCCCGAGCACTCCAGTTGCCTATAGGTAACCGGAGTGGGGGAAATGCACACTGCAATACTGCATCTGTACACTCCATATGGCCTTTGACCTGCAGAAACGTATTCTGCCTCTTAACGCAGTACTAGACCGCCGCAGACGACGCGCGAGTCGTTGTCACAGCACCGGACCTTCGGCCCGGTACCCGGGGGCCAGCCCCCGGTCCCCCGCCAGCGCCCAGGCTGCGCTGGACCAGCCACTGCAACGGGGGCTAGCCCCCGCACCCCCAGCAGGGGCTCGGCCCCTGCACTCCTTCCGGGGGCTCCTTGCCCCCGGACCCCCCGCCAGCGCCTTTTGGCTGCGCTGGACCAGCCACTGCCGCCTGCCCTGCGCGGACTCCCTTACGGTCGTCCACGCACCATTCGGGGCCTGCGCCCCTCCCTGGGCAGTTGCCCCTGGGCTATCGGTCAATCTCCGTGGTGGCTGGTGTGATTGTCACGGTTCGATGTAGAGCGTCGGTTCTTCGTGGTGGCTGTCATGGGCTGAGGCCACTGCAGGAAACGGCACCTTCCCCCGTTGGCGACCTCCGGCCGCGGACAGGTGAACGCGAAAAGGCGCTGGAGGGAAGGGGGGCCGTTGTGTTGTCCGCGTACTCGGTTTGAGTGCACCACTGCGCATGAAGTTGTGTGCACCACTGTCATGCCACGTCGGCCGGGGTCGGGGGCCGGTGCGGGGTGCGTGTCCCGCTCGATGGCCTGGAGGCGGTTCTTGAGCCGGTAGCTGTTGCCGTTGATCGAGACGACCTCGCAGTGGTGCAGGAGTCGGTCGAGGAGCGCGGTGGCCAGTGGTGCACGTTCACTTGTACGCCGACATGTGTTCCTTGTTGCGCGGCGAAGCCGCCCGGAAGCTCCTTTGCCCCACTCCTTTACGGGTGCTGACACTGGCTGTTGCAACGCGCCGAAGGCGCCCCTGTGACCTCCAGGGTTCCTTCCGCTGGCCCGCCACGACCTCCGTGGCGGCGAAGGAGGGGAAACTCGGTTTCCGTTTGCTGGTGTGCAACCGGATTCCCGGCATGATGGTGACGACCTGAGCTCGATCCGCCGCCACAGCGGAGGTCGGTGGTCGGGGGCGATACGCCGATGCGGACAGATGCGGCGACACGCGGTATGCCCAGTTGGGTTTCCTATACGCAACTGGAAGGTATGGTGGGGCCCATTCCGATTGCTTATAGGCAAGCGGGCCGGGTTGGGGAGAGGAGGAGCATGAAGCAGCAGCGCCGGAGCACTGGACCTGTGAGTGCAGAGGCAGTGAACGTGGAGACCGGCGAAGTCGTGCAGCTGGCTTTGATGGGTGATGACGCGCTCAGTGGACTGCGCGAGCCGCGGAAGCCGATTCCCCCGCGCTACGACTGGCGGCCGCACCCGGGCCGCCACGTCAACGTTGGTAAGTCACTCCTGGCGAAGGTCTGGCACAAGGACAGTGGGTACGACCAGAACGCCCGCGATATCCTCGGCTTCTACATCGCACATGCACCAGAGTTCGGTGAGCCTCTGCGAATGACCTTCAAGGAGATCAGCCACACTCTGGGAGTGCAGCCCAACACGGTTCAGCGGTGCATCACCCAGCTTCACGCGGGAGGTCTTCTCTTGGAGAAGGAGAAGATCGGCCGTGTGAAATTCTACTCGCTGAACCCGCGGGCAGCCTTTGACGGCGGTGCTGTTGCTCAGGTGGCGGCGACCAAGGAAGCACGGCATCCGGTAGTTCCGGCGCCGGCTGCCTCGTCGCCTAGGAGGACAAGGAGGAAAGCCTCGTGACATTCCCCGCTCAGGAGCGCGTCGAGCTTCCGGTGACTGGAGATCTGGCACGCAGCATCCTCGCCGCGACGGCGTCTCTTCCCGGTGCCGACTACCGGGTGCTGATGTCGTATGTGACTGCTGTTCCCCTGGGAGAAACGATCAGGGAGACGGCGCAGGACGTGGCGGCGTTCCTCAAGATCTCGCCGGGCACGGTCTCGCGGAGCCTGAAGAAGTTGACCAGCACGGGTTGGCTTGAGGTTTCGTACCGAGTCGGAACCGTCCCGTTCTACAAGGCCGGTCCGCAGGTTCTTGAGATGGCCCAGGCCGAGGCATCGGAAGGCATGGGCCACGAGCAGCCTCTGGCCCAGGTGCATCACCTCCCGGTCCGTTCCACCGACGGCGGGTAGCCGCCCGTCGCCCGGTGTCCCTCCCCGTCTGCCTCCTGGGCAGGCGGGGTTTTTCTATGCCAGACGCCGGTTCGACCCAGCCGGTCTTGCCCTTGTGGGCGCCGGACGTCACCTTGACGTAGCCCCAGGCGTTCGGCTTGTCGCTGCGGCCCTTGTTGCACGAGGGCTTTCCGGCGGTGGAGGTCAGGTCAGGTAGTCGTGAGCGACACGGCGAGCGCCCCGATTGTAATGAAGGGCCCGAAAGCGATCTGGCTGCGGCGGTCATGTCCAGTGGTGAGCAGCGCCGCTGCGCACACCGCTCCGACGAGGAAGCCGGCGGCGGTGCCCCACCACAGGTGCGTCCAGCTGCTCCAGCCCAGCAACGCGCCGATGGCGGGGGCGAGTTTGACGTCTCCGAGTCCCAGCCCGGCGATCATGGCCAAGAGAAGGAAGACGGCGGTCAGGACGGCCCCGCCGGCGGCGGCGCGGCCCAGGCTGCCGGGCTCGCCGACCACGGTGGCCGCGGCGAGCAGCAGGATCGTTCCGGTGCAGGCAGGGAGGGTGAGGACGTCGGGGAGTCGCTGGACCGCGAGGTCGATCAGGGCCATGGCGATGCCGCATGCGGCGAGCCAGTACTGGGCGGCGGCGAACCAACCGCTCGCTCCGCCTGCCGCGATCGCGGCGAACGCGGCGGCGGTCGTGACCTCTGCTGAGACGGCGGGGGGCCCGATGTGCTCCTTGCACGCGGGGCAGCGCCCGGAGACGGGCTGCAGCGGCAGCAGGCGGCGGCCGAGAAGGACGCTGCCGCAGTGCGGGCAGCTGCTGCGGGAGGCCGCGGGCGCCTGGACCGACCGGGAGAAGACCAGCGGGCGCGCCGCAGCGCCGGCGAGGGCTCCGACGGCAGCGGACAGGGCAACGCCGAGGACGGACATGAACGGGGCTCCTTGAACACGTCCCGGCCTCACTTCCCGGGCCGGTCGACTCCGACCCTACGGCCCGGGCGGCGAGCCCCGTTTGTCGCCGTTGCGGAAGCACCACAGGCCAGCGGCGTCCGGGTGCGGCGACGCCGTTCAACCCCGTCGAGGCCAGGCCCTCGGTCTCGGCCGTGTACTGGACCGCGACGGCAGTAGTTACGCCCCCGTGTGGCGTCGCCCTGAGGCTACCCGCCCGGGCCGACACAGACAGGAGCATCCCAAGCCAGGGCCGACCCGGGCGGGACCCATGTGACCTCTCGCAACGAAGGCTGAGCGATTCCCAGCGAAGTCTGGTGACCGACGTTCTTTCTCATCGATGGTTAAGCGCGCTGGTCAGAGCGTTGGCCGAGCGGCGGGAGAGGCAGCAGCCGAGACCCCGGCCATCTACTGACTCGCCGCGAGTACGTGTGCACCGGGGGCGTCGCAGGCTTCTGACCTGCGGCGCTAGGCACTCAATGTTCGCTGAGAATCGCTCAACCTTTGCTGCGAGAGGTCACCATGTGATCTCTCGCAGGTTGAGTGGCTGTCTGGGGAGGCCGTTGTCCTGTGACAGTCGATCTTCCTCTTTGTCACTGAATCTTGCTCATGGGGACGGTTTTGCCACTACACCTTGCTCGGGTCCGACGGATCGAGGCGGAGACGTGCCTTTATGGCGATCACCGTGAGCAAGATCCGCTGACAGGATCCGAGCCGGAGAAGCTTCACTCGATGGTCTCAGCCAGGCTGCGTTCGCCACTGAAGATTCCGTACGCCGACACGCAGGTCAGCGGCGATCCGTTGAGGAAGATCTCGTGTCACCGGACAGCCGTGGGGGAATCCCGTTCCCGGCGACTTCGATCTGGGCTTCTTCGACGAGAGCGAGAGCCGCTCCGCCTGCCCCAGTACTGTGGCTTCGCATGACCGGCTCCGAGATCGAGATCACCGCAGACCTGGTCCGCGACCTGCTGGAGGAGCAACATCCAGACCTTGCAGGGCTGGCCATCCGCGAGGTGGCGGGCGGCTGGGGCAACCAAATATGGCGTCTCGGGGACGAGTTGGCCGTGCGCATGCAGCGCATGGACCCCACCCCGGAGCTCCAGCTCAAGGAGCGGCGGTGGCTACCTGTGCTGGCCCCGCTCCTGCCGCTCCCGGTGCCGACTCCGGTGCGGTTCGGTGAACCGTCCGAGCGCTTCCCCAAGCACTGGACCGTGATGACGTGGGTTTCCGGCGAGCCGCTGGACCACGGCTCGATCAGCCGCGGCGACCACGCGGCCGACACGCTCGCGGGCTTCCTCCGGGCCCTCCACGTGGAGGCGCCCGCCGAGGCGCCGATCAGCTCGGACTTCGGCGCTCACCCCAAGAAGTGCACGGACGGCTTCGACTACTTCTTTGAAGCCGTTGTCCCCGGCGGCATTGCCGACGAGGTCCGGGCCGTCTGGGACGATGCCGTTGCGGCCCCCGAGTGGGAGGGCCCGCCGGTATGGGTGCACGGTGACCTTCATCCCGCGAACGTTGTCGTCTCGGACGGAACGCTCTCGGGCATCGTCGACTTCGGTGCCATGTTCGCCGGCGACCCGGCCTGGGACCTCGCCGCCGCATGGGTGCTGCTCCCCGCGGGCACGGCCTCACGGTTCTTCGACACGTACGCGCATGCAGACGAGTCGGCGATCCGGCGCGCCCGCGGGCTGGCCGCTATGAAGAGCCTCTTCCTGATGCTCATGGGACAGAACGGAGATCGGGGCCTTCCCGGCGGCAAGCCGAACTGGGGACCCGCAGGCCGGGCGGCACTCGATCGCGTTCTGAGATGCGATGTGACGCAGACAGCGATGGTGCTCGCGAGACTGCCGCGTGGTCATCCGACAGCGAGCAGGCGGCAGACGATGCGGAAACCCCGCACCCCCTGATCGGCACGGGCTCCCATGCCCCTGGTGCTCGAATGCGTGTCGATCATGGGGATACCGGCGACGCCGGAAGCAGAGACTGAACGAACTCAAGGAGACGACCGAGCTGAAACCGCTCAACCTTCCTGCGAGAGGTCACCATGGCAGGTCAGGCCGCTACCGAGGCCCTGCCGGAATCGGCCTGCTGGTCGAGGCTGAACCAGTCCAGGTCGACCTCGGCGGCGCCTTCCCTCTCCAGGATCGGCCCGTACTCCTTCTCCAGCCGCCGGTACTCGTTACCGCCCGAGCGCGAGTTCATGTAGCCCGCCCACTTGCCCAGGTCGGCCTTGTCCAGGGGCAGCCCCGCGACCTGGTGGGCGACGTAGATGCGTTCGGCGCGCTGACGCGGCCCCTCGTCCTTTGGAAGGGTGGACAGGTCGATCTGTACAGGGCGCTGCTCCCCGCGCGCCTCGTCGTCACCTGTCCCGGACTCGGAGCGATCGTGCTGAGTGTCGGGCTTCTCGCTCCCGGACTCGTCGTCGGCCGACGCCTCGGGCTCGTCCCGATGCGCCGTGCCGCTCTCCCCGTCATCCGACGTGTCTTCAGGGTCCAGCGGTGCCTCCTCACTGCCGTCCGCCGTTGCCTCCGGCTGCGGCTTCGGTGCGGTGGTCGCGGGCGGGATCGGCGCCTCGCGCTTGTCTTCCTTCCCGGCCGGTTCGTCGGGCCCGCCTGCCGCGGCGGGCTCCGGCGCCGATGGCGGGGTTGCTGGAGCGGAGACGGCCTCGGGCGCCTCGGGCACGGCGGTCTTGCCGCTCACCTGGACCGGCGGCCGGGCGACGGAGAGCAGGGCGTTCGCCGCCGACCTGCCCACCGCCCGGCCCACGGGGGCCGGCGCGCCGGCCGGGGGTTGGGCGGGATCGGCTCTCTCCAGCGTCACCCGGGCCGGGGCTGGCGTGACGGGCGGTGCCGGGGCGGGTTCGGCCGCCTGTGGGAGCGGGCGCTGGGAGCCGATGACCCGGACGTTGTCGACCGTCGCGAGGAGCTCGGATCGCCACGCCTTCCACATTTTCACCGGTGCGCCGATCGGCCAGGGCAGCCACAGCAACAGGCTGTAGCCCCGCTCCTGGTCGGCCTTGCGGCGCTTCTGCCGACCCATGATCACCTGCTCAATCTTGAAGAGCAGCATCTCGAGCAGGATCGCGTAGACCAGCGGCGGCACCACGGCCAGGAAGGCACTGCCGGCACCCTGCCCCGGGGCGTGGAGCAGGTTCATCGCGGCGGAGGCGCTGACGAAGGCGAGCAGCAGAATCCGCGTGATGGCGGAGGAGCGCAGGGTGAGGGCCTCGAAGAACCGGATGAGGCTGAGGCTCAGCGCGCCGGCGTCGAGCAGCAGCGCGAATCCAGTGGCCGCGTCCCAGTCGCCGCCGTTGTGGGCGTGGGCGTACTCGCGCTGCGCCCCGAAGCTCAGCCAGGCGGCGATGCCCGCGAGGACGAACATCATCAGGCAGCCGATGGCGAGCGCGATCACGGCCATACGGCGCTGCCAGGCGTGGCGGCGCTGGAGCGCGAGCTGGGCGCGTTCCTCGGCGGTGGCGCTCTGCTCCCCGGCCCGGCGCCGGTGGCCGAGCAGCATACCGACGGTGACGACGGCACCGATGCCCGCCACGGCGAGGCCGGCGGGCAGCGCCCACTGGGACACGTTCATCACCGGCCTCCTCCCTGGGCGTGGCCTGCCGGGTCGGGGGGCCCGGAGTGCGGGTCCGCGGCGTGCTGCCGGCGGCGGCTCATGTGCGTGGTCTCCTTCGTCGGACGGTCGGCCGAAGAGGCCCCTCGCTCTCTACAGGTGTGGTGGAGCGGTGCTGTGTGACACCGAAGCACGGTGAATCTGGCGGGACTTGTCATGAGGCGGCGGATCCCAGGGTTGTAGGGTCCGCGAATCTGTGAGCAGTGTTTGCTGCGAAAAGACGTGAATCCGGGCTCGGTGCGCACTGGCTGTGGGGGTCCGCGTTGAGCAATGAGCGGCTGTATGGTGCGGTGAGTACTCACGGAGGGTGAGGGCGGGAAGCGTTTGTCGACGAGTTCAAGCAGCAGTTAGCGATCACACAAGCTCTGAATGTTCACGACTTTTGACGGCATTTCACGTTACCGATCTTGACTTGCGGTCGGTGCTCAGCAGTCGTGTCCGTTGCCCGGCAGGCCCATGACATTCAGCACGGGTTCTTCGCCCTGCGGGATTTCGAACGTGAAGTTCGCTCCCGATGGGCTCGTCACGAGTGAACACTGATCGCCGAAGGTCAACGGAGCGTAGGGCTGCCAGGAACAGCCAGCGCTGTCGAGGGCTGAAGCCACGTGCGCGTATGTGAGCCCTGCCGGGAAGACACCCCTCCCACCGACAGCCGACGGTGGGAGCTCGACGACGTCACGCCAGGTCTGGACACAGATGAGAGAGACCTTCTGGCAGCGACAGACACTCAGTTCAAGGTCTCCGTAGGCGAAGAGCCGTGGCCATCTCCTCTTCCTGCTCATCGTCCCGATGTCCCATGGTTCGCCGAACGCGACGGTCACATCGCTCCAGTCAGCTCCGATGAAAACGGGGCCCAGGCGGCCCGTTGTCGCCATGCTGGTCAGGACATCGAGTATCTCCACGAGGCAGAGCCTGACAGGTGCCCCGATCAGCAGTTTCCGAGGGGTCAGCCAGCTGCGGTCTGTTCAGCTCGTGCCCGGATCTCGCAGAAGGACTTGCCGATCACGTGGTGGTGGGCCGAGTCAGTCTGAGGAGGTGAAGCCCTCCGGTTGGTTGAGATGGAATGGAGAACCGTGGGTCTCGGGTGACCAGCCGTTGGCTCGAGCAGTGCGAATGTTGTTGGCGACGTCCGAGGGCAGGACGGGGGTGGCTGTCTCCCCCATCCAGTTGCTGGGATGCGGCTGGTTGGTGGTGATCAGCAGCGTCGTGCCCGGCGTCTCGGCGTGTTCGACCGCATAGGTGAGGTGAGACCAGACCATTCCTTGGTCGTAGGTCGGCCGTCCACGGAGCCTCCATCGGTAGTTGATGCCGTCGACGCATATGCGCCGGGAGCCCTTCTTGGGAAGTGCCATGTCTGCCTCCTTTGCCTGGCGGACAGTGGTGAACGGTGCCCGGGGCGCCTGGGTTTCCGTGGCTTCGGAATTGGCTATGCGGTGAGCCAGCGGTCGTCTTGGAACTCGGCAGGGATCTCGTCTTCCCACGGGTCGATCCCGCGGGCTTCCAACTGTTCGAACCATCGGTCCCGCTGAGACGCGGGCAGGCGCTGCCCGCACCAGGGGCAGAAGCCGATCGTGCTGCTCGATGTCCCGCCGTCATGGATGATCAGCCCGTACTTCTGGAACTTGACGTTGAATCGGATCAGGACGTCCGGGCAGTCGAAGGGGTCATCGTGCTGTTCACAGTGCCTCTTCACTTGGCTCGTCATCGCTTCGCAGCAGTGTTGGGTCATGGCCTCAGCTTCTCGTGACCGGCACTGTGGTGGGAAATGGATTCAGCGGCCTGATCGGCGACTCGGAGGATCTCGCGGGCTTCGAGCAGGAATTTGTGTCCGCGTTCGGTGGGCGCGAGGGGATTGATGGAACGGTCGATGATCTGGAAGCCGACGGCCTTTTCGATCTGGATCACTCGCTGCCGGAGAGCGCTGTCAGTCCCAGCGGAACTGGCTCGAGCGGCTGCGGCGAAGCTGGGGTGGCCGGGGACTTGGGTGATGGCCCGCAGTCGGCCGACGGCTTGCGCGGTCATGACGACCCTGAGCATGTCCTCGGACAGAGGACGGTGGAGGTTCAGGTGTCCGATGGCGTTGTAGCACTGCCCTCCAGCGGGGCGGATCGGGATATCCCAGGCTTTGGCCATCTTGGTGAGGTGGTAGTGAGTGACGCCGCGCTCGCGGGCGAGGTTGGCGATGTCGCGTTGGCGTTCGGTGTACTCGTGGTGGAGCCATTCGCGTGTGATGTCGGGGCGATCCGGGATGCGTCGTGGCCGGGGGCGGAGTGGGATGCCGTCTTGCCGGAGGAGCCGGCGGACTGTGCCGGGGCTGCACGACGCCAGGCTGGCGATGTGCGTGAGTTCCAGGCCAGGGCCTCCACGATCTTCGGATCGGCGAGCCGGTCTGCGGGCTTGACGTTGACCACCCGAACTGTCCCCGACGCCATGACCAGCAGGAAGTCCGGCACATGCCGACGCACGCGCCCTCCGACGCGGGCAGTCAGATGGCACGGCTGAGCGTAGATTCCGCGTACTGCGGGATCCATGTCGGCCAAGAGCAGTCGGGCCAGTTCCAGTCGGCTCTCATGCACAACGGGCCCGGCCATCGTCGCTGATGCGTAACGTCCCGAGTAGTGCGTCTGGCCGTGGACGGAGCGAAAGCTCCGCCATGGCACCGACCAAGTGAAGTCCGCCAACCGCAGGTCTCTGAAGGGGATCTTCCGCACCGACGCGTCGTCGTACCGGATCGACGCCATGGCCGGCGCATTCTTCACGCCGGATCGCGCTGGACTCTTAACGACCATACAGAGGACCGTAGTTACTGAGCGGAGCCAGTGTCCACGGAGCCGTGAAATTGCCCATCTGTTGTCCATCTCGCAGGGGCATTGTCCATCAGAATGCGGAACCTACAAGGGTTGGCTGGATTCGCTCGCCCTTGAGCAGGGTGCGCAGCAGGCCGATGGTCTCGGGCGCCGATTCGGTTCCCTCTTCGGCGTTGATCCGGGCCAGCTGGTGGGCGGCGCGCTCCAGGCCCTCGCGGTCGCCCATCTCGTGGCAGATCGTGAAAAAGTCCCGGTAGAGGAGTTCCGACTGGCCGTCGACGAGCATGCCCTTGGTGACGGCCTGGGCCGCCGCGCGGTAGTCGCGGACCTGGCGGCGCCGTTCGGCGAGTTCGTGGGCGACGTCGACGATTGCGCTGATCATCTCCTGGATGTCGGCCTCCGCCCAGATGTACTTGGAGGGGTCGACGTCGGCGAAGGGCCGGCCGCGGACCAGGGCCAGGGCCTGGGCGAGGGTGACGTCAGCGTCCTGCCCGTCGTGGTGCATGCCCTGTTGGTAGAGCTCCTTGAACCGGTCCCAGTCCGAGGTGACGCCAGGGTTGAGCTGGTAGACGCCATCTGTGATCGAGGGTAGATAGACGGCCTTCGGGTCGTCGACTGGCAGGCGGGGGTCCTGGCCGAGCCACGAACGGAGCCGGGAGATCGCCGTGTTGCGGGTGCCAGAGGTCGAACGCACACCGGGCCAGATCGCGTCGTCGAGGTCCTGGCGGCCAAGGCCTGGGTGCAGCACGAGCCAGACGGCGATTTCCAGGAGGTGGTTGCGGCGGTTACTGCCCACGCGGCCCTGCGCGCCGGCGAGCGCCACCGGGCCGAGCACCTGGACCTGAGGCCCGGCGGGTTCTGCCGGCGGAGTGCCAAGTGCCGCCAGGACGGTGGAGGTCGCGGCGCTGGGCCGGGGGATGATCCGTGCCTTGGCCCTTGCCGGTGCAGCCTCGCTCTCGCCGAACGCGGCCGGGGACAGCCCGGACTCCCCCTCTTCCTCGTCGCCGTCCGGATTCTGCACCGGGCCGTCGTGTTCCTCGGCCGGCGTCTGGACGAGTGCGGCCGGCGCGAGTGCGGAGGCTGGCTCCTCGTCCTCCTCCTCGCCCTGCGGCTGTGCCGGGTCGACTTCCTGCTCGGCCAGCACCTCGCCGAGCACGGCGCTGAAGTCCTCGGCCGGTTCCGCACCGTCCCACACCTCCGTGCCCAGCGCCGAGGCCTCCTCGGCCTCCGGGTCTTGCGCGTAGACGGGCTCGCCGGCGTACGTGGCGAACTCGTCGTCGGCAAAGTCGTCGCCGTCGGTGTACGAGCCTTCGGGGGCAGGGGTGCCGACGGCCGCGGGGGACAGCGCGCTGTCGCTCTCCTCCTCGCCCAGGTCGGTGTCCTCTCCGACCGGGCTGGCCGGGTCAGCGGTGAAGGCGGGGGCGAGGGAGGCGAAGCTCGGCAGCGCCGTCGCCAGGTCACCCGCCGGCGCCGAGGCGCTGACCGGCTGCGAGGCGCCGGTGGTTTCGGGAGCGAGCGCGGAGGCATCCCCGGCGGCGTTGACCGCGGCCCGGGGCCCGTTGTGGTCGGCCGGCCCGGTGTGCCCGGTCCATGCGGGCGGAGCGACGTCGTCGGTCCGGCTGGAGGTGGCGAGGAGCTGGACGAGCCGGTCGTAGGCCGCGTCGTCCAGGTACTGCAGCTTGACCGCCAGGTCCAGCCCTGGCAGTTCGACTGCGGCGCCGGGCTGGGCGGGCAGGGTCCAGGCGCCCGGGAGGTCGAGCTCCCCGGCCGCCGCGGTGACGACCGCGACCGATGTCCGCGGCCGTGAGGCGAGAAGGTCCTCGAGCTCGGCGGCCGCCGGGCCGGTGGGCGGGGCGGTGGCGATGAGGATGCGGGGGATCCAGGTGTCGCCGGAGGTGTCCTCGCTCAGCCGGGCGGCCCGGAGAAGGTCGTGTCCCTCGCTGGCGAGAGCGTCGCGCTGGAAGGCGTCATGGGCCTGGAGTTCCGCGGCGGCCGCGCCCAGGTCCGTGTGGTGGTCGATCTGGTCGGGGTAGAGCGTGTGCAGGTCGCTTCCCGCCCCGGCGAGCACGATCTGCGTGGCGGGGGCCATTTTGGAGGAGGCCAGCTCGACGGCGAGGGCGAGCATAACCGCGCGCACGTCGGCCGGGCTGCCGGCCAGGCGCAGCAGTCCGATGCTCTCCAGGTCGACCAGGACGGCGTCGCCTTCTTCGGTCTCGCCGAGGCTGACCAGCGCCGGGTAAGGCGGGATGACGTCGGCGGCCTGGTCCTCGTCCAGGAGGTCGGTGCCGCGGGCCGGGCACCACCACACGGTCGGGTTGTCCTCGCGCTCGGAGAATGGCGTTACCGTCGGGGTGACGGCGGCCACGTGGAGCTCAACCCCGCGCGCGGTGATCCGCATTGCCTCGACCTCGGGCAGCGGACGGCCGGCCTCGCGGCAGTTGAAGGCCAGGGTGCGCAGGGCACGGTCGGCCAGCGCGGTACCGGTGATGTCGGAGGCCACGCGGAGCTGCTTTTCGAAGTCGGCGGTCGCGCCGGACGGCATGGGGATGCGGCGCTTGGGGCGGCGTCGGCGCTGCTGGCGCGCGCGGCGGGCCGCGATGACCGCGAGCACGGCGGCGGCCAGGATGCTCCCGGCTGCGGCGACCGTCTGCACGCGCTGGTCGCCGCTGTCGGAGGTCTCCTGCTGCGGCGTCTGGTCCACGGGCGTGCCGTGGGACGGCGGTTCGTCCGGCTGGTCGGGGGCCGGGGTCTGCACGGACGGCTGCTCGGCGGGGGTGTCCGGCCGGGCCGTCGGCTGCCCGCCGCCCTGGCCGGTCTCCTTTTCGCCCTGGCTCTGGTCCGGCTTGGCAGCGCCCTGGTCGTGGTTGTCCTTGCCAGGGGGCTGGGCCTGGTCGTGCCCGCCGCCGGGCTGCTCACCGGCGTGGTCCTGCCCGGGGGCGGGCTTCTGCTCACGCGGCGGTGCGGCGGTGTCCGACTCCGAGCCGCTCTGGTCGCTGCCGGAGGCGGCGGGGATCTTCAGTTGCCAGCCGGGGTAGATCTCGTCGGGGTCGGTGAGGATACGTCCGTCGGGCTGGCGGACGTCCTTGTTCGCGGCGGCAATCTGGGGGTAGTCCTTGGCGTCGCCGAGTTCGTCCTCGGCGATGGCGGCGAGGGTCTCGCCCGGCCGCACGGTGTGGGTCGTGTCCTTGGCGGCATTGGAGCCGGCGGTCTGCGCCCGCGGGCCGCCGTCGGCGGAGGACGCTGGTGCGGCGTCGGCCGGCAGGCGCAGGGTCCAGCCGGGCTGCAGGACGGTGGTGTCGGCGGTGACGAGGGAGCCGTCGGCCTGGCGGACGCCCTCGTTGACGTCGACGATCCGGTGCCATTCGATGCCGGCGCCCAGGCGCTTCTCTGCGATATCCCAGAGCGTGTCGCCGTCCTGGACGTGGTGGACCGGCCCGTCCCAGGAGGCCGAGGCCTGGGCCGCGGTCTTCGCCTCGGTGTGCGTGCCGGCCGTCACGGATGCCGTGGCCACGGTCGCCGGCGTGGCGGGAGCCGCGGTGGCCGGGGTGGCCATCGCGGTCCCCGCGGGCAGAAGAATGAGGATCCCGCCGACGAGGGCGCCGGCCAACTGCTGGGACCCGCCCAGCACACGGATCCGGGGCGCCCGGACGTGGCGGAGCGCGGCGCCCGTCTCCAGGACGACCGAGATCACGAAGGTGATCCAGCCGTACCAGCCGATGAGGGTGACAGCGCCCAGGAACAGCTGCCCGGTGTCGGGGCTGGTGAGCGCGGTGGTGATCTCGTCGATGCCGGGGATGTGGTCGGGCAGGACGCCGATGCCGAGCAGCACGGCGGGGACGCCGGCCAGGATGGTGACCAGGGCGATGAGCGCGAGGAGCGCGCGGGCAATCGTGGCTGCGGTACTGCGGTTTCTCATAACTACCCCCGGTAGACGAGGTTGGCGCTGCCCTTGCCCGTGACTGAACCGCTTGCGCCACCGAGGTAGAGGGCGTGGTACGTCTCGGTCACGGTCACCTCCAGGGACGCCCCGTCCTCGCTCACCCGGACGGAGCCGGGGACTCCCTCGCGGCTGAGGTAGGTCCGTGCCGCGGCCACGGCCGCGTTGCGGTCGACGGTGACTCCTCCGCCGGAGATGGCCCTGCCCGCGTCGACGGCCTGGCCGCCGGCCCGCGCGGCCTCGTGCGCGACGCCCTCGGCATGGGTGAGGGCCCGCAGCTTCCCGGCGCCGTCGTAGACGAGTGCGGCCACGGCGAACAGCGCCACGATGGTGACGAGGACGAACAGGCTCATCGCGCCACGGTCGTCACGCAGGGCGCGACGGATCCGCGGGGTGAGAGCGATGCGGGCGGGTGTCATGCGGAGGTCCTGTCAGCTCTCTGGCGGTAGGAGTCGATTGACGAGGTGAAGCTGCTGGTCATCGTCTTGGCGCCGGGCAGGCCGGGCAATCCGATATCGGAGAGCCGCACGGTGCAGGTCACCGTGGCGGTGGTGGAGGCCGGTGTGCCGATCGGTGCGGAGAACCCGCCGGTGGAGACGGAGATGGACGTGGCTGTGCACTGCAGTCCCTGCTCGCCCAGCACCATTTGCGCCATCTGCTGTCCGGCGCTGCTGGCGGAACCGCCGTTGCGCTCCAGTGACGCGGCGCGCGCAGCGTTGCGGGCGGCGGTGTCGACGGCGTTGTTGGCGGATCCGATCCGGCCGAGTGCGACGACCAGGAGCAGCACCATGATGATGACGGGAAACAGGATGACCGCTTCCAGCGACAGCGCGCCGCGGTCGTCCCTGAGTCTCTGGGCGATGGTCACCGGGCCTCCGTGATGCGCTCGGCTGCCGCGTCGGCGTGCTGGTCGATCTTGAGTTTCAGGCCGGGGATCATCGTGTCGACGTAGCCGGTGACGCGGATCGTCACCGTCGCCCCCTTGCTGCCGCTTACCGACGTCCCGGAGATGCTGCCGCCGGCACGGGAGAGGAAGTCGCGGGCCTCGGCGGTACCGGTGCCTGCGGACGCCCCGCGGACGCGGGCCGACTCCACTCCCAGCTGGGCGGCGGACATCGCCACATTGCGGGCGTGCCACCACAGCCCGACGTGCCCGACCAGCAGGATGGCTATCAGCACGACGGGGAAGACGATCAGCATCTCCAGGGACATGGCCCCGCGGTCCCGCGCGTCGCGTTCGGCGAGCGCGCGGGACCAGCGCCCAACGGCCCTGAGGAGGCGGGTCACTTGATTGTTGCCGCCTTCTCGCTGATCTTGGCGCCGATGATGGCGACGGCCACGGCGGCACCGACGACGAGACCGGCGATGATCATCATGGTCTCGATGGAGATGGCACCGCGGTCGTCGCGGGCGTTGCGCAGCCGGTCGACGCGAGCGGTGAAGAAGGCCTTCAGGAACGTGAAGTTCGGGTCGATACCCATCGTGAATTTCCTTGTCTCTTACGGGATTTAGCTGGCCATGATCCGCGAGATCGCGGGGTAGCCGATGTAGACGGTCATGATCAGGACGAGCATCGCGACGGGCATAACCATTTTTTCTGATGCCATGTTGGCCTGGGCCTTGGCAGAGGTGACCAGGGCGCCGGAGAGCGACTTGGCCTGCGCGCCGAGGGTGTCGCCGACGGCTGCGCCCTCCTCGCCGGCGATGGCGATGATGTCGGCCGGCGCGCCGAGTTCGGGGACGTCGAGTTCGAGCGAGAGCCGCTTGAGGCCCTCCCACGGGCTGATGCCCTCGAGCTCGGCGCGGGTGATGGTGTCGCGGATTTTTGCGAAGACCCAGCCCTCGCCGACCTCGGCGGCCCGCTTCAGGGCCTGGGTGGGAGCGGCGTCCGCGGCGCGTTCGAGCTGGACGAGGCGCAGGTAGGCCTTGACGGCGTACCGGAAGTCCTCCTTTGCTTCCACGGCCTGCTGCTTGAGCTGGAGATCCGGCAGGAGCCAGAAGACGACCGCGAGGCCGAGCCCGGCGATCGCCGGAATCGCCACGGGGAAGGGGTAGCCGGCCAGGTTCGCCAGGGCCACCACCAGCACGGGCAGCAGCAGCCCGTACAGGGCGAGTCCGAGCTTGCGGCCCAGGTGGGCGGCGGGGGACCGGCCCACGAGTTCCAGCTGCTGGCGCGGCAGTCGCAGGGTGCCTTCCCCGATCGTGCGCAGCAGGAAGGCACCGGCCTTCTCCATGGGGGAGTTGGGCTGGCTGTCGCGGTTGCGTTCGAGGTTCTCGAGGCGGGTGGCGTCCATCCGCGAGAGGACGTCGCCGAGGTCGGGCCGGCCGGGGAGGATGCCGCGGGCGGCGATCACCAGACCGAGGCCGGTGACGGCGCCGCCGATGACGGCGTAGGGAGAGATGTTCACGGCGCCTCCTCAGTGATCTGGCCGCCGGAGCGGTCGGCCGGAGACAGGAACCTGGGCGCGGGCTCGATGATCGCCATGCGGCGCATCCAGATCTTGACCAGGACGAACGCGACGCCGACGAAGACGAGGATGAGCTGCCCGGTGAAGGTGTTGTAGGGCTCGACATAGGTGCCGGAGAACGCGGTGATGCCGAAGATCCCGAGGCAGAAGATCGTCACCCAGCGGTCGTTGGTGCGAGGCTTCTGCCGGTCGGCCTCGACCTCGCGGCGCGCGAGGGCCTCGTGCTGAAGGGCTTCGGCGAGCTCGCGCAGGGCCTTGCTCAGCCCGCTGCCGCGGTCCTCGACGTGCAGGATCAACAGGGCGGCGACTTCGTCGACCATGGCGTCGTTCAGGTCGTCGGCGAAGGCCCGGTAGGCGTCCTGGGGTGCCCAGCCGGCCTGTTGGCGGGAGACGAGTAGCCGTACGTCCTCGCGGATGGCCTTCGGGACGGTCTCCAGGCTGCGCTGGATGGTTGCCTCCAGGCTGACACCGACGGTGTGGATGTCGGACATGCGCCGCACCCACTCCTCGATCGCCTCCAGCTTGTCGATCTGGGACTTGCCGGAGCCGGAGGTGTTCAACAGCCAGGGCAGGCCGAGCACGACGGCGACGGTGACCAGACCACCGGCCAGCCAGCCGGTGAACAGCCACACGCCGAGGCCCGCCAGAGCGGCGCCGGCCAGCCGGGTCTGTCCCCGGGCCCACCATGAGGTCGGGGTCCGGGCGTCCTTGACGAAGAAGCTGCGGACCTTGCGCTCCAGGCGGCTGCGGCGGCGCACCGTCGTCGAGGGCGCCCAGCCGATGCCGCCGGCCACGGCCACGACGAGACCGCCGACGGCGGCAAGCCCGGCGAGCGCGGCGAGCAGGGAGTTGAGGGTGAGCGTCACAGCGGCATCACCGTCTCCAGCGGCGCGCCCCAGCTGCCCCACTGGCTCTGCAGGACACTGCGGTCCAGGCCGGCGCGGACCAGGTCTTCCAGGTTGGTCTGGGAGATGTTGCCGTGGGGGACGGCCCGGGGTTCGCGGCGGCCGTCCTGCTCGCGCGGGGCGAAGACCATCTGGGTGGAGGGGCGGCCGCCCTCGCCGATGCCCGTGACTTCCATGACGTGCGACACGAAGCGGTGCTTGCGCCCGGGCTTGCCGTCCGGAGCGACGAGTTCACTCTCGTCGACCAGGCGTACGTAGACGACGAAGTCCACGGCCTGGGCGATGAGCCGGTACGCCAGGGCCTCGGTCATGCCGATGCCGGCCTCCAGACACAGGGTGGCCAGACGCTCGATCGACAGCTGGGGGCTGCGGGCGTGGAGTGTGGCCATCGACCCGCCCTCGCCCTCGTTCATCGCGTGCAGCATGGGAACGACTTCCTTGCTGCGGACCTCGCCGACGATCACGCGCCGCAGCGACATACGCAGCAGCTGCGGGAAGAGGTCGGACAGGGTCAGCCCGCCCTGGAGCTTGCCGTCCGCGCCGCGCTCGCCGTTCGACTCGCGTCCCTCGTAGGCGACGACCTCCGGACCCTCGGGGTCCTCGTGGAGGTGGAGCTCGTACTCCGACTCCAGGGTGCCCACACGCTCGTTGCGGGGGATCTCGCGGGCCATGGCCCGAAGAAGGGACGTTTTTCCTACGCCCTGGGAGCCCACCACGATGACGTTCTTACGGCCCCTGACCGCGGCGCGCAGGAAGTGCGCGAGGGCGGGGTCGATCGTGCCCCAGCGCGCCAGGTCGTCCAGGCCCTGGCCGCGGGTGCGGTGCCGGCGGATGACGATGCTCGGCCGCGGCGTGACGTACGCCGAGGCCGCGAGACGCGAGCCGTCGGCCAGCCGAAGGTTCAGGTTCGGCGTGGCGGGCGTCAGCGCCCGCTCACCCTGCCCCTGCATCCGCGCGAGGTGGTTGATCAGGTTGATCAGGTCCCGGTCCGTCTTCGCGATCGGGTCCCAGGAACGCGTAGGGCGGTCGGCGTAGTCGACGCGCACCTTGTCGCCGTAGATGATGATGTTCTCGACGTTGGCGTCGTCCAGGAGCGGCTGGAGACGCCCGGCACGGAACAGCTCGTCGAAGACGGCCTCGCGCACCGCCCTCTCCTGATCGGGCGTCAGATCCGTGCCGCTGGCCGCGTACTTCGTTGCCCATTCCGAGACGACCTGCCTGATGATCGACTGGCCGCGCTGCCGTCGGTCCTGCTCGGTCATAGACGCATCCGCGCCCGCGGCCTCACCGATCTTCATGCTGGCCTGGGACCGCAGCTCGGCGATCACCTCGTGCCCGACCGGGAGCGCGGCCGGAGCCGGGGTGTCGGAGACCCGAAGGACGCTCTCGGGCAGGAGGGCAGGAGACACGTGGGCTGGCACCGGCCGAAGAACCGGCGCGGGCTGCGTGGTGTTCTCGTTGAGGGCCTGGGCGAAGAGAGCCGTGTAGTCGCGGGCCGGGGTCTCCGGCCTGGTGTCGGTCATGATGCCCTCCCGGCGAACGTCGGCACTGCGGCCGGGTGCAGCTGGACTCGGCGCTTGGTGACGAGTTCGTTGATCGTTTGGTGGGCCGTCCGCGCAGAGCGCAGCAGCGTCCGCGGCATCTTCTTGTAGGCCCCGTGCGTGAGGACGTCGGCGCTGTCTGGATCCCACGCGAGCATGCCGACGACCGGGGCCTGCAGGTGCTGCTGGACCTGGCTGGAGTTGAAGGAGCCCTCCTCGATCAGCAGCAGCCCGAGCGCGTCGGAGCCCGTCCCGTGGTGCGCCAGTTCCTCCCTCAGAACCCGCACCGCCGGGGCCGCCGCCGCGATGGAAGCCTGGCTGGTGCGCACCACCAGGAGCACGGTGTCGGCGCGGAGCAGCAGGGGCGTCGGATAGCGGGTCGTGCTCAGCCGGGTCTCGGACTCGGTCACGATGCGGCCCGCGTCGATGATCACGTCGTGGCCGGTCTGGTCCATCACGCTCAGCAGTCGGGAGACCGGTTCCCAGGTACGGCTGAGGGAGGCGGCCTGCGTGGGGTCGGTGAGGCCCGGCAGCAGCAACCGCTGCCCGCTGTTGTCGCGGTCCAGGCTGACGAAATGCTGGGAGAACTCGCGGGCGAGGGTGCCCTGCCGGTCCGCGGCCGCCAGGCGGTGCAGACCAACGGACGCGCTGCCTTCCCCGCCGAGGAATCCGGCCCGGACCGTGCCACCGCCCGGGTCGGCCTCCACCAGCAGGGACGGCTTAGGCGAGGCCAGGGTGAGAGCGAGTGCCGAGCACGTGACGCCGCTGGACTTGCCCGACACCAGGGCGATGACGGCCATCAGCTGTTCGCCTTCAGCACGATGGCGACATTGCCGCTGGCTGCCCACGCAGCCAGCGAGGTGCTGTTCACCTCTGCCGCGGCAACGTCGACGACCACGGCACCGTTGGCGTCGGGGGTGCCAACCCGGGAAACCACGGCGGGGAGGCCCTCGGGGGTCGTGCCGGCCTTGTTCGACGAGGCTGAGGCACTGGCGTCCTGCGGGGTGTGGACGACGGTGACCGCGTCGCCGGTGCGCAGCGTCTGAATAGGCAGCTGGCCAGGCTTGGCCAGGATGCCGATCACGGACTTGCCCTTGGTCACGCTTGATCCAGCACTCACCGAATCCTCGGTCACCAGGACGCCCGCCGGGAGGTCGGAGGCTGCCTGCTTGCCGATGAGGTCGGACGCTTGGGAGGCGGGCACGGAGCTCAGGCCCGAGTCGTGAGAGATCTCCGCCGCGACCAGGTCAGACGCCTTGATGCTTTCACCTGCCGCTATGGCGTGCTTGGTGGCCACGACGGCGACCTTGTTGCCGGCTTCGTTGACTAGCCACACCGACACCAGCGCGCCAACGGCTGCCAGAGATAGACCAGCGCCGACGACCACCGGACGTCGGCGGCGGCGCGGGGCGTCGTTGGTGATGGGCAGCAGCACCTTGGCCGTTCCCTGCTCGGGTGCCGTTTGCTGCTTGGTACGCGGCATCGTTGGTCTTCCTCGTGCTAGTTGACAACCTGCAGCTCGCCGACGCGCGCTGTGGTGGTGGATGTACGGATCTCGTCGGGCAGCGTTCCGCTCGCACCGTTCGACGCCTGCCAGGTGACTTCCCAGGAGCTGGTCGCGGTGATGGTGAACTTGCCGCCCGGCTGGCCGGCGGAGACCTTGGTGTACCGGTGGCCGCAGTCCGGAGAGGACTTGTTCCCGTAGGACTGCTTGTACGGCGTGCCCGCGGTGGTGCACGTGACCGAGCCGCCGTCACCCATGGAGTAGGTGATCTTGGTGACGCGGGCCGTGGCTGTCACGGACAGGCCAGGTACGGCGGCGGTGGCGCTGTTGGGCCCCCAGGTGGTGTCGCTCTTGTGGTTCCAGAGCCATACCGGCATGCCGACCAGGCCCGGCTGGTCCGGCCCGGGCGCGGACCCGATGGCGGCGCCGAGCAGCGTCATCTTGTCCCGGGCCTGGCGCGCCAGTACCTCAGGGTCGGGAAGAACGGTTGCCGGAGGCTGGGTCAGCCAGACGATTCCGCCGACGTCGTTGACGATGCAGTCCCGCAGATAGAAGGCGCCGGGGCCGGAAGTGTCAGCACCGTTCATGTCGGGGTGGCCGGGGCCGGACGGCGGCTGGGGGGCCATCAGTTCGTAGAAGCAGCGGTCTGCGGGGTTGTACCCGGGCAGGCAGTCGATCTCGGTGTCGTCGACGAGCTTGCACTTCCCGTCGCCCTGGCCTCCGCCGCCACCGCCACCGGAGCCGCCACCGGAGCCGCCACCGCCGCCCGGCTTGCCGTCCGTGCCCGCGCCGACGCAGACGTCAACGTCGGAGCAATCATCGTCGCCACCATCGGCGTAGGCCAGGCCGGCGGGCAGCAGGGCGACCAGGACGGCGAGTACGCCCAGCGCGCGAGCAACTCGAGTCAGCAGCCCTTCGTTCGCTCTGCGCTGATTCTCGTGATGAGCCATGTGTCGCCCTCCAGCGTGGCTTGGGACGTGACCGGGTACTTCAGGCGCTGCTCCGCCAGCTCGACGGCCTTTCCGGAGTCCTTGTAGACGGGCTTCCAGTTGGTCGCGTCGAAGCAGTCGGAGACCGTGGCGGTCTTGCTCTTGGTGTCGACGGAGGTGACCGTGGGGCTCATCCCGGGCCGGCCGGTGAACTTGATGTTCGCGGACCTGTTGCGCAGGACGGACTTCTTCAGGTCGGTCGCTGCGTCCCCCTTGGCGTATTTCGCCAGGTCCTCGGTGTGCAGGTCTCCGTCGTCGGCCATCTTGATCTGGATCTCGCGCATGGTGGTGTAGGCGGCCAAGACCTTGTCCTTGGCGGCCTGGTCCGGGTCGCTGGACGGCGACTTGGACGCCGTCGCGGGAGCAGAGGACGACGGGGCGTTCTTCGTGCTGCTGGAGCCGCAGCCGGCCAGCGTTCCGGCGGTCACAGCACACGTAAGGACGGTGCCGGCGAGACGCAGAGCTCGGGTACGGGTCATGGTGGACGGTGCCATTGGCAGATCCCCCTTCAGGTGTCGGATGCGGGTGCGAACGTGCGACCCATGAAGACGAGGCGCGGCGTGGAGTTTCCGCTACCGCGTCCTGCCAGCCATGGATGGACACGTCGGGCCAGGACTCGGCGTGCCTACGACTACAGCCGAAGGGCAGACGTGGCGCTCCCGTCGCAGGCGGTGTGGGTTGCCCGCGGCGACTACGCGGCGAGGCTGAACCGGGAGGCGTCAGGGCCCGGTTCCGCCGTCGGGCGGGCAGGCGTGGTAGGCGGTCGTCTCTCTCCAAAGGGACGGCCGCCCCTAATTCTGCCCAATCGCGTTGCAGTGCTGGTCGTACAGCCGCGTCAGCGTTCATGGCGTACACCGGATCGCTCAGCTGAGTGACCGGCGATGTGGTGTATGCGTATCAGCCGGGCTGTTACGAGCGCCCAGATTCATAAGTCCCCCGTTGGGCTTGGGCGGTGGCGTCTTGGCCATCGTCCGTTGTGGGGTGTCCATCATCGCCACTCCGCTGGAATCCGCTACCGAGGGGAAACACGGTTTCCCCCGCTGCACCGGTGTGTGCCCTGATCGGAGGGAATCCGCGGGGTGCGGAGTGGGGTTCACAGCCCGGCGGCGATTCGGTGAGGCAATCGGTGACATGCGAATGGGGCTTTGCCTCGGGAGCTGTACGTCGTTCTCGGCCGAAGGGAATCCACCGCAACGCCCTGACCGCTGGCACCACCCGCAGCTGCCGACGACGCCCGCAGCTGAGTGATTCCCCTGCAGGGCAGATGGATCGCCTGCCCCCAAGGCCGGCTCTCCGTCTTCATGCACGCGCGAGCGCTTCAACGGGGGTGTTCACGAGTACGCCTGACCAGACGGGACAGAGGCGGTTGAAGATCGCTTCCCAGTTAGCCGAAGATCGTTTCCCGCTGATGGGGCGGCCACTCGATATGGAGTGGAGTCGGGGCGGCCACGCAAGGCAGAGTGGGACGGTGAGTGAACTGTGGGCACATACCCTGACGTGGGCAGATGTGAATCCGGCTCAGCATCCGTTCGAGATGGACGACGATACGGCGGAGAAGTTGGCGAGCCTTGTCGCGCCCTTGCTGCCCAACGCTGACGTCGCTCGCGAGGATCGCTGGCGTTCGCTGGATCCCGTCACCGAGTTCCTGGCGGGCCGGTACGGCCGATGGGCCTGCGGATGGAACTGGTCTGTCGGCGAGGGTGACGTCGACGGAGGCGTCGTCGAGGTGTGGTGCTGTTCATCCGACTCCGTGACAACCCCGGATGCGACTGCCCCGCTGGTCGTCGAGGCTCTTCAGGAATGGCGTGGTTGGCTGGAGGAGCTGGCGGAGCGGTTCGCGGCCCTGGCTCCACCGGATAGCACGCCGGTGTCTTCGGCGGACCTCTGGTACTGGGAGCGGGCGTGCACGCGCCTGGTCACCGTGGTGGCTGACCGCACCCAGGCCGAGAGCGGCTGGTACGGGCATTGCATGCAAGTCCTCCGATGGTTTCTCGCCTACAACGGCATCGACGAGGGCCAGGCCGAGGAGATCGTCAAGAACGCGGTCGGCGGCCGGTTCGGCAGTTGGATCACACCTGACGTTCCGGTGGTCGACGCAGTGAGTTCGCGGTTCGCCAGAGGCGTGGGTGGCATCAGATGACTTCCGGGCCCGGCCAACCGAAGGACAGCCTTGCCGACTGGCTGCTCATCCGGCCGGAGATCTCCTGGCCGTCCTGGCGCGGCGCACGCCTCGTCTCGGAAGCGCCGGCCCGCGACGCCTTCCGGAATTTCTTCATGGCAACGCGAGGCGGACGTGACAGCAAGGGAACCGCGCGGGTCCTGAACGCCCTTGAGGTGGCCTTCGCCGACGCTGAGCAGGGCAGGCCGCTGACCTTCGCCCTCATGGCGAAGTGGCAGCGGGCTGTGCTGGGCCACGACCTGGTCGGTTTCCGCACGATGCCGGCCTTCGCGAAGGGCGGACGGGAGCGCTACGGTCTTGCACCCGATACGCAGGCGCTGTTCGAGCGCTGTCTGTCCGATCGCTCTCAACCTGATCTGCCCCTCCCGTCACGCGCTGCCCGGACCTACCTCGACATCCTCTTCTTCCATCCGTTCGAGGACGGCAACGCCCGCGCGGCCATGCTGGCGTTGGCCTTCGTCCTGGCCCGCGAAGGCGTCCTCCTCGACCAGGTTCACCCACTGCAGACCACCCGCTGGGCCGACGACGCAGAAGGCGCGGCCGATCTGGCGGTGCTGCTCGGAATCCTGATCACCGCTGCGGAGCGGCGTCTGTCCCACGGGAGGCAGTCGTGAACGAACGCGATGTCCTGCTCAACAAGCTCGCGCAGGGGCTGCGCCCGATGTCAGAGGGCATCGAATGGTTCGACGGCCTCGGCCAGGAAGAGCAGTCCGAGGTGCTGCTGTTCCTGCGCCATCACTGCGTCCAGGCGCGCGCAGTCACCGAGGACGCACCAGAGAGTATCCGCCGTGCCGGGCTGCGCCCAACGCATACACCCGCAGTGCTGATCTCACGAGGCCGGATCGACGAGCAATTGGGAAGGATCGCCGGTCTCTCGCCTCTCGACGAACGCCGCAAGGCGTTCCGGCTGCTGATCGCGGTGCTCGCGATCGCCGACGGACGGCGCCGCGAGCGCTTCTGCTCCGGCGGCTGCAGTCACTGGTGGCACAGACTGTCCGTCGCCTGACAACCCAGCACCGCACTCTGAAGGCCACTTCCCAGTCGAACGTCTTCCGGGTAGCGGATCAGTCCCACCAGAAGTCCCAGTGGTGGGCACCGGTGATCCGCTGGGCGTATGCGGCCAGTGTGTACGGCCTACGGCCCTGCCAGATGTTGTCCGGGCAGAAGGTGAAGTGCTCGGCCGCGACCAGGAGAGCCTCGTGCTCGTCCACGGGAGGCGAGGCGACGCTGAGGTGCAGCGTGGAGAAGCCGACCGCTACGACACGAGCACCGAACCGGTGCTCCCAATCTCGGACGACCGCTGAGAACTTCGCGGTGTCATTGTCGTAGTTGCAGGGGCCGGCCCAGCCCGCGGCCGTCAGCGCCTCGGCACCGGATGCCGCGGCGACAAGCCCCAGGCGCGTCTGGGGGCGGTCAGCGAGGAACGCCTGGGCGAACTCGGCGGCCAGTTGGTCGGGGTTCGTTGTCGTCTCCCGACTGGACGCGAGACCGGGCCAGGTCTGCCCGAAGGGAGCCGTGACGGCGAGGCGCCTGTCGGCGTCGAGCATGTCGTCGTCTTCGTCGACGGCTGTGTAAGTCGTCCACCACTGGGCGAGGAGGTCGGCAGGGTCGTGGCTTGCCGGGGAGGACATCTGCTCGGGGAAGACCTCCCCGGATCCCCATGGGCGGAATTCGCTGTCGCTCGGATCCAACGAGTCGAGCAGCAGCGGCCACAGGCCGAAGCGCGCGTGTTCGGCGTGCATCCGCGTCCACAGCTCGGCCGTGGCCGGCCCGTCACTGAGCCAGAGGGGTTGTACATCTCCGTCGCCCTCATCGGACGTGACCATCCGACCGGGCGGAAGCATGCTTTCAAGGCCCAATCGGGTTTCAGGGTGCATGGGGCGGATGCTGGCGCTGTGACCAGGAAGTATCACTGGGAGGGTCCCACCACTCGATCGCGGAACTGCTGGAAAGCGTGCCAGCCCGACGTCTGCCCCAGAGTGATCAGGTCCCCTTCGGCGCAGTCGAGCGCCTTGCACCGCAGAGCCTCGGCGAGACGGAGGACGGGCGTCAGCACGTCGTCGCCGGAGCCCCGGATGTGGAGCATGACGGAGTCCACCGGGTCTTCTGAGCCGATGTTCAGCTCGATGGACCACGTGGGGCCGGAAAGTTCGCCCCACGCGGGGTCCGAGAGATCAACATCGGGAACGGCCTGGGTGACAGCCGCGAGAACGTCGTGTCGCCGGCCGAGCGGGTCCGGGGTGTAGTTGGCGGGGATCTCCTGCACCGAGGTGACGTCGTCGGGCAGTCGAAGGAGGATCACGTCCCAGCTCATGATGGCCTTCCGGATAGGACTCGAGTAGCGGTTGCGGTGGGGCAGTTCAGGCTGGGCTCTATGGGCATCACGGGATGTTGCCGACTGCTGTCAGTACGAATACAGCGCGGTCAAGGCGGGGAGCCTGCGAGCCATCTCTTCACGGTCGTCAAAATTGAAGTCCCAGGCAGGGTCCAGGTCCGGGTACCGGATGGTGAAGGCATCGGCGGGGAGCTCCTGGCCCGTGGCCTTCTGGTGTGCGTTCCAGACGATGCTCAGCATGTCTTCGCAGTCGAGGTCGGTGCCCTCAACCGCGGCAGTGCGGACGTGGGAGAGTTCGGCAAGTGCGTCGGGGGCTGCAAGGACGCGCTCGAATGTCGTACGTCCTTGTGCGATCAGCCAGCCTCGGAAGTAGTCGAAGCCGTCGTCCGAGCAGCCGCCGTTGACGACATAGGCGGCAGCCCACAGCCGGTTCTGGTAGGAGTCGGCCATGAGATCCCACAGGGTCTGCTGTGCCGCGGTGATCTCTTGGACTGAGCGACGAGCAAGCAAAGCGGAGGCACAGTCGGCGATATTGGAACCGTCCCTGGTGTCAGGTACGTGTTCACGGGCTTTCTCGATCAACATCCAGAAATGCTCCTTGTTCATGGCCGCGAGCATGCCACCACGTACTGACATCGGCTCCCGGCACGGTGCCTGTCAGAGGGCACGGCTACCGTGCTGGCGTGTCGAACTCATATACGACGTTGTGGACCAACGACTTGTGCCGAGAGCTTGAGCGGTCCGGCTATGCCGGTCAGCGACTGACGATGCTGTTCGGCGGCCCGCACCAGTCGCTGCCGAGCTTCCAGCGCGCGGGGGTGCAGCCTGGCGACCGCATCTACCCAATGCGTGTGCACCGCACCCGCCTCCATGTGCTGGGGATGTTGGAGGTAACTCACATCGTTCCCTACGAGAACATCGGCTCGGTGCTTCCCGATGATGACTACGTGAAGTTGCTGGACTGGCGCCCGCTCAAGGCTGGATGTGTCACTGAAGTGCTTGTCGGACCGCCAGGTGCCCCGCTCACCTTCGACACGGTCGTCCCCGGGGACCTTCTGGAGCGGCTGACGTTCACATCTCGTCGTGGCGAGCGCCTGCTCAAGTACGTCGAGGATGGGCGGCTGATCCGCTCGGTGAGCCTCCAGGGCATCTACCGCCTCGCCGCCGACTCCGCTGAAGAGCTTGATCAGTTGGTTCGCCGCGACGGCCCGAGCGGAGGTGCCGATGAAGTTCGATGAAATCAAGGCGTCCTTCTGGAGCGGACACACCTACGGTGTTCAGCCCGCCTTGACCCAGGCGACCGTCGCCGACGCGGAGCACGTCCTCGGGCTGCGACTCCCCGAATCGCTGCTCGACCTTCTGCGTGTGCAAAATGGCGGCGGTGTCACGGCCGACCGGGATGCCTTTCCGACCCATCAGCCAACCTCGTGGAGCGAGGACCACATCCCGTTCACCGAGTTGATGGGGATCGGCACCGGCGGGCACGGCTTGTCGCTGTTGGACACGCCGTACCTGGTGGAGGAGTGGGGACTGCCGTCTCCAGTCGTGCTGCTGTCCGGTGACGGTCACTACTGGATCGGTCTCGACTACCGGGCCTACGGCGCGTTGGGGGAACCGTCGGTGACCTGGTTCGACACCGACTCCGGCGCAGAACTGCCGCTCGCGGCCGACTTCCGGGCATTCGTGGAGGGCCTTCAGCATCTCAGCCGGTTCGAGTGAGCGGCCGTGGAGCCGGTCGAACGTCCGGTTTTCGCATTCTGCGGCGGGAACGAAAGGCGCTGGTGGGGATGGCCTCCAGCTCTGCTGCGACAGCGTGGATGATGGTGCGGTGACGAGCATCAGCGGAGACCACGTGAAGGTTCATTTCCGCATGGATGTGGATGAGGAGGGCTGGCCGCCGGCAAGCGTCGAGAGCTTGTGGGCAGTTGATCTCGGCGACGGCTCGGTGCGGTTGGACAACACGCCCTGGTTCGTACGCGGAGTCGCCAGCGGGGACATCATCCGTGTGGAACCCGACGAGGAAGGTGTTCGCTGGGCCGGGGAGACGGTCCGGGCCTCGGAGCACTGCACGATCAGGTTGATCGTGCTCAAGGACGGTGGTTCAGCTGCCGCCCGTCAGACCGTGCAGAAGACCTTTCATCGCCTCGGCACCACCGGCGAGGGGATCGAGCAATTCAGGATGGTGGCTCTCGATGTCCCGCCCGATGCGGATCTTCCACGGATTCGGAAGCTCTTGGAACACGGCGAGGGCGAGGGATGGTGGCACTGGGAGGAAGGGTGCGTCACCGCCGCTTGGTGATCCACGGCCACCGCCTGACCGTCGCGTTGGCAGTGATCGTCTCCCTCGGATGCCATGCACTCAACCTCGATTGCTGTCTGCCCATTCGTCGCTGTTCCACATGACGGGCATGGCACCGACAGGTTCGAACTTGATGTTGGCGTCGTTGCTGTGGACCAGGCTGAAGAAGCGTCGCTGGAGTACGGCCGCGTGGCGGGCCCGGTCGGCGATGATGTCCAGGACGGTCTGGGCTGCTCTGGGGCAAGCGGCGGCGAAGCGATCGTAGTCGGTGAGGGACAGGACGAGTCCGGTGCCTTCGGGTGAGTCGTCGTAGCCTCCGTAGCAGGCCACGTCGCCGAGGCAGTCGTTGAGCGCATCCAGATTGTGGCCGTAGTAGTCGGGAAAGTGCAGCGCGGTGGCGAACGCGCGGTGCATGTCCAGTTCCGTGGTCCACTCGCCTGCTGCGAGGCGGACGACGCGGAAACCAAGCTCTTCCATCCGCAGCACGGCTTGAGTAAGGAGCCGTCGGCGCCAGAAGAGGGTGACGAAGGTGTTGCTCACGTACTCGATGCCGGGGAGCCGAGGCGTCGTGGCGGCCTGCCCCACAGCACGTGAGGCGTCGCTGCGGTAGGCGTCGAGGAGGAGGAAGAACTCCTCGACGGGAGTCGAGCCCTCGGGGGTGTTGCGTTCGATGTCGGCTGCCCAGGTGAGGGAGCTGGCGATGCCGTGGTACTCACCGAGCCAGCGGCTGAAGTCGTCTTCGGGCCAGAAAGCCCACGGTTCGTTAATGCTGTGCACGCCGAGTGCTACCCGGTAGCCGGTGAGCATGGCCTGCAGATCGTTAAGTGAGCCGCTGGGCAGCCACATGCCGGGCCGGAGCCGGATCTGATCCAGGAAGTCGTACACGTCCGTGCAGTCCTGCCAGTGCTTGGCCGTGAGGCGTGGGCTGTCTTCGGTCGGCATGCTCTGACCCTACGGTGCGAACGGATGTTGGCGTCTGTTGGAGGGGTGCGGGCGCAAGGCGATCGAGGGCGGTCGATTGGGGGCATCTGCGGTCACTTCTGCGATCTTGCTACGGCCGCCCCTACGTTTGGCTGGGGCTCGGAGTGCCATCGAGCTCTGGGATCGGCAAGCGAAGGCGGGGCCGGGATGACGCCACTGTTCGAGCGTCTGGATCAGGAAGAGGGGGTTGTTCGTGGCGAGTTGGCCGCGCTGCGCGAGAAGGTCGCGGTGGCCGAGGAGCGGTTGGCTCACCTGACGATCACGCGGGAGACGCTGCTCTCCTTGGGTGGCGAGGATTGCGTCAACCAGGATGACGCTACGCAACAGGCGCCGGAGAGGCCCGCAGCCGAGCCGATGCCGAATGACCTTGCTCCCGATCCTCAACCTGCCGATGCGGAAGTACCTTCCGGTGGGCCCGCCTCGGCCGGTCCGTTGGAGTGGGAAGTGGCGCGAGAGCGGATGTTGGTGCTGCTGGCGGGGGCGGGTCGGGCGATGAAGGTGCAGGACATTGCGTCGGCGATCGGCGAGGACGTCTCGGCCATGTCGAAGGGCCGGCGGGTGGAGACGACCAGGTCCCGGCTGAAGCGTCTGGTGAAGGAGGCCGCGTGACTGAAGGTCCAACGGCCTGGTTCACGATCTCTCCGGTCGATGCCGGCAAACCACGGCAGGGGGATCCTCGGGGGTGAACCGGGGCCGCGAGCGCGCGGTAGGAGAGGGTGGCACCGCCGAGGGATTACCCATCGACTCGGCGGTGCCGGGTGCGTGAGCGCCGTCTGACAGGTGGCTCCCGCGTTTTCGAGGGTAGTTGAGGCAGTCTCCTCTCGATGCGCGGAGCCACGAACTTCGTCATGCCCGGTCGCTGTTTGGCGTCTTTGGGCGTGGATCGAGGCTCAATGCGTTCTTTTGCGATCGATGTGGGTGCTGTCCGGCCACAGGGTGGTGCCGGTGAAGTGTGCGAGGCGGGCGACTGTGGCCACGTCCGGCCAGGACCGTCCCGCGACGAGGTCGGCAATGGCCTGCCTGTTCACTCCAGAGCCGGCGGCGGTCGCGCGCAGGCTCAGGCCCTGGTCGTTCAGGACCAGGGCGAGGGTACGTGCGATGAGGCGGACCGCTTCGGCGGCCACGTCGGCGCTCGGCTGTTCGGGCCAGGCTTTCGGATCGTCGGTCAGCTCCCGGGGGGAGCGTGCGCGGGCGCGTCCGCCGACCATGCGCGCACCATCCTGTCCGTTGAAGTTGATCAGCTGTGGAATGGCTGCTTGTCTAGCCGGTATGTATGGACCGTGGTCCTTGATCCCGTTACGTCCGTGAAGATCACTCGCTATCGGCCCAAGAGCGCTCCACCTGTCTGGGCCGAGGTCGCTCCGCTGGTGCGGTCGATCGTTGCCGCAGCTGTGACGGCTGTTCCTTATGACGTGGAGCGGTTGCTGCATGTGGTCGGCAGGCTGGCGTTGTGGGCCGAGGCGGCGGGGCTCGAACGATCCGCAGACGCATGGTTGCGCAATGAGGTGATCGACGCGTTCGTGCTCTCGCGAGTAGGGGAAATCGAGGGGTCGTCGGTACGAACGTACCGGACGTGGCTGCTGCGCGTACGTGACGCACTCGCCTGGAGTGAGCGCGGGGAGGCGCCCCCGGCGCGGATGCATGCGGACGTCAACCCGCACCAGCCCTACTGCGCGGCCGAGTTGGCGGGGCTCCGACACTGGGCCACTCATCTGCCCCGTCAGCAGCGGACCGACGCGCTCGCGTTGCTGGGGCTGGGTGCCGGTCTGGGTCTGATGCCGAAGGAGGTCGCGGCCAGCCGAGGTCTCGATCTGTGCCGTCCGAGCCGGGGCGGACCGCTGCTGCACCGGGGCGTCGACCGGCTGGTCCCGCTTGTCGCCAGGGCAGCCTGGGACACGGTTCTGGGGGAGCTGGCAGAAACGGCGGGCGGCGGCTACCTGTTCCGGCCGAGGCGGACTGTCGAGTACGCGAAAAACCTGATCGGCTCCTGGTCCCTGATCCACCGGCCGCCGCAGGAACTGCCCGCGGTGTCGGTCGGCCGGCTGCGGGCGACGTGGATCGTCGAGCTGATGCGCGCGCATATCGATCACCAGCTGATCGCCTAGGCGGCCGGGCTCGCTTCCGCCGCGTCTCTGGCCCGCTGGCAGCACCTGGTCCCACCCGTGGACGAGCTGACTGCGGCCCGGCTCTTGCGAGGCACGGAGGCGAGGTGACCAAACCCCGGGCCTGGCGAAGCCCGGAGAAGATCAAGCAGTGCCGGCCTCGACCGGTCACCGACGCACCGATGGAGATCCCGGACTCCAAGGTCGGACAACTCGACGCACTCCTGCGCGAGTCCGGAGTCCTCCATCTGATCGATACCGAGCTGGGAAATCGGCCAGGCCCAAAAGGGCTCCCGGTGCGGACCGTGCTGGTGGGATTGCTGCTGGCGCTGCACTATCACCAGAGCGCCAGCCTCGCGGTTGTCTGCCGGGTACTCCTCGATGAGCTGCGGGCCCCCGCGCGCTCCTGGCTCGGCGTTCCTGAGGGCAGTCGCGCCGATGACCACGCCAGGATCGCGTTCTCCCGTCGCATCTACCGCTCCTTCGACCGGCTGACCACAGTCCTCGACCCTTACCGCTGCGACCGGCGCAGCTGCCTGCCGGCCGAAGAGGCCAGAGCTGTCGCTGCCGCCTGGGAAGATGCGGACGCCGAGCGCAAGCGTCGGCGAGAGCTGTTGCAGGAGATCAGTGACCGTCTGGTGCTGGTCACCGTCCGTGCTGCCCACCGCCGGGGCCTGCTCAAGGGCTGGCAGGGCGATATCGGCGCCGACACCACTCCGGTTCCTGCCTGGCACCAGCCGCCCCGCGAACGGCGGAGCCTCGCATCTATCGAGCTCACCGCCGGCTGGCACTACTGCGGGGGCGCTGAGGAAGGAATCTTCGGACACTCCGCCAGTCTTCTGGTCGCTGCCAGTCGACGACATCGCGCTGGTCATCCGCAGGCCGGTGAACGCGTCAGCCGCCACCCGCAACTGGCGCTCGGCCTCGTCCTGGATACCCCGGGCAAGCGCATCGGCCCGAACGCGGTCCACTCCCTGGCCCAGCTTGCCCCATTCGGCTTCCCGAAAGGGCTGCTGGCCGCCGACCGGGCCTACACAGACCAGATCACCGAGCACTTCGCCCAGCCGGTCCGCAGCCTGGGCTACCAACTGGTTCTCGACTACAAACAGCAACACCGGGGTGTCCAGGGCACCCACCAAGGCGCCCTTCTCGTCGACGGATCCCTCGCCTGCCCGGCCATGCCGCACGCGCTGGCGCACGCGACCACTGGGCTCAACAACAAAGCCGTACGCGACCTCGCTGACGGCACCGAGCTCAGCGAGCGGATCACGGGACGGGAACCGTACTTCCTCAAGCTCAAGGAGTCCGCCGACGAGCAGGGCGCGATCAGGCTCCAGTGCCCGGCCAGCGGGCCATCGCCTGCCGTGGTGTGTCCCCGCTTCAATCAGGTCCACCGAGTCCCGGCACCACGGCCGGCCGTGGTCGACCTCACCGACAAGCGGGCCACCGCCGCACACAGTGCGGCCAAACCCACCGTCCCGATCCCTCAAGGTGAACGGTTGCGGCCCCTGCCCCAGGGCGAGCTGCCGCGGATCTGCCAGAAGCCCACTATCACCGTCCGCCCCGGCGCCCTCGGCAAGCTCGGCAAGTTCCGCCAGGACCGGCACTACCTCCACCCCACCTGGCAGGACGCCTACCGTCCCGAACGAGCGAACATCGAAGGCCTCAACGGCAGGGCCAAGAGCCACGGCATCGACATCTCCGACCCCACGAAGCGGCTCGCCCACGGACGGGTCGCGCAGAGCATCCTGCTCGCGCTGATGATCTGCAGCATCAACCTGCACATCCTCTTCAGCTGGCAACAGACCACCCGAGCACCAGCGACCGGGACCGCCCACGGAGTCGCCGCGCTCGCCGGATCGCCATCCACGCCCCCCGACGCGGCCGGGCTGCCGCCGCCCACAGGGTCGGAGATCCACGAAAGCATCTGAGCCCCCAGCAGCACAGGCCGGGATCACCGCGCCCGCTTACAGCCCAGAAACGACTCACGCACCCGAACCACCCCGAAAGATCAGGCCGACGACCGCCAGGCAACCGCGTCCGGCACCGATCGCGTTCGGACCACTCCTCGAACACACCCCGGAAACACCAAGATCCCGCCCGATCAATCAGATCGGACGGGATCTTGTGAACTCTTCCTGAGCTAACTCAAGAACAGTCGTCAACGGCACCTCGGAGGATTCACCTCGACAAGGGGGGATGGGGTGGTGCTGGCTGTTCGGCCGAGGCATCCGGTGTTGTGGGCCCGCCAGCGCCGTACGCGTCCGAACCGGCCGTGCGCCCCGTCTCCTCAACGGACGTCGTCCACGTGGATTCGCTGTCCCATCGGCGCCGTCGGGTTCGGATAACCGCCCGAAGGGCTCTCCACAGGGCGGGGATCAGCCGCCACAGCGCGACCGAGCCGCAGCAGACCGCGGCCAGACTCGTGCCCAGACGCACCGCGCTCTGCAACCAGCCGGCCATGTGCAGGTATCCGATGGTCAGCGACGTTCCGATCAGGCTCAGGCTGAGCACCATGAGGACGCTGCTGTGCCCGATCACCCCCCAGGTGCGCTTCATCTCCGCGTAGGCCTCCGGGTGGGCCACCCGCCACCGGACCGGCCGGTCCTGCTCGTGTTCACCGCGCATGTCCCTCCCCCTTCTCCACATGGTCCGCATCGCCGTCGGCCGCGCCGCCCAGGACATCCCGGGCATGGCGCAGCCCCTGGCCCAGCTCCGCCAGCTCCAGCCGCGCCTCATCCAGCGAGGCGCGCGGCAGCAGGCCTTCCGGCAGGGCGGCGGTGTAACGGTTATGCAGCACGCCGGAGACGACGGTGCAGCCGTCCGCGGCCCGCACGACGTCGTCCAGGTCCCGGGCCAAGAGGTCCTGACGGATGGGGTACTGATTGTGCGACAGCTCGACGGTGCCCTCGTCGCTCCAGGCCGGCCCGAACGCCTCGCGGCTGTAGTCGGCGAGGGAGCTCTGGGCCCGCACCGGCAGACCATCCAGCTGGGCGAGAACGGGTGCGCCCCCTGCGGCGGTACCTTGCGCGGGGGCGGGGCCGCGGCGTTCGAGGGCGGAGCGGCGAGTGGGCCGGCGAGCGCGATGCCGGCGGCGAGGAGGCGGGTTGGCCATGTGGGGTTCCTGTTCGTGTCGGAAGGAGCACCGTCACCTGCTACAGGTGTTGAGACAGGCGCCCGTGTGACACTCCACCCGCACTTTTCGCTGGGTTCAGCCGAGCCGGCCCTCGAAGGCCACACGGGAGCCGTCCACGCCTACGGCCTCGACGGTCACGAGACCGCCGACGGCGGACTCCGGAACACGGAAGGACACGGTCTGGGTGGCGGTGCGATACGGGGCGATCGCGGCGTCGCGGTACCCGTACACCGGGCGGACGGTGGCGGCCAGGTGCAGGTCCTGGCCGGTCAGGATCCGCAGGGTGGTGCCCAGGCCCGGCATCGGGTCGGCGGATCGGTTGACCACGCTGAGCTCCAGGCTCCCGGTATGCGAGGCGCCCTCGCCGCTCACCGTCACCTTGCCCACGCGCACCTGGCCGCTCCACTGCCCAAGCGGCGTGACCGACGGCCCGGCCGGCGCGCCCTGCGGCGCCTGGGTGTCCGGCGAGGCGGCGGTGCCCGGAAGGGCGCCTTCGAAGAAGAGCAGCTCCGGCTCGGCCAGGCCCTCCTCGGTCGCTTCCACGGTCACGGTGACCGGCAGGCCCTGGGCCTGATCGGGGAGCACCAGCTTCAGGTCCCGGTCGACGGACCCGTTGGGGCGGACCTGCTGCGGTTCGTCCTTGGAGGAGGACGTGCTGCTGCCGGCGGCTTCGGCAGCCGTGCGCCCGAGAGCTCCATACCGGGCGGTGACGGCGGTCCGCGGCGCGGTCGCGACCTGCGCCCGCTGGTTGGCCACGGTCAGCCGCGCCGTGTACGCGCTCGAGCCGGCCGGCACGCCGGGCACGGTTCCGGCCGGCAGCCGCTCGAAGCCCTGCAGCGTCACCGTCCATGCTCCGTCGCCGACCGGCAGCGCGGTTCCCGGCTTCACGATGCCGTGCGGCAGCACCGTGGAGGACGAAGGCCGGGCCGCTGGGGCGCTGTTCGTCGGCTTGCCGTCGGCCTTGGGATCGCTGTCGGAGCCGGCGCAGCCGGAGATCAGCAGTGCCCCGGCCACGAGCACGGTCGGAAGGGTGTGGCGCAGGCGCACGGACATGGTTCCCCCTGTGTCAGGTACCGGATCTCGGTCGAGGGGGATCATGCCAAAACGCGTCCGGCCGGGGCCGGACGCGTTGGTGAGGGGTGTCTGATTCGGGCCACCCGCAGTTTGTGCGGGCTGCGGGCTACAGCGTGATGGGGATGGGGACCAGGAAGTACTCGGTGTCGCCGACGCGGACGCGCAGCGGGTGTCCGGGCGAGAGGTTGAGCAGCCGATGGTGCACGGTCGCCGGGGAGTTGCGCACGGACAGGGCGGGCTCCAGCGCGGCACGGACGGCGGCGCGGGAGGTGTCGGACAGCGGGTTGCGCTCGGCGATCTCCGCGCATTCGTCGAGCTGGGCGTCGGTCAGGTCGGGGCCGAGGCCCTTGCGGAGGGCTTCGACGGCGACGGCCGGGGCCAGAACTGCCCGGTTGTGGTCGCGGCATACGTGGCCGGGCGTGCCGTGGGGCTGGAAGTGACGGGCGGTGCCGATGGAGGTCATGGGGGCTCCTGAGGCGGTGGGCGGTGTCAGTGCTCGCGGATCGTCGCGGTCTCGGCGAGGGTCAGGACGTGCGCGGGGAGGGTCGGGCGGCCTTCGGTCATCGCCCGGTACATGCGGTGCACTCCGTCGATCAGCAGGCGAGCCGGGCCGCTGTCGAACTCCAGGGTGGCGATGATCACCGGCTGTTCGAGGTCGGTGCGCATGGCGTGCTCGGCGCTGAAGTGGGACTGGTCCGGGCCGAAGATCGGGCACCAGGAGGGGCCGTCGTAGTCCGGCCTGAGCAGGCTCAGGTGGTAGGCGGCCGACCAGTCGGCTACGGAGGTCTGCTCGGTGGGCCGGGGGTGCTCCTCCAGGAGGCGCATGGCCCGGTCGATGTCGAACACCCAGTTTCCGTACTTGAACATCTGGCGGGACGGGATGGTCACGGTTCCTCGCTGACGGGTCGGGGATCAGGGGATGGGAGGGGGCGGCCTGCGGTGGCTGACGGTCATGGGGGCCGGTCGTTCGCCGCCCCGGAGCGAGTCCGGGGCGGCGAGAGCCGTGTCAGCGCGGGCCGAGCGGGATGACCAGGACGCCGACGTGAGGCAGGTCCATCTCGGCCAGCAGCCGGGCGGCCCAGCCACCGGGGCTGTTTGAATCGCTCGGGTCCAGTCGTATGGCGCCCCGGTGGGGGCCGCGCGCGGGGGTGAGGTACACCGAGTTCTCCGGTGCGTTGCGCTCGAAGACGCTGACGGTGGCGTAGTCGAACCCTCCGAGGTTCGGGTACCGCTCGGCGACGGCCGCAGACATGGCGGTGACGAGTTCGGGGCTCGGCGAGGCGACCGAGAGGGGGAGGGGGGTGCGGCGCGGCCGGATGCGCAGAGCAAGGGCGCGGATCAGGACGCTGAGGACGCCGAGGCCGAAGCCGAGGGCGAGAGAGGCTGGCTGGATCAAGGTGGGCTCCCTGGGATTGCGGCTGGTGGCGGAGCGTGAGTTCTAGGCGTCGGCCGTGGTTACGGCGGCGTGGACGAGGCGGGCGAGCCCCCGGCGACGCTGGCGCTTGGTCAGCCCCTGGACGCTTCCGGCGTTCTCGTGTCCGGCGGCGGCGGTCAGGCCGGAAACGAGGGCGTGGACCAGTTCCTTGCCCTCGTCGTCGGGCGTGGTCGTCTGGGTGGTGGCCGCCGTCAGGGCACGGACGACGGGCCGGGTGGCCGCGAAGTACGCCTTGACGAAGCGGGGGTCCCGCTCGGCGGCGACGGCGGTCAGCACGCGCATGACCGGGAGGTGATCGCTCCAGCCGTCGAGTACTGCGTCGACGAGCCGGGCGGCGCCGGGCAGTCCGTCCGAGGACCAGGAACCGTCCTCGAAGGCGTCGAGCGCCGCGTTCGTCTCCGCGACCAGGAACCGGGACGCTTCGAGGACGACGCCCTCGACGTCGGGGAAGTACTGGTAGAACGTCGCGGGCGACGTGCCCACCGCCCGGGCGATGTCCAGCACCTTGATGTCGCGGTAGGACCGGGTGGCGAGGAGTTCGAGCGTCGCCTCCATCAGGTTCTGGCGGGTCCGAAGTCCGCGTTCGGTGGGTACGCGGCGGTCGGGGGTGCGGGTCACGACAGGGGTAGGCACAGTCGTCTCCTGAGCTGGAGGAAGGGAGGGGAGTGGTCCAGGTCTGGGGCGCCGGTGGACGCCGGACCCGACGTGCAATCACATTACACATTAGAACGCGAATACACAACACAGCGGGTGTGGGTGTCTCAGTCCCCGCCCTCGACCTGTGCTCGCGCGGCCTTGGCGGCCGCGTCCCCGGACTCGGCGCGGAAGGTGTCGATCCACCGGGTGAAGTCGGTCTCGTCGCCGTCCAGTTCGACAGCGGCAGCGGCGTGCTCGCCCGGAATGACACCGGCGACCAGCAGCGCGTCGGCTCGGTCGTACCGCAGACCGAAGACCGTGAACACCTCTCCCGTGCCGGGCGGCTCGACCTGCGCAGGGGGGCCGTCCGGGTCCAGGCCGAGGCCGGCGAACATCTCCTCCACGGCGCCGGCCAGCTCCGCAGCCTCCGGCCGGTGCCCGGGACCGGTCTCACGCAGGGAGCACCACACGCGGAACAGGGACGCGACGGCCGAGCCGCTCGTGGTGGCGGGGTCGAAGTGCAACATGACGGTCTCTCCCAAGACTTGAGGGGAAGGGCGTGCCGGGTGATCGCCCGGCACGGTGCGACAGGGGGAGTTGTCACACCTCGGGCTGCGGCGCCTTCGGGGCTCGGGCGGACATGCGGTGCGTAAGGGCATGCGCGCCGGCGAACGCCGCCCCTGCGCCAAGGGCCAGGTAGTCCGCTGCCCGTCCGCGCAGGACGAGTGCGTCACCATGGCCGAGCAGCAACACGGTGCAGACGGCGAAGGCTCCGGTCACCAGGGCGGCGTCCAGACCGGCCGCGGCAGCACCCCATGCCCAGCGGGCGTGAGCCGGGGCGGCTTTGCGCTCGTCCCGCCTGCGCAGGGCGGCGCAGGCCCGGTTCCGGGCGAGCCGGCGCGTTTCGACGACAAGGACAGCGAGGGGCACGACGAACAGCCACATGACGGGCTGCTCCAGGAGGACGCCGCAGCCGGCGAGCAGCGCGACCAGGCCGTAGACGGTGTGCAGCGGCTGGCAGCGGCGGTGCTGGTGCGTACGGGGGCGGAGGTCTTCGGACATGGCTCTCCTCGGTTGAAGACGATCGGGAGTTCGGCTTTGTGAATGGGCCACGGGGTGCTCTGGCCGGGCAGGCAGGGCCTGCCCGGCCAGAAGATGGACGACTACGCGTCTGCGGTGCGCTGGGACTTCGCCGAGGGGCGGACCCGGGCGCGGCGCAGCCGGTCGGACCACGGCGCGTCGGCGGGCCCCACGGGGTGCTCGGGGATGGTGATCTCGTAGTGCGGGCAGCTACCTTCCTTGGCCGTCTCCAGGGCGGCGTGCCGGTGGGGATTCGGGCACTGCTGGCGCTCGTGCTCGCCCCTCCAGTAGCGGACCGTCAGCGTGTGGCCGGATCCGCCCTCGCGGGGCTGGCTGGGCCGCTGCTCCTGGTAGCGCTCGCCCGCGTCCGGGTCGACCCACCAGTTCTCGACCTGGCCGGAGTCGTGGATGCCCCGCCGCCGTTCGGCCTCGCGCTTGCTGGGCTTGAGCTGGTGGACCTGGTGGGAGAGGACCCGCACCGTGGTCCGCTTGTGCTGGGTCAGCAGCTCCCACAGGGCGCGCACGTGGCGCGTCATCAGCTCCTGGCAGCCTTGGCGCGTCGAGCCGCTGCGGTACCGCTCGGGGTTGTCCGGGTCGCGCAGCCGGGCCTCCGGTTCCAGGGCCTCGCCGGGGCGCGCCATCAGGGTGTCGTACGGCGAGAACGGCAGCTTCAGCAGCGACTCGTCACACGTCAGCGGAGTGACCCATGTCCAGGGGACGTCATCGTGCGGGGGCTCCACCGGCTCCAGGTACTGGTCGGGCCGGAGAAGGAACCAGCCCTCTTCCGTCCGGGGCGACCAGGGGCCCCATACGTAGCCGACGATGCGTCGGCCGTTGGGAAGGTCCAGGGGGGTGTCGAGGAACAGCATCCCGCGCGAGGCGGGGAGGTGGGCAGGATCGAACGGGGTCGTGGCCTTGTCCGCCCGCCGCACCACGCGGCGTAGTGCCATCTGGGCGAGGGAGTCGCCGATCTGGAAGAGGCGGGCGGAGCGCGCTCGGTCGGCTTCCTGTCGCAGCTGCAAGGCGACGGCCGTTTCCAGACCGTCCGGGTGGCCGTAGGGCGCCAGTCGTTCAGCGTCCCGGCGGTACGCCTTCGCCTTCATCAGGGCGAAGTCGAGGCTCTGGGTGTGGGCATCCACGTACCGGCGGCGCCAGATGCGGATGCGGTGCTCGTCGGGGGCGCCCCAAGCGGCAGTGTCCGAGCCGGTGAGGGCCCCGCCCGGGACCGTGCCCGTCTCGGGGCGAAGCCCCAGTGCCCGGAACTGTGATCGCCCCGGTCGGGCCGTGACATGAGAAGGACCGCACGGGTTGGGTGAGTTGTGAAGCTGACCTGGGCCCGTGCGGTCTGTTCCCATCCTGCCCTGTCCGGTGTCTCCCGCGCACATTTCGGCGAGTTGTTCGCCGAACTCGCCAGGCCGTGGGAAGCGGCCCGCCAGTCCGCGTTGCGTGCGGCACGGGGTGGCCCGCGCCGGCGGGCGGAAGGGGCTGGGCGCAAGCCGAAGCTGGTCTTCTTCGAACGGTTGCTGGTCACCCTGGTCCATCTGCGCCACCAGTTGCCGCACGCGGTCCTCGCCGAACTCTTCGCCGTGGACCGCTCCACCGTCTCCGAGGCCATCCGTGAGGTCCGTCCGCTCCTCGCGGCCCGCGGGTTCGCCGTACCCGACCGGGCGGGACTGCGGCTGAAGACCCTGGAGGACGTCTTCGCCTATGCCGAGGCCGAGGGCGTCGAGCTGCGGATGGACGGGGCCGAGACCCAGGTCCGCCGCCCTCAGGCGGGACGCCCGGGCCGCCGGGCGTTCGTCTCCGGCAAGCGCAGGCAGAACACCATCAAGACCACCACGTTCAGCGACGGCCAGGGCCGCATGCTGCTGTCCGGCGCGGTCCGGCCGGGCCGCATGCACGATCAGACCGCCCTACGCACCGAGGGCATCGCCGAGCAGTTCCGGACCCGTCCCATGGTCAAGGCCCGGGTCGACTCCGGGTACCAGGGGCTGGCCAAGGAGTTCCCCGACCAGGTCAGCGCACCGCCGAAGAAGCCCGCGGACGAGGCGTGCGACGGCGACAAGTACGCCTGGCAGGAGGCCAGGCGCCGCCAGTCCTCGGCCCGGATCTGCGTCGAGCACACCAACGCCGAGCTCCGCCAGTGGGCGCCCCTGCGCCGGTTCACCGGACGGCGCGACACCTACGCCGAGACCCACCTCGCGATCGCCGGCCTCGTCTCCGACCGATCCGCCCAGCGGGCCACCCGCCGACAGGCGAGCACCGAGCTCGTCCTCGTCCGCGACGCTGCCTGCTGATCACCCCCCAGCCGAACCGCCAGGCCAGCACACCCAGATCTCAATTTCCCCCGAGGCCGTAAGTCAACGGTAAGCCGCTATCAACACCGCCGGACCTGTCCAGGTCACACCACCCGTCGACGCCGACGACAACCATGCCGTCGAACTGCAAGTTCTCGCGATGGACTTCCTCGGGCACCTCACCGCCGATCAGCTCGACCGCATCCACGAGCGCTTCGTACCCGACGAGGCCGAGCTGATCACCGCCCTGGCCCACGACCCTGTCTTGCCCGGGCCGCGCGCCCGGCCCCTCGCCTACGCCTTCCGGTACTTCTGGCTGGGGGAGTTCGACGCGGCGGCGTGCATCGCCCTGCCCCAGGTCGAGCAGATCCTCCGACAGTTCCTGCGTCCCCGAGTCCCGATCGTGTCCGTGGCCAAGGGGCAGACCCCCGGCACCGTCGACCAGCTGGGCGGACTCATCCGCCGCATGCCAGCCGCCGGCTGTCCCGCGGACTGGAGCCGCGCCCTGGAGCTTCTCCTCGTCGACCCCGACCGCGGCATGAACCTGCGCAATAACGTGTGCCACGGCTTGATCGACACCCCGCCCAAGCACCGCGTCGCGCTCATCCTCCAGGCGGCGCTGTACCTGCTCAGCTACGCCCACGGACATCGAACTCTCGCCCCTCCCGCCCTCTGAGACCAGCAGAGCCCAAAGGGGCAGTGGGATGACACCGCCTTCGCCGACGAGCCGATGTCGGGCGCCGTGACCGATCAGCAAGTGGCCACCGCTGACTGCAACACCGGCGTCTGCGTCCTTGCGAACTGCGGGCCCTGACACGGAACAGTGCGGTACGGCGATTACCCGACGCCCCTCGGGCGGTGTCCTCCCGCGCGGCGCGATGATCTACGGTCTTCTATTGCATCAGCACCGATCAGTTCAGCAACGGGGAAGTACGCACATGCGCAAAACAGCAACCCTCGCCCTCAGTCTGCTCGCGGCGGCCGCACTGGTGACCGGGTGCGGCAGTGAGAAGAAGGACGCCGGCCCGGGCGAGGCCTCACCGAGCGCCTCGGCGAGCGGCGAGGCGAAGGGCTCGTCCTCAGGGAAGAAGGGCGTTCCGCATCAGGTGGTCTTCGAGGTGGGCGGCACAGGTGCGGCCCAGGTCATGTGGATCGGAAACACCAACCACTTCGAGCAGGTGACGCTGCCCTGGACGAAGACCGAGTCCATGCAACTGGAGGGCGCCGAGCTGAAAGTTGGCGTCACGGTGTCGGTGGTGCCCGGCTCGGTCAAGGGCCCGGACGGGATGCTCAAGCCAGCCCCGTGCACGATCAAGGTCGACGACAAGCAGGTCGCTGACAATCAAGACGGCAAGTCGTCCAAGCCCTGCGAATACAAGATCAAGGACTGACAGCCCGGCCCCCTTACACGCGCCGTTCCGACAAAGCGTTTACGTGTGCTCCGCCGCACCGCGGGCGTGTCCCCGCCCGCGGTGCGCTGACGCTCCGGCCCCCGGCCCCGGCGCTCGAGCATGCGGGGTTGGAGGACGATGCGCGGCACGACGGTCGCCGGCCGGAACCGGCTGAGGGAGGCCATCGGCAGCGGAGGCGGGGGCAGGCGCGCCAGAGACCTCCACGGGTCCACAAGATCGCGCCGACGGACCGCGGGACGTCCAGCAGGCGTATGCTGTAGCCCCTCTGACCTGCGGCAAAGACCATGCTCATGCTCCCGCGAGGCAGCAGAGGCGGGCACACCTGCCCCAGCAACCAATGCCGTCGCTCACGCGTCGGACACCACATGGAACGCGAATGGCTCCTCTCGCTCATACCGTTGCTGATCGGCGTGAGTTTCCTCTGTGCTGGCGTGTATGGACTCCGCCGCGCCAGCGCGCTTTGCCGCACCGGAATCACTGCGGTCGGGCGAGTCGTGCGTCACGACACCAGGCGTGACGACGACGGAGCCAAGTACCACCACCCCGTCGTGGCCTGGACGACCCGGGACGGGCGCGAGTGCATGTACCCCTCCATGTTCGGCCGCGGCACAGTTCTCCACGGCTTCGGCATCGGCAACTCCGCCACGGTCCTCTACGACGAGGAGAATCCCCGCCGTTTCGAGATCCGAGGCTGGGATTCCAAGTCGTTCTACCTGGTGTTCACCCTGGTGGGGGCGGTGCTCACAGCAGGCACGTTGTTGGTTCTCCTTGCCGTGCTGATAACACGCTGAGCACCGTGGGATTCCTCGGGAACCCAGCGCTCCGGGCGTAAGCGGGCACCGGTGCAGAAAACTCGTCGGCTCCTGCTGTCACACCGCGCACCTCCCACACACCTGTAGCAGGTGACAGCGGATCTCACGCGGGAGTTGCTCGTGACCCAAATCCTGACCCCGTACACGCCCCGGCAGCAGTGGGGCCTTCGCACGACCGATACGGATCTTGCCCCGGTCGCCCTGCGCCAGATGGCCACGGGTGAGTCCGAGGAGACCGCCCGAGCCGAGCTCACGGACCTCGAGCACCTCATCCCGATGCCCACGCCCGGACAGGCCCGCGGCGAGGCACGGGTCTTCCAGGCGCCCATCGCCGCCTACGGCCGCCACCGCCCCACACTCACCGGCGGCCCGTTCGGCATCCGCAGTCTCACCCCCCGCACCGACGAACTGGTGGTGAGGATCGCGCCCTCCCAGCTGGACCGGTGGATCGACGCCCTCGCCTACCGGCAGGGCGGGGCGGGCGTCGCAGGACTGCGCTGGGCCGGCCGGCGAGACGGGATCATCCTGACCTTGCCCGGAACGAAGATGCTCCTCGCCGAAATCAGCGAGAGCGACTGGCGTGCTGCCCTCGGACGCCGGACCGCCGACCAGAGCAGCCTCATGCCGCACTGGATCCCCCAGCTCCCCGGCGAGGCCGAGCACACCGCCACCGAGGACGCCGAACTCGCCGGCGCCTGCGACCACCTCTGCGCCACCTTGCGCCGGATCCGGCTCGTCGACGCCCTCACCCGCGGGAGCGGTCACGTCCACCTGTTCACCACCCGCCACCAGGGCGACCTCCACCTGATCGAGGCGTGCGAGGCCACCCCCACCGTCCTGCCGTTGTGGACCTCTCGGTCCCTGCCCCTGGCGCTGTGGCCCGCCGGCCCGATACCCGCCCCGGGCCCGAGGGACCCGCGCACTGCTGTGCTCGACCTCCTCACCGAGATCGAACCCGCCCACGCCCCCTCCAGCGCCGCCGACCACCGCGCCGCCCGCGCCCTGTGCCACCTCACCGGCCTGAGCACCGCCCCCGTCCTTGTCCAGGCCGCCGAGCACGTTCTCGACGTCGCCACCCACGTCCTCGCCGACCCCGCCCACGCCAGCGTCTACGCCTCCGGTGGCTGGGCAGGCAGCTGCCGCACGTATCCCCAAGGCACCGTCCACGGCACCGACCCCTGCCTCCCGCCCGGCGCCGAGAAAGTCACCGACCTCCCCGAGGACGCACTCCAGCGCCTCGGCAGGCACTTCTCCAGCCGATCCTCCGACACTTCGCGCACCGACCTCGTCAACGCCGGCCAGGAAGAACTCGTCCACCTGCTCGACTGGCCGCTCGCCGCCGCGACCCGCCCCACCAGGCGTCTGGACTGGAACCCCAATGAGGCCGACGGCACGCTTCAGCACAGGCAGCAGCTGCCCGACCGCGACGGCACCCTGACCCTGACCGCCAGCACCACCGGCGTCTACCGCGTCAGCCTGGAAGCACTCGGCCTGAGCGACCTCGCCGACGAGAACGACACCATGGAATGGGAACGCGAGGCCGCCCCCTCGCAGAGCGCCGCCGTCCTGCTGGCCGAACACGCCGCGATCGAGGCGGCGGTCTGCCTGCCCTTCCAGCGCGAGCACCGCAAGCAGCGCCTCCTGCTGCCCAGTACGGTGTCGGCCGCGGTCGAGCCCACGATCCGGTCCGTCATCCCGGAGCCGATCACGTCCTGGGGTTCTTCACCCTCGCCAGCGTCCTCGGCCGCCTCCACGACCGCGTCGGCCTCACCCAGGGAGCAACCGACGGCCACTGGCGCACCGATCCTCACTCCGACACCCCGCGCGACCACCCGGCCACCCTCACCGCTGTCATCAGCGACTGGTTCGAGCTCCCCTCACCCCACCACGGCGAAGCCGCCAACACCGCCGCGGTCGACAGCCCCACCTACCTCCGCCACCTCGCCGCCCACCGCGCAGCGCTCGACCCGTTCGTCACCCGCTACCTCACCGCAGCCGACAGCCTCACCGGCGCGCGCACTGTCGAAGAGCGCCACGTAGCCGGCTTCGCAGCCCTGCGCACCACCGACCTTTCCGCCCTGGCCTGCGCGGAGGTTCGCCCCGTCCGTGAAGGACTTCTCCGTCTGGTCAGGTCCATGCCGCAGGACCCCGGCCAGCTGACCGCCTGGTACGAGATGCACCTCGACCAGCAGGCCTGAGACCCGAACGACCCCTGGAAGAAGGAGAACCGCACGATGAGTGGTCCACTGCCAGACGCCACACCGTTCATAGGTCCCATCGGGCGCGGAAAGGCGCTGTTGCCGGCCGGCGCCGACGCCGACCAGCTGGCGGCCGTGCTGAGGCGCGCCCTGCACACCGTCGAATGCCGTGAGCTTGGGCCAGCAGCCGCCAAGCAGCAGTTCGGACTGTTCGCGGACACCATGGAAGGTCGTGTGATCGTGTCCATGGACGAGAGCGAGCTCCTAGCGCGTTATCCCGGCCACGAGGAGCTCCAACGACTGACGCGCGCGGTCCGTGAGCGAGGACCGGCCGTGGACGTCGTCTTTGTGGCGCCCCAGCGTTCCATTCTGCTCATGGACGAGATGGCCCACGTCCTCGGCAAGAACGCCGAGTCGACCTCCGGTGCGCAGCTGGCCGGGCCAAGTTGGCTGTACGAGCTGCGTCGGCCGCTGCCGGTCTCCCTGTACCGGAGTGCTGCCTGTAGGGCGTCGGACGGGCGATGAGGGCACGGGCCACGGGCGCGGCAGCACTGCATGAGAAGGCGCAACGGCGAGCGTGACCGTGCGCGTCCGCATCAGGGCGGCGAGCCGCCTTGCCGATCAGGAGCGAGAGAGGCCTGACCTGCGGGAGCGGCCCGGGAAATCTCCTCGGGCCGCAGTTTCGAATCCAGATACGCTTTCGCAGCCGGCCCCTGTGCCGGCTTTCAACCGGGCATGGCTCGGACGAATCAGGGGGAGCAGATGACCACCATGAAGACATCACGCACGGCAGCACCCGTGCCCGCCCACATGTCGGGCGAGCCCGTCGTCCTGTTCAGCGACGAGGCATCCGCCGTGATGACGCCCGTGCCCGGCCGGGCCCAGCGCCTGCCGCGGCCGTTGGACACTTTGACGTGGCAGGAGCCCCCCGCGCTGGAGAGCGCTGACGACGACTCGCAGTGACCGCAACGCGGGTAGGGCTCGGTGCTGTGGATCTCCACAACACCGAGCCACGGAGGCCGGGTCACTCGGCCCGGGTGCTCCAGCCGATGAAGAGCCAGCTCGGCTCGGGTCCGGCGGCATCGAGCAGCAGCGCTCCAGCGCCGCCGGAGCGGACGCATGGGGCGTCGTCCTCGATCAGGCGGTCCGCCAGCCATTCGGCGTCGTCCTCGTTCAGAGGCTCTCCGTCGGAGGGCGACGACGGGAGGAGGATGGAGGCGTTGAAGTAGCCCGCTGCGACGGCGTGCAGCGCGGCGCGTTCGCGTACGGCGGTCACACGGTTCACCGTCGTCAGGTCCGCGCGGGGCGAGAAGGGGTCGACCGGGAGTTCTCGGTCTTTGGCGGCGTACGTGGCAAAGGCGCTCTCGGGCGTGGCGCCGCTGGCGATGAAGCGGAACAGCATGGGGAACTGATGCATGGCACTCCTTGAATGGGGCCCGGCCGTCGGGAGGCGCAGCCCGTCGGCCGGGGCGGGGAGGTGGTCAGGCGGGCTGGCCAGGGAGAACCTGTTCGCCGTTGCGCATGGCGTGCATGATTCGGGCCAGAGCGACGGAGATGGTTCCTTCCGGCCCCGCCGCGTGGTCCGGCAAACCGGCGACCCGCACGTCCGCCTCTCCACCCCGGTGGCGCTTCACGTGGAAGGTGCGCTGGTTGAGATCGACGGCGTGCACGATCCGGACTTCCCGGCGGTTGGGCAGCAGATGGTTCACCCGCATGCCCATCTTCCGAAGTCGCTCCACCTCTGGGGGCAGAGCGACTGTCGTGTCGCGCATCCAGCCTTCGAACATGAACCCGACCGCGCAGACGGGCGCCTGAGCCGCGTCAGCGGGCAGGAGGATGTCCGGGACGGGGGGCAGCGAGCGGCTCAGCCCACTCAAGGCGTCGGCGGGGTTGACGCCGTCGGGGGTCCAGATGGCCTCGGGATACAGGGCCGTCTCCACCCGCTCGCCCGGCAGCAGACGCAGCGTGAAGAGGTGGGAGGGACGGTTCCACCCCTCCCGTTCGCCCCACTGGGCCTCGATCGCCACGACAGCGGCGGCGATGGTGTTGGCGTGTGGATCGTCCGCCGAAACGATGGGGGCGGAGAAGGTGAAGTCGCGGAGCTTCCTGGACATGACAAACGCGCCTTTCCGTGCAGCCGTAAGCGAGTGCGACCGCACTGATGCGGTCGGACGAAGAAGGGGGAGAGTCGGGACGTCCGGCTCGATGCGACCAAGGTACATATTGAAAACAGATTACGCAACAATTGGTGGGTGTCTGGTCTCCGCAGCCCCCGGACGGCCGGGGACGGGCTGCCTGTCGTGTGTGTATGGCACCGCTGACGCACCCGCAGGTGACAATGGGAGCGGTCTCGACGGCGTCCGGTTACTGGGGGAGTGCTCTTTGTCCATTGACCGCCTGCAGCCCATCAGCCCCGCAGCGCTGGCCGCTCGTACGTCCGGACCCGGTATCCCCGCCTCACGCACCGCACGCCACATCGCCAGCGGCTCCATGGAGTCGATGAGTACCGACGCCTTCCGCTCAGCGCTGCAGCGTGCCATTGCGCGCGATGCCGCGCCGGCCGTGGCCGCGGCGGTGGCCGCGGAAGCGGCGCGCTGGCTCGCTCACAGCCGGCTGGAGGTACCCGACCTGCGGGTGCTGCTGCTGGAGGCTCTGGGGGCGGAGGTCTGGGAGACGGTTCGCGGGGCGGCGCTCAGCACGGTCACCGCCAGCCCGGAACTGGCGCCGAGCATCATCTCCATGCACGCCCAGGTGCTGCGTCTGCCGGCGGCGACGGTCCGCGAGGACCAGGACGCCGGAAGCCAGGACGGCTTCCTCGCTCAGGCCTCGCTCGCCCTCGATGGCCGGCAGGTCAGCGGCAGCATCCAGCGGTCCCGGACCCGCAAGGGCGCCCGGCAGCAGGCCATGACCACGCTCATCGCCGCGATCGCCGGTCTGCCCGACCCGCTCGCCGACCGTGCCGTCGCGGCATGGGGCGCCCCGGCCGGGTCCGCGGCACCGCCCCCGGCGCCCGGCACCAGCCCTGCTCCCGCTCAGGGCCGCAACCCCATCTCGGTCCTCCACGAGTTCGCCCAGGCCGGGCACACCAAGAAGCCGGACTTCCGCGTCACCGGCGCCGCTTCCGCCTTCACCGCGACGGTCACCGCTGCGCACCGCGGGCAGAAACTCACCGCCACGGGGGAGGGAACAACCAAGCAGAGCGCCCGCACGGCCGCCGCCGCCAACCTCCTGGAGCTCATCCAGCAGGCCCTCGCCGCCGACCTCGCCCCCACCCCCGAGCCTCCGGCCGCCCCCGCCACGCCCCCGGCGCTCCTCCCGCCGAGCGGCCTCGCCCACACACAGGAACCGCCACCCGCCCTCCCCGCGGATGCGGCCGAGCTGTTCCGCGCACACCGCATCCTCGAGCAGACGCTCACCGACGGCGCGGCCCTCACCCTGCTGCCCGCACGCCACCCCGCCCACAGCACCTGGATGGTCTTCCGGCCCGACGGGGCACCGCTCCCGGACCTCGAAACCCTGCCGGCACCCCTGCAGCCGGTCACCCGCGACCTCGTCCTGGCCGGAGCCGGCGGCATCATGCCGCGCCGAGCCACCGTGACCGGCATGGCCGTCCCGCTCCGACTCGCCCTCCCCCTGCTCCTCGACCCGCGCGAGAGGGAACACGCATCCGTCACCGGCTGGCGCCACCCGCTGCGCCTGGCCCTGACGTGCGTGGCCCAGCAGCGCGTCCACCCCGCCCTGACCGACCAGGGCCACGGCTGCTGGCGGATCGGGCCCATCACCGAAGCGCTGCGCACCGCCGTCACCGAAGCCGCCGCCCTGATGGCCCCCGAAGGACACTGCCTCCTCGCCGGCACCAACCCCATCCGCGTCACGTCCCCCGAACACGCGGTGTGGCCGCTGCTCGACGCCGTCGCCGACACCCTGCTCCGCACCCCCGCCGCCGCCTCGCTCCTGGGCACCGGCCCCCACACCGGCACCGCCGGCCATGACGCGGAGCCGACACCCGAGCTGTGGAGGTGGGCGGACGCGATCGAGGACACCGTCGACCCGCATCCCACCCCGCACCTGGTGCTGCGCATCAAGGAACCCGACACCACCGGCTCCGTCCCGTCCGCACCGGCCGTCCTGCACTTGGCCGCCCCCGGCCAGGACGAGACCGTCGCGGCCATCACCGTCTGGGACGGCCAGCACCACCAGGGCGAGCTCACCCCCGCAGCACTGCCGGCCGTACGCCGCGCGCTGCGCCGCGCCGCCCGCCACTACCCGCCCCTGGCCCCCCTCGCCGCCCAGGAACGCCCCCACCGCATCTGCCTGACCGCCGAGGACCTGGCCCGCCTCCACGACCACGCCACCGCCCCGCTCGCCGAGGCCGGCCTCACCGTCCACTGGCCCCCGGCCCTCCTCGGAGCCCTCACCGCCACCGCCGTCATCGGCAACCACGACCCCGACGAAGGCGAGTCCCCCACGGGCAGCGGCTACCTCGCCCTGCAGCGGCTGGTGGACTGCCGCTGGCACATCAACCTCGACGGCGACCCGCTGACCGAACAGGAGATGACCGCGCTGGCCGACGCCGCCTGGCCGCTGATCCGGCTGCGCGGACGCTGGCTCCTCGTCGACGCCGCCACCGCCCGCCGCGCCCGCGCCCGCGACCTCGCGCCCCTGCCGTCGCTCGACGCGCTGACCGCCGCCCTGTCCGGCACCCTCACCCTCGACGGCGAAGCCCTCGAAGCACGGCCCGCCGGCGCACTGGCCACCCTCGTCGGCACGCTGCGCCAGGCCCCGGCCGATCCCCGCCCCGTCCCGCCCCCGGCCGCCCTGAAAGCGACGCTGCGCCACTACCAGCAGCATGCCCTGACCTGGCTCGCGACCATGGTCGACCTCGGCTTCGGCGCCTTGCTCGCCGACGACATGGGGCTCGGCAAGACCCTGACGACCATCGCCCTGCACCTGAACCGCACCGAGACCCTCGGCGGCACCGCCGGCCCGACGCTGGTGGTCTGCCCCGCCTCCCTCATCGCGAACTGGGAGCGGGAGATCGCCCGCTTCGCGCCCTCCACCACGGTCGTGCGCTACCACGGCGCGGGCCGGACCCTCGACCGTGACGCCCTCGATCCCGACACCGTCGTCATCACCACCTACGGCACCGTCCGCCGCGACACCGCGGCCCTCGCCGCCGCCGCGTGGGGCCTGGTCGTCGCCGACGAAGCCCAGCACATCAAGAACCCCACCTCGGCCACCGCCAAAGCGCTGCGCGCCGTGCCCGCCCACAGCCGGATCGCGGTCACCGGCACCCCGGCGGAGAACAACATCACCGAGCTGTGGGCCATCCTCGACTGGACCAACCCCTCGCTCTTCGGCACCCGCAAGGCCTTCCGCACCCGCTACGGCGCCGTCGAGAAGGACTCCTCCTCACCCGCCGCAGCCCAGCTCGCCCGGCTCATCGGCCCGTTCATGCTGCGCCGGCGCAAGTCGGATCCAGGCATCGCGCCCGAGCTGCCGGGCAAGATCCACCACCACCGCATCGTCGCCCTCACCGACGAGCAGATCGGCCTGTACGAGGCGTCCGTCCGCGACACCATGGACAAGATCGCCACCAGCACCGGAATCCAGCGCCGCGGCCTGGTCCTCAAGCTGCTCCAGGCCCTGCGCCAGATCTGCAACACCCCCAGCCTGTATCTCAAGGAGCCGCTGGACGACGCCGACCCGGCCGGCCTCTCCCTCCGCTCGGGCAAGCTGGCAGCCCTGGACGACCTCATGCCCACCCTGGCCGAGCGCGGCGAAGCCTCCCTGATCTTCACTGGGTATGTACAGATGGGCCGGATCCTCGAGCACCACCTCCGCGCCCGCGGCCGCTCCGTCCGCTTCCTCCACGGCGGGACGCCCCCAGCGCGCCGCCAGGACCTCGTCGACGCCTTCCAGAACGACCCGGACCCCGCGCCGGTGTTCATCCTGTCCGTCAAGGCCGCCGGCACCGGACTGACCCTCACCCGGGCCGAGCACGTCGTTCACTACGACCGGCCCTGGAACCCGGCCGTCGAAGACCAGGCGACCGACCGCGCCCACCGCATCGGCCAGCGCCGCACCGTCCAGGTCCACCACCTGATCACCGAGGGCACCGTGGAAGACCACATCAACGACCTCCTCGCCCGCAAACGCGCCCTTACCGACGCGGTCCTCACCTCCGGCGAGAGCGCCCTCGCCGACCTCGACGACACCGAACTCAACGCGCTCGTCGCCCTGGGGACCCGATGACCGGCTCCGGCAACACCCGCAACATGGCCCCCCTCGTCGCCGCCTGGAAACAAGCCTTCCACCTGGCGACCAACGGCTCCGGCTCCTACGGCAAGGGCCTCAACCTCCACCGCAACGGCGCCGTCGCCCAGATTCACGCACAGCCCGGCCGCCTGGCCGCCGCCGTCACCGCGAAGAAGGCCACCCACCAAGCCGCCCTGCTCCTGCCCGAACTCACCAAGACCCAGTGGGACACCCTCGCCGGGCGCCTCGCCGACAACCCCCAGGCCGTCGCCGACCTCCTCGCCAACCGGGTCCCCGCCGCCATCGCCGACCCCGGCCACGCCCGCGGCATCGCCATCGTCCCCGGAGCCGAAGAGATCACCTTCTCCTGCTCCTGCCCCACCGGCCACGCCGGCCGCGTGTGCGACCACAGCGCCGCCCTCGGCCACGCCGTCACCGACCGCCTCGCCGTCACGGCCTCCATCCTGCTCGGCGCCCGCGGCATGTCCGCCCGCACCCTCGCCGTCCTCGTCCGCGACCTCGTAGCCGACACCGACCCCGGCACCCTCCCAGCAGACGCCGACGGAACCGTCCGCGCCGACCAGCTCTACTCCCTGGCAGCCCACCGGCCGCCACACTCCCCGCCCGACCTCGACCTCGATCCCATCGTCCCGGTCACCACCACCCTCCACGACCCGCCCATCCCCGGGCCCCGCGCCCAAGACCTGGCCTGGATGACCCAGGACGCCGCCAACCGCGCCCGAGCCCTCCTGTCCGCAACCTGGGCCCCACCCCACGACGACCTCGCCGACACCGTGCGAATCCTCGCCAGCCCCCACGGCGTCGACCGGCTACCCACCGCCGCCGACGCCACCGGCCTCACCGAAACCACACTGCGCGCCATGATGATCGGCTACCGCCACGGCGGCCCAGCCGGCGCCCACGCCACCCTTGCCGCAGCCCCGGTCTCACCGAGCACGGTGGAACAGGCCGCAGAGGCCATCCGTGCCTCCCGCGCCGTCGCCCTCGGCGTCATCGACATCGACGAGGGGACGGTCACCGACTCGACTGCCGGCGTCCAGATCCGCTCCGGTCCCGACGGCCGCTGGTTCCCCTTCACCCTCTACCGGGCAGGGTTGCGGACCGAAGAGTGGCGCCCGGCGCCCGGAGCCTCCGACGACCCAGCCGAGGCGTACCGAGCTGCGCGACGAGCCCGCGCCGCCCGACCGGCCAGGAGATGACTCGCCAGGCTCCGCTCGGCGGGCGGCCCCACTACCAGCCGGTGACGAAATCGGTCACAGCGAACGGCGGTTCCACGGGACGGTGCGAGGCGTAGAGGAGAATCGGAAAGACCGAAGGCTCGCGGCGCCGGTGAGGAGAAGAGCGATGGATCTGCAGACCGGTGTGCGGATGTACCAGTTTGTTCGCGACCGCCAGGACGAACTCCGGGATGAACAACATCCCGAAGGGCACGACGCGTACATCCAGTCCTGGCGCGACGCCCACGAGCTCAGTCAGGAGTACGCCACCGCAGTCCAGACGGGCAGGACCACTGAGGCCACCCGCGTCCTCAGCGCGCTCACGGCGTTGGCTGACCGGTGGAACAACCACCCCGACTTCCCCGTCGCCCATGCCGGCCGCGCGGTGCACGGCCCGGACACCACATCGGAGCAGTGACCTTGAAGGGCCACTGGTTGCTCATGTCGGGCGCGGTCGTCGTCATGCTGGTCCTCACGCCCCTCGTGATCCGCCTTCGCACCACGTCGTGGACGGTGGGGTGGCTGGCCATCCTGGTGGGCTCCGTCGCCGTGATGGCTCTGCTGGGTCTGGCGGAACGCCTCACCGCAAGGGATGACCAGCCGACGCTCGTTGACGGCCCGGAATCCTGACCCGGCACGCAACTGCGGGAAGAGCCTGCTGGTCAGCTCGTCCAGGTCTTGATCTGAGCCGCGACCTCCCGCACCGGGAGCCCGTCCCGGGCCGCACGGGCCAGGGGGAAAACAGTGTCCAGGCCGGGACTCACCGGAAGGCCGCACGCCGAGAGGTAGGCCGCAGTCACCGTGGCCGCGAACAGGAGGTTCCTCACCTCCAGGCTGGGGTTCCTCGCCAGCTCGCACAGCAGCGCCGCGGCCTTGTGATGAGGCTCGGGATAGACCTCGTGGTCCAGGACCTCCGCCCGATGACGCGCTTCCGCCGCGACCGGCACGCCGTAGTCGACGACCTGGGGGTCTCCCGGGATCTGCTGCGCCACGGCCAAGATCCAGGCGAGGTCGATGCGGAGATTCACGCGGCGTCCCTCGGCGCGCTCTCCATCAGCCCCTCCGGAAGGCCGGGGTAGCGGTCCTCGCCGACCTCCGCCTCGAACGTGTCCGCGTACCCGGCCAGGAACGTCGCGGCGCCGGCCATGAAGGCGGCACGGGTCTGGTCCACATCGGCCTTGATCAAATCGGCGACGTATCCCTGCAGGCTCAGGCCGCGGCGCTTGGCCCGGTCCTCGGCAGCGGCCTTGACGGCGTCGTCCAGTCGGATGTTCGTCTGCTTTCCCATACCGCCACCATAGCTAGCTGGCGGTATCAGCGACTAGCAAACGAAAAGGCTTTCTAACGAGGTCCCCCGCGATTGATCGGGGCGGGGCCGTGACATGACGAGGGCCGCGCGGGTTCTTCGAGTGTGATCAAGAAGTGGGCCCGCGCGGCCTTGTCTCATCCTGCCTTCTGCGGCGTGAGCCGCCAACACTTCGGCGAGTTGCTCGACGAGGTCGAACCCCGGTGGGAATCACGGTGCGAGGGCGAACGCCATGACCGGCGCGGGCACGACCGCCGTCGGCAGGCCGGGGCGGGGCCGAAGTACGAACTCGCCTTCCGCGACAGGCTGGTGATCACTTTGGCCTACCTGCGCACCGGCCTGCCCCAGGATGCCCTCGCCGTGGTCTACGACGTCGGCTCGTCGACGGTCGGCCGGGCCATCCAGGAGATCAGGCCCGTGCTCGCGGCCCGCGGCTTCGCGGTCCCCGACCGGTCCGGCCTGCGCTTGCGCACCTTGGAGGACGTGTTCGCCTACGCGGACGCCGAGAATATCGAGCTGCGGCTCGACGGTGCGGAGACCCAGGTGCGCCGTCCGAAGGCCGACCGCCCCGGGCGCCGGGCATTCGTCTCGGGCAAGCGCAGGCAGAACACCATCAAGACCACCACGTTCAGCGACGGCCAGGGCCGCCTGCTCTACTCCGGGGCGGAACGGCCCGGCCGGATGCACGACCAGACCGCAGTACGCACCGAGGGCATCGCCGAGCAGTTCAGGACCCGTCCCGGCGTGAAGGCGAAAGTCGACTCCGGCTACCAGGGCCTGGCCAAGGAGTTCCCCCACCAGGTCACTGCGCCGCCGAAGAAACCGAAGGAAGACGCCTGCGACGGCGACAAATACGCCTGGCGCGAGGCGAGGCGACGGCAGTCCTCTGCCCGGATCTGCGTCGAGCACACCAACGCCGAACTGCGCCAATGGGCCCCACTGCGGCGGTTCACCGGACGCCGCGAAACCTTCCCCGAGACCCAGCAGGCCATCGCCGCCCTGATCTCCGACCGTGCTGCCAAGCGGCCCACCCGCCGCGAGCACAGCACCGCACTCGTCCTCGCCGACGACGCCGCCTGCTGATCACCCATCAGCCGAACCGCCAGGCCGACACGCCTCAAACTCAATCGCGGGTGAGGTCGTTAGCCGCGAAGCGGCAGGACAATTTGACGCGAGTCACCACGGACATCGACGTCGCGATCCGTCTGGCCCGGCCGTGGCGCCGCTCGGGACGGGCGGGACTCTACGAGGGGCGGACCGCGCCGGCAGACCCCCGGAGCGTGGTGCGCACGGCCTTCTGACCAGCGCCTGCATCCGATTTCTACTCTCGGCTGGTGCGCAGGAGTGTGCCATTGGCGCCGGCGGTGTATTCGCGTCGTGCGTTCTTCTCGATCTTCCGCGCGACCTCTTCGCCGAGGTCAACGCCCTGCATCTCGGCGATCGCCACCAAGTACAGGAATACGTCGGCGAGCTCTTCCCCGCGGTCGGGCAACCCCTTACGCCAAGCCGTGAACGCCTCCCCAACCTCGGCCGTGAGCAGGCCGAACTCCAGCGGGATGTCGGAGGTGTTGAACCCTTTGTCGAGCTTGTTCTTCCAGGCAAGCCTCTGGGCGTCGGTGATGTTCACGGCGGTTCCCCTTGACGGTGCGGTGCGGCCTTCTCGGGGAACACTAACGAGGCCCAGGTGCCGGGGAGGCGGGAACGGGACAGGAGTCAGCCGGTGGGGCGGTGGGATTCCGGCTCGGCGGCGTACATAAAAGCGGACACATGGCCGGTCAGGACGCGGAAGACGCGCTCATAAGCGTCGCCAAGTGCGGCGATCTCCTCCAGTTCGGGAGCCTGGCCGTCGCGGGCCATGAGACGGCTGCGTACGACAGCGGCGGGCGCGGTGAGGTGGAGGAAGACGCCGTCGCGGGCCGTGACGAGGCCGGCCAGGCCGAGGGCCTCGTCCCATGTGATGCGGGATCGGTCGCGGTAGAGGGGGCCGTAGACGAGTTCGCTGACGAAACTGCGGTCCAGGACGAGCCGGCCCGGCCGGGCTAGAAGATCGCGGTATCGGCGGGTCAGGTTCTGGTGGTCGGGCGTGCGGGGTGAGTGCACTGCGATGAAGCCACTCTGGGTGACGAGAAGGTCGGCGAGGGTGGTCTTGCCGACGCCGTCCCCGCCTTCGAGTACGACGGTGCGGTGCTGGGCGATCTCGTCAATGGTCACCCGTTGATCCACGCGGTCACCTCGTCTGCGCTGCGGAGTGTGGCATCAACGCCGTACTGGACCATCAGATTGCGGTGATTGGGCTCACGGCCGACGGCGTGGGTGTAGGTGCTGCGGGGCAGATACGCGGCCACCGGGCGGCCCGTGGCACAGGCCGCCCCGATCAGCAGGGCGGCGCCAGGTGGGGTCTCGGGGCCGGAGCCGTCGACGACAATGCGCGCCGAGCTGAGAGCGGCGTCCCAATCATGGCGTGCGGCCGTGATGGGTTCGACGGCCGCGAAGCGGGTCGGGCCAAGGATGGTGACTCCCGTGATCGTGGTCAGGCCGGGAAGGGCGTAATGGGCTGCCGTGTACGGGGATGGCTCGGCATACACGGTGCTGGAGTCTTGGGCGGGGACGGACATTGTCGGGAGTCGGGCGGGGAGTTGGAGGGCGGCGTCGACGCATGCCTCGGTTGCGTACTGGGCTTGGGCGTGGTTGCGGGCGGCGAAGTCTGCGAAGCGGCTTGTGGCTGGGCCCCGGACGGCGGTTCCGAGGAGGGGGACGCGGACGATGCGGGTGGCGAGGGCGTCCAATAGCGGGTCGGGGAAGACGGTGCGCGGGCCGTGGGGGGCGGCGGAGTAGTCCTGGAAGTCAGTGGTCAGCAGGATGACGGGTGCACCGAGGGCGGCGGCGTAGCCGATCTCCATGCACACGCCGTCGTCCGGGCTGGGTCCGTGAACGATGGCGAGGAAGGCACGGACGCTGCGGAGCCGCTCTCGGTCGAGTTCGAAGATCCGCCTCCCTTTGACGTCGGCGACGAGGTCTTCCTCGTCTGTGTCGCAGAAGGGAAGGAAGACCTGGTCTTCGCCGATCTTGAGGGCAAGGTGGTGGGCCAGCTGAGCGGCGAGGGCGCGGTCGTGGGCGGCGAAGAGACGGTGGGCGACGTAGTACATCGGGCTGCCTCCTGCTGCTGGTCAGGACGGGGCGCGGGGTGGGGCGGGGAAGGTCAGTGGCACGTGGGCGGTGTGCTGGCTGGCGGCCTGTACGGCGCGGTCGAGGGCTGCGGCCGGTGGGAGATGCCGTGCGCGGTGGGCGAGGTAGGTGCCGGCCAGAGTGTCGCCGGCACCGGTGATCTGCCGGACGGTGGGCACGGCTGGCGGGGCGACGGGTCGCTGTGCACAGCCGGGCAGGACAACGCGTGCCGGGCGAGGGCCGTCGGTAACGACGGTCTCCGGGCAGGGGCGCGGGCTGGCGTGGTGGGTGAGGAGGGCGTGTTCCTCGGCGTTGACGAAGATCGTGACCGCGTGCCGGAGCCAGGGGGCGGCGGCGCGGATGAGCTGGGGGGCGCTGGGGAGGTGGAAGTCCAGGCTGAAGGAGCAGCCGCGCTCGGTCAGTGCTGCGAGAACGGCGGGGACATCAAGGGGGTGGCGGCCCCCAGGCGTAGCCGGCACATTCGTCGTCGTGCGGGCACGGCACCATCACGTCGAACCCGTAGTCCCCCTCGCCGTCCACGTCGGTGCGCAGGGCGAGGGTGAGGTACATCTGACCGAGGCGGATCTGCGCGACGCGGTCGCCGCCCGCAACCTCGGAGCGGTCCTTCCACTGCCACAGCGGCAGGATCTCGGGGCCGAACACCCGGCGTACGAGCAGCAGGTCGTCCAGGCCGTCGCCGCCGTCCAGGCCGAGGTCGGCGTTCCGCGTCTCGCTCAGGCGCTCCAGGAGCGGCAGCAGCCGGTAGAGGCTGTCGGCGAAGACGACGTCGTTGAACCCCTCCTTCGTGAGCTGCGGATGGGAGTGCACCATCGCCTTGTGCTGCCGGTGGACCGTGTCGTCCGGGACGGTCCGGTTGGCCGGCCGCGGTCCCTGCCGCTCCACGCACACGGAGGCCGGGGTGGACACCATGACCGCAATGGCGGGCATGCCGTGCCGCTTGGCGGCGGCAACCAGCGGCTCCCTGGCAGACCTGGTGACGTTGGTGGCGTCGACGACCGTGAACCGGCGCCGCGCCATCCGGCGCTCCAGGATCAGGTGCAGGGCGTCGACCGCGTCGGCCGTCGCCTCCTGGTCGCCCGCATCCCCGCTCACCGCCTCCCGCATCGCGTCCAGGGACAGGACCTGCGAGGCGGGCCAGGTCCCGGCGATCGTGCTCTTCCCGGCGCCCGATGCGCCGATGAGGACCACCAAGCAGCTTTCCGGCAGGTCCGGGTAGGTCGGCGCGGTCATGCGGGATCCGTACCTTTCTTCGTGGGTTGCTTCGGGTCATTCGTAAGGGTCGGTTCCTCAGCGATGTCGTCACGGCGTTCGGTCCGCCCTCGGTGCTCTTCGGGGGGACCAACCCCAACTACCCCAAGACACTTGCCTATACGACCGATCGGCGAGACGACGTCCTTCTCTGTTTTCACCTCTGGAACAGTTTCACGCCGAGCCCAAGCCCATCGTCGTCGTGCGTCCACGCCGAGCCAATCCTCTGGGCGTTCCGCGCCGGCGGCACCCCGTTCATGGACGGCTTCACCTTCACGCCTGAGGGAACGGCCCGCCACTCGCTGAGCCGCGACCGCACTCAACCTGAGGGCAGCTGAGGGAATAGTGCACGGTCGGAATAACCCCCTCCCGCCAGTAATCCGTGCCGTGCTCAAGGACTCTGTCGTCGAGTACTACAGCAACCCGGCAGTGAAGTCCACCAAGCGGAAACTCGATCCTGACCTGCCGACAAAGCACTGGTGGATCATCGATCCCGTCGCCAAGGCCATCGATGTCGCCTCGCAACTGTCTCTGCACGACGAGTTCGCCTTCGCCGCGGTCAACGAAGGGGAAGCCGATGCCATCTTCGACAGCCAGGTGGCCATCAAGAGCTTTATCACGCACGTCAACAAGTACCGGCACCACAGCGGGCTGGCCGAGATCCCGGTCGTTGGCGACGTGAAGCCGCACATGTTCCGCAGGACCATGGCGATGCTCACCCGCGACTTCCCAGGCTCCGAGATCGCCGTTGGAATGCAGCTCAAGCACGTCGCCACCAGGGCCCTGGCCAACCGGTCGACCCAGGGCTATATGGCCAAGGACCCGACTTGGGCCAAATACCTGGACGATGCCATCGCCGAGCGCCGCTTCAACCGACTCAAGGAACTGTTCGACGCAGACGGTCGAGGCGGGACTGTCGGCTATGGGCCCGGCGCTGATCGCATGCGCGAGACCTTTCAAGCGGTACGTCGCCGGGCCGAAGAGCTCCGCAGCACCGGGCAGGCCCAGCGCGGCGACGCACGGGTCGAATACGACCTGCTCCGACGCACAGGCTTTCCGATCCGGTTCGGCAAGCTCAACCACTGCACCATGGACGACAACAACCCGACCGGCGCGAAGTGCATCGAGGACGCGATCGTCCCGGAAGGCCACAGAGGCCCTCTGCCGGACCGCTGCCGCCCCTCCAGATGCAGCAACAGCGTCATCACCATCGAGCAGATCCCGATCTGGAAAGCCGAACACGGATCCCTGACGCGGCTGCGGTCCCTGCCGAACCTCCCCTCGGCCCGCCGGGCGTTGATTGACGAGGAGATCCGCGACGTCGAGATCGTGCTCAGGAAGGCGGGCGAATCGTGACCTCCGCCTCACAGCCGCCAAGGGTCTCTGACAAGGCCGAGAAGGCCCTGCGAGAAGCCATGGAACGGCTCTTCGCCGGCACCCCTCTTCGCACCGACGGGAAGCTCACCAAGAACAACCTCTGGCGCGAGGCCGGCGTCAGCCGAGCCACGATGAACCGCGCTACGACCCTGCTCAACGACTGGAACAGCCGGATCAGCGGCAGCACGGCGAGCCAGCGCGACCAGGACCAAGCTCAAGCGATCAAAGAACTGCGACGTCAACTCAAGACGAAGACGGCCGAGGGGCGGCGCCTCCAGGACCAAGTCGATGCGTCAGCGACCGTGATCGCCGTCCTCCTCGCGGAGAACGACGCGCTCCGCAGACAACTCGCTACCCGTTCAGCCGTTGTCGTCCCCCTCGCCAGATCCCAGGCCACCCGCGAGTGAAGTGACCCGACCCCTCATACTCCTCGGCCTCGGATGATCACGAACCGGACGTCATGCGACTACGCCGAAGCCCTGGTCGTGAGGGCGCCTGAACACTTCACGGCGTGTCCACAATATGGACATGATCTGTGACGTGCCTCACGGGCAGGGGGAATTGGGGCGCGGCCAGGCGCTTTCCTTCGGCGACAGGCGTGCGAATACAGACCCGCAAGCTGTTTGGCTTGATCAAAATGACCCGGACCATCGTCAGCCGACCCCAGCACTGCTGGCTGCGCGCCACTGAGAGCGATTTCCATTTAACCCCCGACTGGCGCCGACGGCTTACGCCGACGGGCGCTGCCCCTAGCCCGACTTCCAACTTGCGGCCGGCCCCGGAAGGACAGCGGCCGCCCTATTCGGGTCGACAGGCTGGCAGAAATTGCGGCGCTAAGAGGATGTCTCACGTGGTGAGTTTGGCGAGCTTCTTGTAGCAGGTCAGTGCTGCTGCGAGGCCGAGGAACGCGAGGAAGTGGCTGCCCTTTCGTTCGTACCGGACGGTGAGCCGGCGGTAGCCGAACAGCCAGGAGACCGACGCCGGTTTCCCGGTGGGTCTGCGGTCAAGCCGGGTCTTTCTCCAAGCCGTCAAAGTCGGCTCGATCAAGGCCCATCGGGCGTCGGACAAGTCACTGGGGTTACGGGCTCCGCTGGCTCACGCCGTAGCGTTGGCATGAGCAAGGCGGATGATGATTTTCCGCTGCCTGATGGGCGTTTCCGTCTTATCTTCAAACCAGACGGACTTCGTGCACGAGAAGCGGAGCAAGCGGGCCCTGAAAACCGGCGACCGCAAGGCTCACCTAGCGACACAACACACCTCTAAACGCCCACTGAGACCGAAGCGTTTCGAATGGCCACAGAAATAGTTCGGGATTGCAACCGAAGCATCGGCTCGGCCGAAACAGTTCGGTTGTCATGGTGAGCCCTGCCTGATGAGGTTGAAGAAGTTCGGCAGCACCCATGCGTGTGAGAACTCGCTGCGCCTTCAACGAAAGGGACAATTCTGTGAATTCGGATATAGATCCGCCCTCTCCCGCCCCTGCCTCGCACCGGCGTCCCACCGAGCGCTCACAGCGCTCAGCCCGTCTGCGTCTCGCGCTGACCGGCGGCGCCGTCCTCGCGTTCCTGGGCAGCGGTGCCGCGTTCGCGTCCGGCCAGGCTCCGGCGCACGACACCGGGACGGCCGCCAGCTCACCGGAACAGCAGACGCAGGACGAAGCCAGCCCGGATGACATGCGTGATGCCGGCGTCACGTCGAACGCATGGTTCAGGGACAGGTACTGGCACTACTGACCTGCCGTGCTTGAACGCGTGCTGCTGCTGCGGCAGGCGCTTCGGCCGTGGCTGCGGGGGAGCACCGTCGGTACTGTCGGCAGACCAGTCAGGGCGTCTGCCGCTTCGGTGGCATGCACCTGCCCGCCCCGCGGCGCGTATGCTGGCGCAGTACGTCAAGTGCCCCGTCCTCGGCAGTCCTCATGTCGACAACGTCGAAAAAACGCGTAAGGGGCGCCCTTCGCAGCTAGTTGGGCTGCGAAGGGCGCGCTGCTGTGCCATGCAGTTGCGATGACTGCCGTCCCGATGCGGTTCGGCATTTCCAGGTGGGCCGGGCATTGCCTCAGGAATGTGGAATCACGGGATCTGCATTCCCCATGTGAAACCGATTCTTCTGGCCAACGGCTTGGTCTTCTGGCGTGTCCCTCGCAGCGCAGCACAGCCCGCCGCTGTGCTATTTCCTCCACACAAAGGGCAGACAAGACCATGCCTGTACTCCTCAGGTCCCGCGGGCGGGCAGTGGCTGTTGCGATCGGTGTGCTCACCGCGGCAGCCGTGCTGGGTGCCGCGTCGGCGGCGCTCCTGTCCGGGCGCGGGACCACCGATGCGGGGATCTCCGGCACGGCGTACCAGGGCCCGTTCCCCGAGGTGGTCAAGGCGGCCGAGAAGGCCGCCATCGCTCACGCCGGGGAGACCGGCGTCGGTGAGAAGGAGCCCCTGAGGACCAAGGACGTTCTCATCGACCCCGAGGGCAAGAGGCATGTGCGCTTCGACCGCGTCCCCAAGGGCGTTCCTGTGAAGGGCGGGGACCTTGTGATCCACCTTGACGCGCACAACGCGTACCGGGGGGTGACCCGGGCCACGCTCCGCAAGGTCGATCCCTCCGCGCTCTCTCCCAGGCTGACCGCCGGTCAGGCGGCGGCCCGGGCTTCCACTGTCGCCAAGGGCTCCGTCGGCAAGCCCAAGCTGATCATCGACCTCCGTAAGGACAGGGTGCCGCTCGCCCACCGGGTCGACGTCGTCGACCGCCAGGACCGGTCCGGCGGCCACAGCGTCGTCCCAGACGCGCGTGACGCCAAGGTGTTCAGCAGCGCTCCCTTGCAGGAGGGCATCATCCCTCCCCGCGTCCAGCTCGGGCCGACCGCGGCGGGGAAGGGCGGTACGGGAAGCTCGCTGTACGTGGGACAGGTACCCCTGGGCACGACGAAGCACGCCGACGGCACATTCACGCTCAAGGACCCCCGCCGCGGCAACCTCGAGACCAGGGACGCCCGGTCACATACCCCCACCGACTTCTCCTCCGGGAAGGTGCTCACCGACAAGGACAACCGCTGGGGCAACGGGAAGACATCCGATCCCGCCACCGCGGCCGTCGACGTCCACTACGGCCTCAGCGCCACCTACGACTTCTACGCGAGCACCTTCGGCCGTAAGGGCATCTACAACGACGGCAAGGGCCCGCACGCCATCGTCCACTGGGGCAACAAGGTCGGGAACGCCGGCTGGAGCGAGACTTGTCGCTGCATCCTCTACGGCGGCGGTGCTGGCAAACCGTTCAACATTCCGCCGGTCTCCCTGGATACCACCGCCCATGAGCTCAGCCACGGTGTGGTCAGCGCGACCGCCAACCTCCAGGCGACCCGCGAAGACAAGGCGGGCTTCTACGGCGAGCCCGGAGCGCTCAACGAGTCCCTGGCCGACATCTTCGCCACCGGTGTGGAGTTCAACGCGGACAACAAGGCCAACCCCCCGAACTACCTCTTCGGTGAGAAGCTGGGCCCGGCACAGGGGTGGATTCGCCGCCTCGACAAGCCCTCGCTGGACATCGTGGGGGGCGGCGTCGACTACTGGGACAACAGCACGGTCGACCGCGAGGTCCACTCAGGCTCCGGTGTCTCCTCCCACGCCTTCTACCTGCTGGCGGAGGGAAGCGGGCAGAAGACCATCAGGGGCGTGAACTACGACTCCCCGACCAAAGACGGCTCCACGGTGAAGGGCATCGGCCGGGCCAGGGCCCTGCAGATCTTCTACCGGGCCCTGACCCGGTACATGGTCTCGACCACGGACTTCCACCAGGCCCGAACCGCCACCCTCCAGGCCGCCGCCGACATGCACGGGGCCGACAGCGCCGAATACAAGGCCGTCGACAAGGCCTGGGCAGCCGTCAACGTCACCGAGGCCAACACCCCCAAGCCCTGATCGGAGCCACTGGCACAGGATGAACGCCGCACGCCTTTGGGATTCTCTGGCGATGCCGAATTGGTCGTCGGACCAATTCTCCTGCGTCCACGCCCAGGAGGAGGCCAGGGTGCACGCACGCCACGCGTCCGCGACAACTGGACCGACTATCAGGTCACTGTCGTCTCGGTGCACTCTCTCATCGGCCGTTGTATCAGGGTTGATTCGGGGTCGTGTCGTTCAGTCAATCTGTGTGCTGGCTTTGTTCACTTTCAGCAGCAGCGATTGTCCGGCCTACCGTCAAGATCCGCGCGGACAAGGCGTACCACTCCGCCGACCACCTCGCCTGGCTCGCAGTCGACGTCTCGTCGCCCGCATCGCCTGCCCGGGCATCGAGTCCGGCGAACGGCTCGGCCGCCACCGCTGGAAGATCGAGCGGTCGATCTCCTGGCTGTTCGGCTACCGCCAGCTCACCGTCCGGTCAGGGCTTCGGCGTAGTCGCATGACGTCCGGTTCGTGATCATCCGAGGCCGAGGAGTGTGAGGGGTCGGCGAGGGTCGCGGGCGTTGCGGCGGAGGCCGGCTGCGATGTTCTTCACCCCTGCTGTGCGGAGGGCTCCGAGGGCGAGGTTGCGCCAGGTGGCCATCGCTCGGGGCGCGTTGCCGGTCCGCAGCTGTGAGGCGTCCTCGGCGAAGGTGGTGTCGCGGACGTGGTGGCCCTGCACTCCCGAAGCTGCCGCCAAGTGACAAGTAGCTCTCAGTAGCGATGCCACCATGCTGCGGTCATGTAGTCGTCGGGGCGTTATCGGTCGCTTCGGGGACGTAGCCGCAAAGCTGCGGTGCGCATTCGGCCTTGTGGTCTCGGCCCCATTGGGAGGTGTCTCGCTCGATGGAGCGGACGCGGTGGACGAGTCGCAGCTGGTTCTTCCGGAGCAATGTCGAGGGCAACGCCGTGAAGGTCTCCGGGAGTACGGCGACCATGCCGCCGACCTGCTCTCCGTTGTACATCTGCAGCAGCATGGTGCACTGCCACCAATCGATCTCGCCGTCGCGACCGTTGGAGGTGCCGGGCCAGTAGTAGTTTGCCGGATCCGGGAGCAGATAGTGGACGCCGTCGGGGGCGAGATGGGCCCGGAACCACGATCCGCCACCACCCAGGCCGAGCCGAAGCCGTCGGGCCTCGTCGTTCAAGGCGCAGACCGCTTCGGTGTCGAGGGCCTTGAGAACGTTCGCTTCTGCGGGTAGCGGCTGCCGCCCGGCGGGGGCCTTGACCGGCCAACGTCTGAGTAGAAGGCCCATCCGTTGCCGCGGCGTCATCGGCGACGGGGCCCTGCGGGATTGTGGCAGCGGCGGGGGTGGCGTCCAGCTTCGTCCTGCCTGTTCGATGTGACGCAGCATCCATGCACGGGCGTCCGGGCCGGCGGTGTTCCACACCCAACTCATCGGCCGTTCGGTCATCGCCTGATCGAAGCTCCCGATGGGCTTGCCCTGGCGGGAGGGCCTCCTGGCACGTGGCCGTGCCACACCCGGAAGGTTGTGGCACAAGTTGGCCAGGAACCTGATGCGGTCCAGAACCTCGTCATGGGAGGTGTCCTGCTCGCCGCGCTGTGGCCTCCCGGCCAGATGCCGTATCTCGGTAAACGCCATGGCCGCCAAGAGCGCGGCTATGTCCCGGTCGAGCTCGGCCCTGGCTCCTCATGCCGATCCACCCTCAATGCCGCCCTCAGAGCGGGTTGTGCGGGCCTGGGTATGCGACAAGGAAATGCGACGGCGGGCCATGTCGACCTCAGTGATCTTCACGGTGAGGGCATCGCCGACCTCGACGACGTCTTTGGAGGATTCATCCAGCTCGCTGGTGTGCACGAGCCCTTGGAAGCCGTCCTCTCGGTCTTCGATGCGGACGAAGACGCCGAACGGCACGATCTTGGTGACCGGCCCGATGACCACTTGGCCGATCCGCTGCGCTACCTGTGGCCACGGGTCTTCCTGCACCGCTCGGAGCGACAGAGGCACCCGTTCCCGGACCATGTCGACGTCGAGAACCTCGGCTGTGACCTCCTGGCCGACGCTGACGACGTCGGACGGGTGGTCGAACGGGCGCCAGGACAGCTCCGGGATTTTGATCATCGCGGTGAAGCCGCCGATGTCCACGAAGGTGACGCCGAAGCTGGCGATGGTCGTCACCGTGCCGGTGACGACCTGGCCGCGCCGCAGGGTCTTCAGGAGCGCCCAGTCCCGGTCGCTGGGCGTCGGCTCGGTCTGCCAGCGAGCGCGCAGAACGCCGTCGCTGTCGGGCAGCACAGCGGTGAACAGCGGGAGATCTTCACCGGCATACATGGATACGACGCTGGCAGCACGCGCGCTGGCGAGCTGGGAGGTCACTGCCTCGAACTGGGTCTCGTCCACGACCGTGCTCGTGATCTGCCCGTCCTCGTCCTCCCAGACGATCTCCACGAGGCCTTCGTCGGGCAGAGCGGCCACGGCCTTGTCGACGTCGGTGAGCAGGTCTGGCCAGATTGCCAGTTGTGCGCGTGGGGCCAGCTGGGAGCGCACAGTCTCGATGTTGTCGCGGGTCAGGCGGTGCCACCGGGAGGCGTTGACGGCGAAGACCTCCTCCAGGAACACCGCGCGGTGGGCACTGACGGTCCAGTGCAGGCGGGCCCAGAAGTCGGCGTCGGCCGGCCGCTGCACGTAGGCGGGGTCGTCGGGGGCGAAGTCGTACGGCGAGGCGTCCAGGCGTTCCGGGAACAGGCCGAGCGTGCGGGTGCGGGCCAGTGCGGTTTCGCAGGGCAGGTTGCTGCCGATGTAGAGGTACTGGTCCCAGCCGACGTGCACCGTGAACTCTCCCTCCGCTTCCAGGCGGCACCAGGCGCCGTTGTCGCGGAGCATCGCTCGGACAAGTTCCAAGCCGACACCGATCGGCACCAGCGCACCGTCGTGGAACCCGACGGGGCCGGCGGGGAAGAGGCCGGCCAGGCCGTAGCCGTCGATCGGTGGTTCCAGGCCGAAGTGGGCGAAGCCTCCGAGCTGCGGCTCGCGGATGGCCAGCTTGTCGACGCCGCTGTCTTCGGCGAAGGCGGCGACGGCCCGCAGGTAGGCGGCTTCGACCGGCCCGTGGTCGCTGGTCGTGTCCTCAGTGCCGGCGTAGTGGCCGTGCTGGTCGCGGTCGGCGGGGTCGTACTTGGTGACCTGATAGACGTAGGGCAGCACGTCACTGCCCACCGGGAGTCGACGGCGTGGCTGCGTTCTGGTGGCGTTCAAGGACGCGGTAGACCGTGGCGCGGCTGACGGAGAAGAGCTCGGCGAGGTCGGCGATGGTGTGCTCGCCGGACTGGTACTGCTGGACCAGGTGGCTCTGCTGGCGGGCGCTGAGCTTGGGCTGCTTTCCCTTGAGCTTGCCCTTGGCCCGCGCCACCGCCATGCCTTCACGGGTACGCATGCGCAGGAGATCGACCTCGAACTCGGCGAAGGTGGCCAGGATGTTGAAGAACATCTTGCCCATCGGGTCGGCGGGATCGTAGAGCGTGCCGCCGAGCGAGAGCTTGACGCCGCGGGCGGTGAGAGAGTCGCCGATGTCGCGGGCGTCGGGTACCGAGCGTGCGAGGCGATCAAGCTTGGGGACGACGAGGGTGTCGCCGGCGCGGACCGCCGCGAGGGCCTGGGCCAGGCCGGGCCGGTCGCGATTGGTCCCGGTCAGCCCGTGGTCCAGGTAGATCCGGTCCTCCGGGACGTCCAGGCTGATCAGGATCTCGCGCTGGGCGGTGAGGTCCTGCTTGTCCAGACTGCATCTCGCGTAGCCGACGCGTTCACTCATGCCCGGAGCGTACGGTAAGCCCCCGCTCATCGTACAGATCACCGGACACCCTAAATGAGACGCCGTCAGCGCAGGTCGTTCTCTCCCACCGGGCAAGATCACGATTGTTCGTTGAGGGTTCCTCAAACGGACACGACCAAGAGGCCGCGAAAGGAGGTTGGATCTTGCCGGGGAGTTCCCTTGCATAGGATGTCGGCGAACGCGGCTTCCCATAAGGTGACGCCGCCCCTTGGAAGAAGCATCCATGGACGACATCGTCGCCCGCATCCGATCCAAACTGGCCGCTGCCTGTACGGAACCCGTCCCTCGCCCGCGGACCTTCGTGCGGGCGCCCGGCGGTCAACGCTTGGGCGCCCCCATCAGCGAAGAACGAGTGGTCGCCTACGAGGCAACTCACGGCGTCCGTCTTCCCCGTAGCTATCGCACGTTCCTGCGCGAGATCGGCAACGGAGGCATTGGACCCGACTACGGACTACTCCCTCTGACGCGTTGGTCCGCCCACGACATCCCCACCACCAGTCAGCAACTTGGGCGAGTCTTCACGCTGGAACCGACTGACTCCGTCGCCGCCGATTGGGCACGTCTCCGCAACATGCAGGACAACTCGTACGCCGGGACCCACACTGTCGTGCATCGCGGCTGCCTGGAGATGACGCTGCTGGTCATCTCGGGCCCCGCCCGAGGCCGACTCCTCGATGCCAACCTCGGAGACCTTGCCGCACCTCCGGTCTTCCATCCCCAGCCAGACTTCCTGACCTGGTACGAGCATTGGCTCGACACGCTGCCGGAGGGTGAGCTCGTCCCCGACTTTCGCGATCAGAGGCGCGGCAGTTCCGAGGAGCTCATCGACATCCTGACCGCCGCGGGTTCCCCTGGCGAACGACGAGCCGCGGCCTACACCCTGGGCGGCCGTCAGCCCCTTACCGATCGTGCCCGGGACGCGCTGGTCCAGGCCCTGGCCGACGACCCCGACCGGGGAGTGAGGATGGACGCGGCACGGACCCTGGCCGAGCTCGACAGCGACGCCGCCCAGGTGCTGGCATCGGCGCTCAAGGATCCGGACCACTGGGTTCGACGTCGAGCCCTCGTCTACCTGCTCCAGGTCAGCGACGACGAGACCACCTACGGGTCGGCAGCCCGCGAGCTTCTGCAGGACGAGAACCCGAACGTTCGGATGGCTGCAGCAGACCTTCTCGGCCGTGCTGGATGGACGTCCTGCGGGCACCAGTGAGCCGGGACCGCAAGTGCGGCCCTCATCCGACCGGTGCCGTGCCGGAGGAAACGGCACCGTCCTGGGTCGTTCGCTGCCGTGGGAGGAGCGGGCCGAGGTGCAGGTGGCGGTTCATGTCCAGCTCGAACCTGCCGTAGGGGTTCACGTGGGTCCAGAAAAGCGGGGAGAGACCGCGCCGGTCCGCCTCGGTGAGCTTGTCCGCCCACTTCGGCTCGGCCAGGACCTCTTGGACCAGGAGCGTGTTGACGTGGACCAGGGCCGACTGGAGGAGGTGCAGGGCGAGCATCGAGATCTCCTGGCCCTCCTTGTCCTTGCCGGTCAGTTCGCCGTCCTTGCCGTAGAACAGGTCGTGGTTCGCGCTGTTCCAGTTCTCGACGACCTGCAAGCCCTCGCCGATCTCCCGGCGCAGGCCCGCGTCGGCGAGGTAGTCGCAGATGAAGGCCGTGTGCACGGCCCGCCCCAGTTCCTCGATGGCCCGGTAGGTGGGGTGCTTGGGGCCGCCGCGGGTGAACCGGCGCAGGACCTGCTCGGCCTCCGCGGTGCCCAGGCGAAGGGCGGTGGTGTATTTGACGATCTGGTCGTACTGCTGGCGGATCAGCTCCCAGTCGATCGTCCTGGTCGACAGCACCGGGCCCAGCTGCGGCCACTGCTCGTCCTCGCCGGCGGCCGGGCGGTACAGCCGCGCCGACCCCACGTTCTTCAGCCTGGGAAGCAGGTTGAAGCCGAGCATGTGCGCGAACGCGAACCCGACGATGGAGGCGCCGTGGGTGTCGGTGTACTGCCGGTCGACCTCCATGTCGGTGCAGTGCCGCAGCACGCCCTCGATCATCGAGGCGACCTCGGAGGCCGAGCAGTGCTTGAGCTGGGAGTAGATGCACACCGACTTGCGCTCCACATGCCAGTAGATCATCACGCCCGGGTCCCGGTAGCGCTGGTGCCACTCGGTCATGAAGTTGCTGGACCAGGCACCGAACTTGCGGCTGTCGGAGGCGCACGCGGTGCCCGCGCCCCACCAGCCCTCGTCCCTGGCGGCGAAGGTGTTGTTGACGAGCTTGATCAGCGCGGACCTCATGTTGGTCCGGTTCACGAACAGGTGCCGGATCCGGCGCAGGACCGCCTCGGACTCGCCATGCTTGCCGGTGGCCACCACCCGCTTGATGCCCATGTTGGTGCCCAGCGCGAACAGCACGAGCAGCAGCCGGCGCCGCAGGACATCGCGTGGGACCGCCTCCCGGGAGGCTACCGAGGCGAACTCGGAGGTGAAGCCGGTGGCGAACTCGGCCTCCTTGAGGATGTCGATCAGGTCGATCGTCCCCCAGCGGCGCTGGATCTCAGCCTTCAGGGCGACCAGGTTCTCCGGCTCCTCCTGCTTGGCCAGCGGGGACACCTTGATCCACGGCTCGCCGTGCTTCCTGGTGATCTCCACCCCGCCCGTGGTGCCCAGCTCCAACGCCCGGTCGAAGCCCGTGAGGGCTTCGCGCAGCCGCTTCTGCAGGGCGGCGATGAACTCCTGCGGGTCCTGCGGCTGGCGGATCGCCGAGTAGTGCACGTCCCGGTTGTCCTCGAAGTCCGGGGGCAGGTCGTCCTCCGGGTTGCGCCACCGGCCGGCACCAGCCACCCAGACCTCCCGGCGCCGCAGCGCGTCGCGCAGACTGACCAGCACACACAGCTCGTAGGGGATGCGCTCGACCCGGCCCTTGTCGTCCACCACCGCGGCCCGCCACTGCTCAGGCACCACCCCCTCCAGCGGCACCTTCTCCGCCGCGTCGAAGAACGCCCCGTCCTTAATCGGCTGGTCCAGGTAGCGCTTGAGCAGGTCGATCGCGTCCATCACCGGCCGGTAGGCGGTGTTGTTGCTCTTCAGCTCCCAGGCCGACAGCAGCGGCGAGAGCATCCGGCGCCAGTGCGCCGAGTACGAGGACCGCAGCACGGTGCGGATCCGTGCCTTGTACTTGGCCTCGTTCGCCGCCGCCTCCGCCGCGAGCGCCTTGAGCGTCTTCTCCCCGCCCACCACCGGGTAGATCACTTTGCGGACCGTGCCGGACGGCTCGGCCAAAGCGGCCTCCGCGACCCTCAGCATCATCGCCTCCTTGCCGCGGACCTTCTTCAGCTCCTTGACGAACTCGCCCTCGACCTTCTTCTCCGCCCGCGTATTGATCTTCTGCACCAGCTGGATGAACAGGTCCACCAGCGAGTCCGTGATCTCGGTCTCGCGTACGTGGCACAGCGCTGCCAGCAGCGTGTACCGCACGTGCCCCGGCGCGGCCACCAGGTCGGACGGGTACTCCTTCGCCGCCCGAGCCCGCCACGCCGACACCAGCTTCTCCGAGAACTCCCCGAACAACTCGGGAGGCAGATCCAGCTGACGCACCCGCTGCAGCTTGTTCACCTCCGTCAGCAGGCTGTCCAGGCCCAACGCTCCGGGGTCCGCCTTCAGCTCGGTGAAGAACGTCCGGCCCCCGCCCACGCTGCCCTCATCCCCGTCGTCCTCGGCCACCAGGTCGTCCAGCCGGGAACGCGAGGCCGCAGACAACCGCTCCACCGTCGTCGCGCAGAACCCCTCCTCGAAGGTGTTCACCGCCGAGGCGACCAGCCGCGTCACCCTCGCGGGCGCCGGCGGCTCCAGACGATCCTTGCGGCACCGCGCGACCACCGCTTCAGCCAGCCGGTCCCGGTTCAGCTCCACCGGGCACAGCTCCGCCGCCAACCACTGCGCGAGCTGGACCTGGTCCTCCTGCGTGCACTCGCGGAACCCGAACGCCGCCCGGACCTCCATCCGGTGCCGCTTGATCGCCCGCCCCGACCAGTCGTATGCACCCCACTCCTCGGCCAGCACCTTCACCTGCTGAGCCACATACGACACCGCGGCCGCCGGGACCTCCGCCGCTTCCTCCGGAAAGCGCGCCTCCACCTCGAAGAACTTCAGCAGCAGCGCGAAGCTTATCTTCAGCCGCAGAACCGGACGTGGCTCTGACCTGGGTCGTTGCCTGGTGGCCGGTGTCGACGACGGACCGGATCAGCAGGGTCCGATGGTCTTCACCGACTGCTGGCGAGGGCTGCGGGATTCACCCGAAGAGGTGACGGCGGCGGCCCGCTGCTGTCCGAGCACGCGGGCGAGCTGGTCCCTCAGTTCTCTCACCTCCGCCTCCAGCTGACGGTTTCGGGCCGTCGCGGCCTCCAGCCGCCGCAGCAGGGAAGCATCAGACGCGCGCTGCTGGTCGGGGACTTGGGGAGCCGAAGCCACCGGGCCGTGCCGCTCGCGCAGGCGGTGGATCTCGGCCCGCAGGTCGGTCTGGCTGTAGAGCCAGGATCGCGAGACACCGGCCTCTCGGGCGACCCCGTCGAAGGAGACCGGCTGGCCGGCGGCGTCCATGCGCCGCACAGCGGCGATGGCCCGTTCCCTCGTTGCCGCGGCCCGGGAACGGGCGGCAGCGACGATGTGTGGGGAGTTGTCAGCCCGCATCGGCGGCCTCCTGCGGCCCGTCGGCTTCGAGTTCGGTGATCATCTGGTCGAGGTTGGCCGCGACCTGCTCGTTCATCTCGGCCACCCGTTGATGTCCGGAGCCCTTCGCATTGTCGATCAGCGTCAGCGTCCGCCGGTGCTGGGCCTTCAGCTCGGGCAGGAACTCCGGGCCGGTGAGGAAGACCGGGCATGTCAGACAGGCGTTGGCATGCGGACAGCTCTTCTGAACAGGCAGTCCGCAGTAGCCGTTGGGGAGGGTCTGGGTGGAGAGGCCGTAGCGAGTCTTGGCCCACTCGGCCTGGGCCAGCGGCCCCTCGGGGTCGAGGGTGACGCGCTCGCCCCGGATGTTGACTTTGGTGGCGGCCTCCCAGCGGCGCCGGACGGTCTGGTCGGTGATCCGCGCGTAGTGGGCCGTCATTTGGTGGGAGTCGTGGTCGAGGAGGACGCGGACGACTTCCTGCGGGACGTCGCGGTTGATCAGCCTGGTGGCGAAGGTGTGCCGCCACTGGTGCGGGGTGAGGTGGACCGGCTGCCCGTTCTCGTCGCGGACGTCGCACTGGGCGAGCCAGCGCTTGAGCATCTGCCGGTAGGTGTCCGGGGAGAAGTGCCGGGTGCCGTCGGCGTTGCCCTTCAGCCCGGGGAAGACGTGCGGATTGCCGTCCGGCCAGCGTTGAAGGACGCGCTGCTGCTGGGCCCGGACTTCGGCCTCGATCCCCTCGTCGATGGGGACGGCGGCCTCCCGGCTCATCTTGTTGTTGAAGTAGCGCAGGTAAGGGGCGCCCTGGCCGTCATGAAGCAGGCAGTCGAACCGGATGGTGCAGGCGTCGGAGACCCGCAGGCCGCAGCGGATCAGGATGAGAGTGATCAGCCGGGCGGCGGGATCGGTCCACCGGTCGAGGTTCGCCGGCTGTTCGACCTGGGTCATGATGTGCTCGGCCAGGTGGCGGGCGAGCCGTGTGCGGCGCCGCGGGCAGTCGCCCGTGAAGAACGCGGCGCTGGTCGGCAGAGAGCTGTCCCAGCCGTGCTGGCGGATGGCCTGGAAGAACAGGTGCAGGCCGTTGACGCGGCTCTCGTTCGAGCTGAGCCCGCCGGGGAGGTCGGTCAGCCAGGCCAGGTAGCGCTCCAGCAGGGCCCTGTCGACGTCGCCCAGGCCGCGGACAACGGTGGGGCCGACGGCGTCGAGGAACTCGCTGAACCGGGTCAGGGCCTGCATGTCGCTGACAACTGTGCTGACGTTCAGGCCGGACGACAGCCGCAGCCTGATCCACCGCTTCGCCAGCACCCGCATCCAGGGCTGGGTGATGCGGTCGAACCGCAGCTCGCTGCGGGGACGGGGCCGACTGACGCTGCGGTTGAGCCCGGTCAGCTTGCCCAGCCGCCACACGTCCCGGGCGTACTCGACCTCCCAGCCGGTGCCGTCGCGCAGGGTCTCGACCGCGTCCCGGGCGTAGAGGAGGAACACTGCGACGCGCTTGTCGTAGCCGCCGGATCCGCGGCGTTGGTAGGGGTCGGCGACCCGCTGCCACCGTTCCGCGGAATAGTCCAGCAGGGAGCCCACGTGCTCTTCGCGGGCCCAGCGGATAGCGGCCGCGATCATGCGGGCCGGTGCGGTGACGGTCTGCTCGTCGCGGCGGGCCTGGACGGCGTACTGGAACTCCAGCCTGAGCTGCGCCGCCAGTCCACGGAAGTCTACTCGCGGCAGGCCGAAGGACTGGCACTCGATGATGAAGTCCGCGACCGGCGGGGCGCCGTCCTGACGCCACCGGACGTGATGGCTCTTGCAGAACGCGTTCGACGCGTTCTCCACCCACAAGGTGCAGTTGGGCAGGGCGCACTCGGTGCGGTCGGTGCCCGGCAGCGGCGGCGCGGAGGCCGCCCAGACGGCGGGATCAAGGCTGCCGGAGCGGGACCACTTGTCGCGGTGCCGCGAGCACAGTCCCTTGCCAGCGGCGCCGAAGCGGCAGCCCGGAACGGTGCAGTGCGTAAGCTCGCCCACTCCCCGGAGCGGAGGGCCGGGGTCGGCGAGGAACACCGCGAGGTCAGGGCGTCCGTCCCGCCGCCAGCGTTGGGCATGGCCAGTGCACATGCCCTGCTCGTGCGCGGCGCGGTTGCAACCCGCCACCGGGCAGCGCTTCCAGCCCAGCACTGGGTCGTCGGCGTCGGGGACCAGGACGTCGACGCGGAACTCCGAGCGGACGGCGGCCAGCAGTTTCTCCAGCAGCCCGGACCGGCCGAGCGGGCCCGTGGACAGGGGTGTGACGGTCACAGCCGCACCTCCCGGCCGGTGAACCAGCCTGCCGCTTCCAGCGTCCGGCGGGCGTCTTCGACGGTGAGGTGCCCGTACGTATCCATCGTGGTGGTGATCGAGGCGTGTCCGAGGAGTTCCTTCACGCTCTCCATGCCGGCGCCCTTGCGCAGCAGCCAGGTGGCGTAGGTGTGCCGGAACTGGTGCGGCTCGAAGTCGATGCCGGTGTGGCGGCGCAACCGTTCCACCAGGTCATAGACGGCGGAGTAGGTGAGCGGGCGGCCGTGCGGGCGGCCCCAGAGGTTGACGAACACGTAGTCCGAGTCGAGGGCGCCGTACTCGCGGTTGAGGTAGTCGGCATACAGCCGCATCAGCTCCACGCTGGCCGGGACCTCCCGTGAGCGGCCCGCCTTCGCCCGCACCCGATTGGCGTTCAGCCGTGGGATGACGCTCACCTGCCGCTCGGCCAGCGCGATGTCCTCGTGCCGCAGGCCCAATGCCTCGCCGATCCGCAGCCCGGTGTCCAGCAGCAGCGCGAACAGCAGCCGGTCCCGCAGATGCTCGCATCCGTCCAGCACCGCCTGGGCGTCCCCGGCGGACAGCACGACCGGCCGGCGCCGCGGTTGCCGCAGCCGGATCGTGCGGGCCTTCTGCGGTCGGCTCTTGGCGATGTGCTCCAGGAACGGCTTGTAGGAGCTGCCGCGGCCCCGGCGGCCAGCGGGCCGCATCGTCACCATCAGGTCGCCGAGCGGTACCCCGTGGCGGGCGTGGAACTCGCAGAACGACGACAGGGCGGCGAGCTTGCGGTTCACGCTGGACTCCGCGCAGTGGTGGTCCGCCGTGGGCAGCACCGCGACCTTTCCGTCCCGGGCCTGCGGCGGAAGCCGTAGCCAGCCCACGAACCCTGCGACGTCCTCCAGCGTCACCGACTGCCAGTCCAGCCCGCGGCCGGTGAGATAGACGAACCAGTCCTTCAGGTCGTGGGCGTACGCCTTGACCGTGTTCGGTGACTTCTCGCCCCAGGCCAGGTAGGCCAGGTAGCGCTCGATCGGCGCGACCGCCACGTGGTCGTCCCCGAGCACGGTCCACGACTCGGCCTCCGAGTCCGGCATCAGCACGCGCTGCACCCTCATGGAACCTCCCGCTCATCCGTTGTGGATGACGGAAGGTAATCCCATCCAGGACGTGGCCGAGGGGGCTTCACCCGTACGTGCTGCACGTCCTGGACAGTGCCTCAGTGACTCCAGATAACGAAGCCCAGCCGGTTCGCCCCCGACTTGTTCCGAAGCCGCTCCTGGTCCTCCTCCAGCAGCGTCCAGACCTCGATCAGGTCCTCCGGTTCCCACTCCCGACGCACGCCCTACTCCTCACCTCGATCACCGCAACGCGACCAAGGTGATGCGAGCACAACGGAGATAGAGCCAGAACGCAGGAAACCGGGACAACAGGCCGTCACATCGGCTACAGAGAGCTACTTGTCACTTCGCGGCAGCTTCGGGAGGCCAGGGCCTACTTGGCGACCGAGCGAGCGTCTGTGCCCCCAACAAAGATCAGGGGTCTGCTGCCAGATCGATAGCGTGTGGTCGTGGAAGACCAGGCGCCCGCCGGGCGTGGTCGTGTCGAGCGCCTCGTGCAGCGAAGTGAAGCCGACGCCACGCTTGCTCAGGCCGGACACGATCGCGATGAGGTCCTGGATGGAGCGGCCGAGCCGGTCCAGCGACGGGACGACGAGGGTGTCGCCCTCGCGCAGGTAGTCGAGGGCCTTCCACAGTTCCTCGCGTTCGGCGTTCCTGCCGGACTTCTTGTCGGAGAAGATCCGGATGCACCTTGCTTCGGTGAGTGCATGGATCTGCCGGTCGAGCAACTGTCCCTTGGTCGACACGCGTGCGTAGCCCCCGTTCCGGTCCGTACGGCCGGAACGGGGGCGAGGAGATCGGCGGCGTCGTCATCCTGGGGTGGCTGCACCTGCCAGATCGTAGAGAAAAGGGTGCCCCTCAAGTTCTTGAGCACGTCGACTTTCTGACACCGCTTTATGGGCATGATCCGACGTCGATCCGGTCACGCGCCGCCACTTATCGATCTTGCTCATCAATCGGTCGATTGATGAGCAAGACGCGCAACGCCGCCACGGCTTCCGCCCTTCAGGGCAATGCCCGCGATGCCCGTCGGCCGCTCACCCCTGCTCGGACTCATGTGATTACGAACCGAACATCGAGCAACTCTGTCGAAGCCCTGCGGCGAGAGCCTGCACCGTCTTCGAGTCGAACTGGCCGGACGCGCCGAGCCGGGACGTGGAAGAGGGGGCCTGAGTTCATGGAAACGAGGGCGTCGCGTACGGGCGCGTTGACGTCGCCCTTTGCGGTGCCAGACCAGGGCAGTGGTGCGCGATCTCCAATCGCCGAGACGGCTTGGCGCGCCTATCCTTAGAGGAGGCGTGCATAAAGGATTCAGTGATACCTCTGGCGCCGATTAGCGCGGACCATCGCCCAGCCTCCCCTGAGGCCGCTCCCGGAACTGACGTGTTCCCTGGACCTGCGTTTGCCAACGAAGTCTCAACGGAAGAGAAGTTCCGATGGACATCGTCACCGTCACCATGCAAGCCGCACAGAAGGTCACAGCCGGCCAGGCGGTCCGCATCACCAAATATCCGACCACCCCCGGATCACCGGCCACCGCCGTCAGCCCTGCAGTCGCCCCTGCTGTCCCGCAGAGTAACAACCCACCCAGCGACGAGACGTTGCAGACGCTGCATACCCTTCCGTTCTTTGGGATTGCTCTGCAGACGGCGGCCGCCAAGGCGAAGGTCGATGTTCAAATAGGCGGCGTTGTTGCAGGCGGCCTAGGCCCCACCGGAAAATCTGGCGCGGTTGGCGTCAACAGTTCGGGAAAACTCGTGCGGGCTAACGCCGTGCGCGGTAACCCGACAAAAGTCTGCATCAGCGCTCCGAACTGGATCGGTGACTGTGACGCTTCGGGCATGGTGACTATCCGGCCCCGCCGCGACACGCGGCTGAACGTGCTCGACTTCGGAGCGGCAGGGGATGGAAAGACCGACGACACGGACGCGCTCCAAGATGCCCTGGACTGCGCAATGCGACTCGGAAAGATGACGGATGAACCGTTGTCCGACGGCAAAGTCGTTTACCTTCCTCCGGGCGACTACCTGATTACGAAGCCTCTTGTCGTCTCGAACGGTTGCATTCTGGAGGGAGCCGGCTTTGGCTTCAGAGGAACTTCCCGAATAATCGCAGATGTTAAAAGCGGCGATTTCAACCTTTCCGCCAGGACTAATCCACTGGAACCCCCTACACATGTCCCTCCAATCCCTCCAGGTATCGGAGGCAGTATCGGTCGAGTCGGAGTAGGCGCCGGAGAGACCGTTTATTGCGCTATTGCCCTGACGGGCTATTGGACCGACCTGCCCGATCGCGGTCGTGCTGACTATGCTGTGCTTCGCCAGTTCACCCTCGAGTCGAGACCCCTGCATAGGAGGGGTACCACCGAGCCCGAGCTCCATCCGGCCCCGCAGATGGATGGCGTACGAGTTCTGGCGCACGGCCCGTGGATCGAGAAGGTGCGGATCGCTGGCTTCAGGCGTAACGGAATAACGATATACGCAAGTGATGTGCCTGACTTCACGCCGCAAGTTAATGCCAACCTCACACAGATACGTGATTGCCTTATCTATGGCAACGGCCAACATGGGCTCGACATCGGCAGCGAAGGTAACATGGAGACCAATGCCATGCTGGTCATGAATGTTTCTGCCACAGATAATGGGCGTGATGGAATTCATGACAATTCATTTTTGAGTTGCACCTTCGTTTCGTGTCATACGGACACAAACAAGCACCGCAACATCAGCTGCGAGCGCGGTAGTTCTCCGGCGTACTCCGTGTACGTCGGTTGCTACGCCGAAGGGGATGCACCTGTGGTATTTAAGGGGGGGCATATTGCTGTAGTCGGAGGGGACATGGATATCACCCCGGACTCAACGTACTGGGGCTATGGCGCCGTCAGAGGAGGACCTGGACCCTCTGCCCTGAAAGTGACAAATAACTTTTCCAGAGTGCAATTGTATCGGAACGTATCCGGTGGGATCGACATCGACGAGGGCGAGCAGAAGACGGGCGGGATTCTACCCAACAAAGAGCCTTCCAAAGCGCAAGGATACCTATATAAAGCGCAAAATGCCGGGCGTACTCTTGGCACAGATCCTGACCACCCTGGTCGTGAGCCTGATTGGAACACAACGAAAGGGAGCCTGACGCAAGATGGCACAAAAGATGGCGGTGTGACATGGAAATGCTTGGGTAAAGTGGTGCCGGGCGTCGACGACGTCCCAATGGTCGTAACGTCCAACACCCTCGGAAACAAGGTGGATTCCACGATCATTCAGGATTTTGATTCTGTCCCGCTGGACAGTCATTTGAATCCCGTCGATGGGTCTTCCCTCTTCCGCACCCAAGTCCAGAAAGCTCCCCCAGATATCAAGGGCAGGATTGAAACGTCCCTGATAAGTAAAGGGTCTTTCCATACGTACTATCAAACCGCGTACGAAAACGGTCCGCTTCCCGGCGCGCTGATGCTTCCGGAAGCCTGGATTGGAAACTGGATCTACAGTGAGCGGCGAATCTGTGTTGTGACTGGCGGAACTCCCTACGATACCCCTGTGGGTAGCTGCAACTTCTATCGCCCGGGTGATCTGCTTGTTAATGCCGTCAGAGATCCAACGGCCCCAGACGAGATCGGGTGGACGGTGAAGGCTGCGTGTGGAAGGAGGTCAGCGAAGAAATGTGAAGACTGGGCTCCCAACACGCACTACCACATAGGGCAAACCGTCAAGCCGACGCCCGCCAATCGTTTCATATATCGGCTGAAGGAGTACAAGACCGGTGGCCCGTTTGACCCGCACCTCAACGTCTCCGGTCCCGGTCCGCAAAGTCAGCAGCCGCTCTGGAGTCAGAGTGTTGGAGGCGTGACTCACGACAATCACCTAGAGTGGGAGACGCTCTATGACTTGGATGTTCCCGCAAACAAATGGTGCATTGAACCGATTCCACGGCGCGTGACAGCTCAGACGAACTCGACCGCGACGGACCTTGACAAGCTGAGGGATGATTTCAACGCACTTCTTGCCAAGCTGAGAGCGGCGCACCTGTTGGGAGAGTAAGCGGAGGCGGGCGGGACTGATACCGGGGATGCCGCATCTCATCGACTCCGCCATTGAGTGAGCTGAGTGTGGTGAACGTTGATGGCACAGCGGGCCGGTGGCACTTCGAAGGCGGCGACTGTTCCAGCATGGCTCTTGTCGCCAACTATGCGAGCACACGCGCGTCGTGACGGTAGGACACCGTGCAGGGACGCATGAGGTCGTTCACGCCGGTCCGGGGTACGGGCTGCGTGGCACGGCGTCACCGTTCGGCAGGACCACTTAGTGATCACGACTCGATACGCCCCCTAGAAGGCTTGCGTCACGCACCCGGGCCTGGCGTCGGTGGATGCAGTGGGCAGGTCGGATCTGGTGGCGCGGCCCGGTATGGTGCGAACGCCAGGTCTGCTGCATCCCGGTAGGGACGCCGGGACATCCGGGTAACGAGTTGCCACATGGTGCGTTCCTCGGACAGTTGCGGCGGCAGGACGAGTCCGAGCGCGTCAGCCAACGGTTTGCGGCCCAAGTTCACGATGGCCCGCACTGCGGCGGCCCACTCATCAGTGGCGTACACGCCAGAGCGATACCACAGCGGAACGAGCGCACCCACCACGATGGCAGTGACGACCAGCAGGGGCCGCTCGGCCCCGGTTGACGTCATAGCCAGAAGGGCAAGCGCCGCCACTACCGCGTGCCCGTAAAGCAATGCCACGAAGAAGTCCACGCTGGTACGCGCCGTTTCCACCTGTCGGCGCGCCTGCACGGGCGCGGCGGCGCTCAGCTCGTTCCAAAGCACCTGAGTGTCGAGGCGGAAGCGGTTGTGGCCATACTCCTCGAATCGACGGATCGCATTGCCGAGCCGGGTCGGGGCGAGCTGCTCGTCGTCCACCGGATAGCGTGCCAACTGCTCGTTGAGGAGTGCACGCTGTACCGGAGTACGGCCTTCCGGTTGGGTAATCAGATTAGCGATCTTCTCCTTGCGAGCCCGCTGTCGCCGACACCCACGCTCGTACGCTCCGCGCGGCCACAGCAGATAACCCTCAAGGATCCGGTAGAGCGGGGTCTGGAGAGCATTGAGCACGATGCCGAAGAGAACGGCGGCACACAGGAGCAGCAGAGCTGTCTGACTGGCCGAGTCAGGCCAGACACGCTCGATGGCTGCAGTCCGCCGCAGACTCGGGGCGACAGCGAGGAAGAAGACCGCGAGATTGAGCGCGGTAGGCAGCACCCAGCCGACGACCAATGCCCACCCGCCCCCAAGGACGCCCTTGGCGATGTCACCCACGGATCAGGACTCCTGCGGCCAGTCGTCGTCCGGATCGTTCTCCGGTCCGGGAGATGTGTGCCCGACGAGGCGATGTACGCCGTCCTCGACGCCGTGGAGGCCGGGGCGGAAGCTCCAATCGCCGGACTCGTCGCGTACGAACTCCGCGACGGTCGCCGCCGTCGCCCCGAGGACATCGCCGAAGTCATCCTCGGCCAGGACGTTGTAGCCCTCGCGGACGCGCAGACGCGGGTTGAGCACGTTGGCGAAGGTCCGGTGCACCGAGTGCTGCTTGATGACGACACCGACCACTACGCGCGCGTACCGGTCGTCGAGCCGGCCGAGCTCCAGGGTCATGACCTCGTCCCAGCCGAAGCCCTTGCCGTCCCGGTTGAGGTAGATGGTGCCGTCGGGGGAGCGGCTGTCGAAGTGCACCACATAGGCGGGCTCGCCGTCCGGCTCCCCCGCGAGGTAGGTAGCAGCGACGATGTCCAGATGAGAGGGCGGCTGCCCCATCGGACTCGGGTCCCACTTCAGTGCGAATTCGGCCTTGTAGATCCCCTTGTTGAGGCTGTTCACCAGGCTTCCCCTTCCCCGTTCCTCATGTGCTACCTCTGCCCCGAACTGCCGGACGGACAAGGCCGGTTGTCTATCCTGTCACGCACGCATACGTGTACCGCAGAGCTGCCCGCCGGAGCGTGACCGGCGCCAAGCTCCGGGTCCTTACGATGGCGCGGTAGCGACGGCCGTCGTGCCGGAATAGCGAAACCGGGCGTTATACGGGCGGCGGGCCGAGCGGCCCAGACGACAGAGTCCTCCGAGCGGCATCGTCCCAGGTCAGTGAAATTCGTTGTCTTTGCGGCGGACGATACGGCTACCCCGTGGCCCGGCGGCCAGCGCGTAGCGCCGCCGCAGGCGCCCTTGGCCGGCCGGCATGGCCCACACGCTTCACGAGCGGGCGACCCCGGCCGACAACGCGCGCGACGATCGTTGAGACTCCCCACTCCGTTGAACGTCGGGACTCCGTCACCGCGGAGGTCGCCCGCCTGCACCGGACCGAGTGAGGCGACGAGTACCCCTGGCCAAATCCAGAGATCCCCATCATCGCCCGCGTTGAGCGTTGCAGTTGGCCAAGCAGGCCATCTGGAGCACTCAGTCACAGCGACGAATGCTGGGATCCGTCCTACTCCGGAACGGGGGACGACGCCTCGCCGGGCTGGAGTTCCTGCGCTGACGTGTTCTCCGAAGATGTAGCCCACCAGTACATGAGCTGCATGGTCGTTTCGAGCCCTAACCTCTTCCTGAGGTCGGCCAGTTGGTTCTGGATCGTCTTCTCACTGATGCTGAGCCGCGGGGCGATCTGCTTTTGATCCCGGCCGGCGACCAACTCCCGGAGGATGGCGCGCTGGGTTGGGTTGGTGACCTGAGAGTCAAGAATGAGTGAGGCTGACCACGGGTCGGCGCGGTCCCAGTAGAGGTCGTAGACCGTAGCGATCCACTCGACGACCGCCCGGTCCGTGACGTACCAGCCCGAGTGGGGCGGTGCTTCGTCAACGATGGTGTTCTCGATGAAGGCGTGCCGCCGGTCGATGATGATCAGGCGGGGGAAGGGGATGTGCAGCGTGCGTACCTCGGTGCCGATCTGGGACATGCGTTCCATCCACCGAGACTCGGCCATCCTTGCCCTGGCGCTGTAAGGATAGAGAGTCCTCATGGAGCAGCCGCGGCCCAGGAGGGCGGAGTCCCGCTCGACGGACTGCTGGAGGAGTTCGTGGCTGCGGCGGCGTGGCTGTGCGGTGAGCAGCTCGTCTGTAGCGCTCGCGCTGGCCTTGTCGATGCGCACGTTCACGCACGCCGGATCGTCGATGTACTCGCTGCCGCCACCGCTGCGCCACTTTCCTCGCTCGTACTCCACGGAGAGGAGCTCGGTGAGTTTGTGGACGCTGGCGAGCCTCGCCATCATCCGTGCGACCTGGTCGTAGCCCTGCCACAGCAGGTCGTGCGCGGTCTGCTGTGGGTCGATGGGAACGAAGTGTCCTGGCCGGTGGGTGTTGGGAACGATCGCGTGGAGGTCCAGCAGCTCTTGCAGGCCCGGGTCGTCTTCGTTGACTGCCTCGTCGTCGATCACGCGCTTGTAGGCGCGCATGGCAGGGCGATTGCAAAGTCGTGGTGATCTCTCGGATGTGCAGGTCACGGCGGTATGACGATGCTGGTCGGGTGCGCGACCGGACGCAACGAAGCTCCGTTGTGGAGGTGACCTTCCCAAGTCGCCGTCCCACAACGGAGCTTCGATGTGCCGTCAGTCTGCCACCGTCTGTCTGGTCAAGTCGCCCACCCGTCAGCACCGTGCGATCGGCCCGCTGGCGACACGGCTGCGGGCACTGGCCGATCCGCGGTGCCGGCGGGGGAAGCGTCACCCCTTCGTGGCAGTACTGCTGATCGCCTGCTCCGCCGTGGTGACCGGCGCGAGGAGTTTCGTGGCGATCAGCGAGTGGGCGGCCGAGGCCCCGCAGGACGTCCTGGCCAGGCTCGGTGCCCGCACCGCGACCGCCCTGGCCGTGCGTATCCCGCCCAGCGGCGCGACGGTCCGCCGGGTCATCAAGGACACCTGCCCCGGCGGCCTGGCCGACCTCCTCGGCCACGACCCGGCCGGCACCGCCACCCTCGCGATCGACGGCAAGAGCGCCCGCGGCTCGCGCCTCGGCGCCACCCCGGCCGCGCACCTGCTCGCCGCGATGACCGGCACCGGGATGACCGTCACCCAGCTCAGGGTCCCCGAGAAGACGAACGAGATCACGTGCTTCGCCGCTCTCCTGGACCCCTATGACCTGCAAGGCGTCACCGTGACCGGCGATGCCCTGCACACCCAGCGCGAACACGCCCGCTTCCTCGTCGACGTCAAGAAGGCGCACTACGCCTTCACCGTGAAGCGGAACCAGAAGAACCTCTACGAGCAACTGCGGACCCTGCCCTGGCAGGAGGCGACGGCGAAGTTCTACGACCGCACCACCGGCCACGGCCGCAAAGAGACCCGGGTCGTGCAGGCCCTGACCGTCACCTACCTCGGCGTCGACTTCCCCCACGCCGCCCAGGTCGCCAGGGTCGTCCGCCACCGCACCGACACCAGGACCGGCAAGCAGAGCCGCGAGACCGTCTACGTGATCACTGACCTGACCAGCCGTCAGGCATCCCCCGAACGGATCGCAACGATCTTGAGAGCACACTGGGTGATCGAAAACAGGCTCCACTTCGTCAGGGACACCGCCTTCCGCGAGGACGCCTCCAAGATCCGCACCGGGCACAGCCCGGAGAACATGGCCACCCTCCGCAGCTTCGCCATCAACCAACTCCGCGACGCCGGCCACACCAACATCGCCGCCGGACTCCGCACCACAGCCCTCCGCCCCTACGAGCGGCCGCTGGCCCTCCTCGGCCTCAACTGACCTGCACCGACGCCCGATCAAAGGACTTTGCAATCGCCCTGGCGCGCATGGCTAGCTCTGACAGATCGACTATGTCCGTTTGTGGTGTTTCATCTGCTTGTTCGGACACTCTTGGGCCTTCGGATTTCGGAAGTGCGGACTTCGGTAGCGGAGACCTGCTTGAACTTGGCTGAGGAAGCGTCCAGCGTAGCCGTGTTGATCCAGGCTGCCGCATCAGCGTGAACCTCCGCGCCCTGCCGCCCTGTTGACCGTTCAGGCCAACTCGGTGAGGGCTCGCGGTGGATCCCTCCGGGGCCCAGGTCAGGTGACTTCTGAAAGGCGGGCGGGCGCCGACCTGGGGGCGGGCGCGGTGGCTCACCCGGCACGGCCGAAAGGGATAGGGCCTGCGGATCATTAACTCGCTGTCTTGATCTTGGATGGGGCGGTGATGCCTGCCGCGCTCGCGTGGTCGTAGAGGTGCTCCAGGGTGGTGAGTTGGTGGTCGGCGCGGTGGATGGTGTGTCCAGCCGTGCCGAGGAGTTGGCGGATGTCGCGGATGCGCCGGTTAATGGTTTCGGGGGTGACACTGAAGAGGCGGGCGATGGCGACCTGCCGGAGTCCGAGCCGGTGGTGGAGGACGGCGGCCAGGAGCCGGTCGGCGAGGGTGAGCATGGGGCGGCGGCCGGTGCCGGGAGCCGCCAGGCGTGGCCGGTGTCCTCGTCGTTGGTCCAGGTGTGCTTCCCGCTGGTCTTCATGGAGTGCGGTGAGTGTGGTGATCAGCGCGTCCCACTCCTGGATCGGCATTCCGGTCAGTGCGGGGTGGCAGAGCCAGGTGAGGTCGGGGCCGGGTTGGTCGAAGGGGTCCGGCGCGTCACTGACCTGGGCGTATACCTCGGGCCGGTGAAGTCGGCCCGAAGCGCGGTCTCGTCTTTCGATCGAGCCGTTTCTTCGGGCCGCTTCCCGCACCCGGCGTGCCACTCTCATGGCACCGGGCGCTCCACAAGTCCCGCTTTGCTGTCGATGCTCGTCCTCATGCCGTGGTCGGCCAGGGGGACGGGATGGCCGCGCCCCGGTAGCGGTAGCGCGTTGTGCGCACCTTTCCGGGATCGAACAGCGTCCGCTCCTCTCCAACCGGCCACCAACCACCCTCGCAATAGCGGCGGCGGAGGTCCTTCCATGTGATCCGGCGGTGTTTGCGGCGCAGCCATTTCATGACCTGGCTCCATGTGTACGAGCTCAGGTATTGGAATGTCGCGCTGGACACGCCGGGTCGGAAGTAGGCGCACCAGCCCGGCAGCATCCGGTTGAGATGGATGAGCAGGGTGTCGAGCGGCTGGTTCGTGGCCATCTTCCGGCACGCCGTTTTGACCTTGCCCATCACAGCCGCGAGGGCCTTGCGCGCGGGGTAGGTGTAGACGTAGTACCGGCTGGTTCCTCGTTTGCGGTGGCGCTGGATGTGCCACCCGAGGAAGTCCAGTCCCTCATCGATGTGGGTGACCAGGGTCTTCTCCGGGGATAGGCGCAGGCCCATCGTGGACAAGACCCCTGCGATCTCCTCGCGGAGGGCTTTGGCATCGCCTTCGGTGCCGTGGACCATCAGGCACCAGTCGTCCGCATACCTGGAGATACGGTAGTTGGGAAGACCTTGACGGCGACGCTGTTCCCGCCCCAGCTTGCTGCTTCCGGGGCCTCCCGGACCCTGGGCGACGTACTCGTCCAGGACCGACAGGGCCACGTTGCTGAGCAACGGCGACAAGATCGAACCCTGCGGGGTTCCGGCGCTGGTTTCTCGCAGCACGCGATCCTCACCGAGGATGCCCGCCTTTAGGAACGCCTTCACCAGGTCAAGAACGCGTTTGTCCCCGATCCGAAGCCGCACCCGGTCGAGCAAGTCGGGATGCGAAATCTCGTCGAAGCAGGCTTTGATGTCACCTTCCACGATCCACTCATACCCGTGGGACGTGAAGTGGCGGACCTCGGCCACCGCGTCGTGAGCCCGGTGGTTCGGACGGAACCCGTAGGAGCACGGGAGGAAATCCGCCTCGAAAATCGGCTCCAGCACCACCTTCAAGGACGCCTGCACCACCCTGTCGGTGATCGTCGCGATCCCCAGGCGACGCAACTTGCCGCCCGTCTTGGGGATCATCCGCTCCCGCACCGGCAGCGGACGGAAACTACGGTCCTTGATCGAGCCTCGTAGTGCGTCGAGGAACTCCTCAACGCCCGTCCTCTCCGCGATGGACGCCGCTGTGCGGCCGTCCACCCCGGCGGTCTTGGCACCCTTGTTACCCCGCACCCGATCCCACGCGACAAGCAAGAACGCGGGATCGGCACAGAGGTTGAAGAGGTCATCGAACCTGCGATGAGGATCATCACGGGCCCAACGGTGCAGCTTGGCCTGGATCTCCAGTACCCGGCGCTCCGCCTCATACGTGGCGTGCTCCAGTTCGTCGGTATTCACCGATGACCTCCCGGTCTTCCAGTTCCTCGACTGCTGAGTTGCTGGCCCCCTTCGCCATGTGCGCGCCATTAACGCGCTCGGACTACTACGGGGCCTCCGCCACGTCCTGACGTCGTCAGCCGACGACGGGCCTTGCCCTCCGCCTGACTGGCTGCCAGACGGGAAGGGCGACATCAGAACGCTTCCCACGTTCACCACCAACCGGTCGACGTGCGAGCCGCCCAGCTCTACCCCGACAGCATCGCCACGCCTACGCCGCAGGCTTTCAACGTGGCCTCCCCACCGACACCCTAAATTCGGCTTCGGAGTCGCCACCCGGAGGTGGCGTGCGCTGCACCACAAGGTAGGACACTGGCGAGGTGCCTGCTCAGCAGTTCCTTTTCCAGTGCCCCCCTTCCGAACCGGACGGACCCGTTTCCGAGTATCCGGCTCTCCAGTGACTATTCCGTGAATTCAGCGGTCAGTTGCCGAACATGGATTTCGTCGTGGCAAGCGACGCAGACTACAAGCGTCTTGCGTCGCTTTTTCGCCATGATTAGCGCCCATGCAGGCTGCGGCTGTCCCGGGGTTGCGAGGTCAGCGAGCTTGCGGACGTGATGCACGAGGACATCCGCCTGTTGCTCGCATAGTTCGCATCGCCGCGCCTGGAGCCGCAAAATCAGCTCCTTGCGGTGAGTGGTAGCCGGGCCTGGCCGACGGTCGTCAAGGACCGTTTTCTTCTGCCGCTTCAGAGGAATTCCGCCGAATCGTGCGACCAGTGGTTTCCTGCCGTCGCCTCGATCGGTGCTCACCTGTATGCAGACGCGTGGACCGTGCGGAGTGTCGATGGTGGCCTTGTATTTAGCCGCCATCTTCGGCACGGTCGAGTCGTACTTGCATGCAAGCGTTTTGAGCATCGAGGTCTGGGCGGTCCATAGCAGCCGGTTCAGTCGGTGGACGTCGCCGGCTATCAGGTAGTACTGGACATAACCTCTGTACTCGGCCCCGAACCTGCTGATGATTGAGTGATCATCGAGGTTTACCATCTGGGTCCGACGCGCGGGCTGTCCCCGCTCCATGTACGAGGCGCACTTGGCCTTGATCGCCGCCCTGGGCACACGCAGGCCGATTACACCGTTGACCGCTCTGCGGCCACCGGTGAACCTTTGCTGATTGTGCTGGACGGTTATCTCGTAGCCGAGGAATTTCGCCGCTCCGGTTCGCCCATGAGTAATGAGGGTCTTGTCCTCGGAGAGTTCCAGCTTGAGATCGTCGCGCAGGAACGCCGCGAGGCGTGCTTTGATTTCCTCTGCTTCGGCCTTCGGGCCGACGAACCCGAGCAAGTGATCGTCCGCGTACCTTACGTAGCGCAGCCGTCGGTAGCCAGGATCGTGAAGATCCTTGCTAGGAAGGCTGCGTAGCTGCTTACGCAGCTCCCGGACCGTAGCTCGGTCGCCACGGTAGCGGGCACGCGCGATTGCGTTGATCATCTGACGGTAGGCCGGATTGTTCTTCCGAACTACCCCTCGGGTGTATTCCGGTATCAGAACGGTCTCGACAAATTATCCAACCTATCTAAATAGATATTGGATAGGACGGGGGACGCCACTCCGCCTTGCGGGGCTCCGCTAAGCGTGGCGTTCCATATCCAGTCCTCTAGGTATCCGGCTTTTAGCATGTGACGCAACAGCCGAAGGAACCGGTTATCGTGAATCTTCTCGCCGAGAATCCCGAGCATGACGTCGTGATCGAGCGATCCGAAACAATCGGAGATGTCCCCTTCGATGAACCAGTTTGCCCCAGCCCAGGTATTGACAACTTCTGTCAGTGCCGTGTGGCACCCTCGGCCAGGGCGGAAACCGTGTGAACTGTCAGAGAATCGTGGTTCGTAATATGCCTCCAGAAGGAGGCGGATAACTTCGCCGACGAGCTTATCTGACCACGACGGCAAGCCTAGCGGTCTTTTCTTCCCATTTTTCTTCGGGATGGCTCGCCGCGAACCTCGCCGCCGATCTCGACGCATGGCTGCGGCTGCTGGCCCTGCACGACATCGACGATCTGGCCGAGGCAGAGCCGGACACCATGCGCTTCCGCCTCTACCACCTGCCCGCCCGCCTCACCGACCACGCCCGCCGCCGATGGCTGCGTATCGAGCGGACCTGGCCCTGGGCGACCGCGTTCACCACCTGCTGGCAGCGACTCACCGCCCTCCCAGCCGTCACCTGACGACCGGCCGCCAGCCCCGACGAAGACCAGGAAGGAGCAGGACCAGCACACTCCGGGAACCGTGGACCCCGGCGCAGCCGCAGCGATACGCGAAGGCCCCGCCCGCGATCACGCGGAACAAACAGGGCGAACCGATAACCCGGTCAGGCAATCACAGCCGCTGACGAATCGAGGCTAAGACAGGGTGCGGCGCCGGTTTCAGACGTTTTTCCGGCGGACGGGATCTTGCGTCTTCTGGAGATTGAGCTTCAGGCAATTCAGCTTTCACCGTATCGCGCAGGTCCCTCAACGCGCCGCTCCATACGCCTGAACGCGACCGTTGATTTTCTGCCATGCTGTTGTTCCCTTTTCCTTTCGGATCCAGGTTAGGCATCGGACCTAGAAACGACCTTCCAAGTTTCTCCCGACTACGTCGGGAATATGACAGAGCGCCTCGTGGCGCAGCGGCCCATATCCTCCAGATTGGAGCCGGTGGAACTCTTACGGGGCGTCAGACACTGGTTCCTCTCGTACGGCGTCTCGTCTTGCTTGCCGGACCCGCGTCGTCTGGAAGTGCCGACGCGTCCCGTCGTTGTCAGGGCTGCTCTCACCTCCGCGTGCATCTCCACGCATCGGCTGCCCTCAGCTTCACCAGCCTGCTGCGACAGGCCGGCGGTAGGGGTCTTTCACCCCTACCCGGTATCAAGTGGCGCCTCGTGGCGCACCAGCGTGTAGTTCCAGTCGCCGTGCCACTCGTGGCGGTGCAGGGGCAGGGCGTCCATCTGCCGGTCGCCGATCCGGACTCCGGTCTCGTAGGCGTCTGTGTCGAGTTCGGCGTGCACCGTCAGCCCAGTGCGGGTGGTCGTCGCGGCGATGCTGTTCACGATGACTTCGTGGCTCGTCAGGGGCCTGCCGCGCCAGTTCATGGTGATATAGGAGAACAGCCGGTGCTCGATCCGGTTCCATTTAGAAGTTCCCGGAGGAAAGTGACACACCGTCACTTCCAGGCCGGTCTCCAGGGCCAGGACGGCCAGTTCGGCCTTCCAGGCGCGGGTGCGGTAGCCGTTGGAGCCGCCCGCGTCCGCGGTGATCAGCAGGCGCCGGGAGCGGGGGTAGACGTCGCGTCCTTGGCCGTTCCACCAGCGGCGGATGGACTCCACGGCGAAGGCTGCGGTGTCGTGGTCCGACACTGACCCAGCCGGTGTTGCGGGCCAGGTCGTAGATCCCGTACGGGATGGCCTTGCCCAGCTTCGGGTCGGGAAAGTCGTGCGTGCGCACCTGGACCGGCTCGCCCTCACGGTGCCACTCGGCACCGGCGTTCTTGTAGTTGCCGACCACTTCCTTCTTTTTCGTGTCGACACTGACCACTGGGTCCCCGGCGGCCTGGTACTGCTTGGCCCGCTCGTTGATATAGCGGAACTGGCCGTCACGGTCCGGGTGCTGCCTGCCCTCGACGGTCTTGGCGTTGCCCTGCAGACTGAAGCCTTCCTCACGCAGCAGGTCGGCCACGGTCTCCGCCGAGATGCGGTGGCCCTGCCCCGTGAGCACGCCGGCCAGGGTGACGGGTCGACTTCGTCGTCCAGCGCAGCGGCGACATCGGATCACCCCGCATGTCCGGCTCGACGAGCGCCAGCAGGGCAGGCCGCAGTCCAGGGTCGAGGTCCGCCGCGCGCTTGCGGCCTCCGCCCTCCCGGCGGACCCGACCCAACGGGGCCACCCCGGACTCCAGTTCCGCCACTCCGCGGGACACGGTTCCCTCGCGTACCCCGGCCGCACGGGCCACTGCCCGGATCCCTCCATGCCCCAGCACCCGAGCCTCCGCCCCCATGGCCAACCGACGCTGACGCTCGTCCAGATGCGGGAACAACACCTGGAACTTCGCCGCCAGATCTGCCTCAACCCCGCCCAACATCCCCATACCACAGCAACGACGAGCAATCAGGGAAGCAACGACTTGTTTCTCCGCAGGCCCTTAGCGTTGTTTTTTCGGCGAGAACTACTGGGACCCCATCCTCGGCACGCAGACCGTCCGTGCGGAGCACGGCGGCGGCTCAGTGTGGGAGGTCAGGGGACCAACAACCGGCATCGCCGCGACCTCCGACTGGGGCACGGCCGCGAAGCCCGCTCCCGACATCGCCAAGTCCCTGCTGGAGCAGCGCACCATCATGGTCACCAGGACCGTCCGGGCGCCTGACGGCAGCGAGCACTCTGTCCGGGACGACGAGGCCACCAGTGCCGCGCAGGCCAAGGCCAAGGAGATGGCCGACCGGTTCTCCGAGTGGGTGTGGGAGGACCCGGAGCGCTCCAAGCGTCTGGCCCGCTTCTACAACGACCGGTTCAACAACCTGGTCATGCGGGAGTTCGATGACTCCCCGCTTGCGCTGCCTGGCGCGATCAACGAGTGGACTATGCGGCCGCACCAGAACGCCGCAATCCGCCGGATCGTGCACGAGCCGTCCGTGCTCCTGGCGCACGTAGTCGGCGCTGGCAAGACAGCCACGATGGTCGCCGGTACCCAGGAGCTGCGCCGCACCGGCATGGCGAAGAAGCCTGCCATCGTCGTCCCGAACCACATGCTCGGCCAGTTCCGCCGCGAGTACCTGGAGCTGTACCCGGACGCGAAGCTTAGGACAGTCCGATGTCCTCCGCGAGCATGAATAGCGCCTCACGGACCGTCAGGAGTTCTTCGCCGCGTGCGGCTTCGTGCCGTCCGCCCCTCGGCTGCATCGGTTCCACCTCCCAAGCGCGGTCCCCCCGATCAGCCACTGTCGGGCCTCAACCGGCAACCGCAATAGAATGCTCGTTCTGCAGCAAGGGGGAATCCCGCCTTGCCCTACCATGACCCACTGGGAAGACAATGCGGCGTTCAGCCATTCTCATCAGCATCAGTGCCATAGCCGTGTTCGGCTCCGCCTGCTCCTCCGGCAAAGCGGCGGAAGGCAAGGGACAGGTGTCGTCCACCGATCCGGGCTCCGCGGTACGGGCCGCGGTCGGCGCCGCGGAGAAGAGCACGGCCCGGATCGACGAAGAGATCAGGCTGACCAATGAGGGCAAGGACTTCACCATCGCGGTGAAGGGCATCTTCGACATGAAGGCCGACAAGGGTCGCCTGACGGCCTCGCTCGGGCAGACCGGCGGCCCCGCCGAGCGCGCGGTGCCTCTGGATGAAGTCTTCAGCGACGGCACCATCTACTTCCGGATGCCGGGTGAGAGGAACGGCGATACCGGCTGGCGCTCCACTCCCCGGGACAAGGCCGAGGTCCACTCCCTGATGCGCGCGCCCCTCAACGACCCGGAACACGTCCTGCGCCAGGTGGCCATGGCGCACGACGTGACCGAGGTCGGCCAGGAGAAGGTGAACGGCACCTCGGCCGTGCACTACCGCGGCAAGCTGGACCGCAAGGCCCTGCTGCTGCGGATGGCCCAGGACCGGCGCGCGAAGCTGGAGACCCCGCTGGAGCAGCTGGGCGCCAGGCTCCCGGCGTTCGCCGACGTATGGGTCAGCAAGGGCGGACAGATCGTCCGTATCCGTCTTGGCTGCCACTTCGGCGAAGTGAAGTTCACGGCGACGGTGAACCTGACCGACCATGGCAAGCCCGTGGCCGCGCCGGTGCCCCCCAAGGATGCCCAGGCCGTGGCCGCCGACTCCGTCGGAGGCCCGCTCACGGGCTGATCGGCATGCGTCCGCTGGCTGAGCTTGCTCTCCATCTTCGGGAGTCACGCAGAGCGACCGTGTCGGGTTGACCCCCTGTCCGAGGCTCTCGAACAGGGTTCGACTTGGGGCGGGCCTTGGTTGTTCGCCGGTTGTGCGGGCGGCCTTCGCGCGATCGTGTGCCGTGTCGCAGGTGTTCCTGAGGAGAGCTCGGGGGTGTTCCCCGGGGGAACGCCCCCGAGGCGGTGCTTGAGTTCTAACGGTCATCGCGACGCCCGACGACTAGCGGAGGTGTTCGCTGACCTTGACCGGCGCCTGAAAGCACTGGAGCGCTCGACGCAGGCGGGCCATACCTCGATCGAGGGCGGCGCCCTCGACATCTATGACGAGGAAGGCATTCACCGGGGTTCGGTCGGAGTGCAGCCGGACGGCACGGTCGCCGTGGTTCCGGTCTCGCATCGAGTATCGCCCGGTGGCAGTACGCCTCCGGCTGGCCACCCCGACCGCGCATCCAGCCGGGCACCGGCACCAACGGCCGGACCGCCGCCCACTCCGCGTCCGTCATGTCCGTCGGATAACGCGGCTGCCGGGACCCGTTGTCAGCGGCGTTTCCGAACCGGTGAGCCAGGCAGTCACACTCCAGCGTGACTGAACTGGACTGACCGGCCATCGACACGGAACACTGCGGCACCAGGGCCTCCTGATGTTGCTCGGTGATTCGACACCAACGAGCTGTTCAGGAGGCCCTGCTCGTATGCGCCGAGCACCCCGCGACCACCCAAGCGGGACTCCCGTTCGATCGACAAACCCCAAGATCGGTACGACAACAGCTACTTACACGATCTGTCAGACACGGTCGGGCCCGTGGGCGGCCGAACGGGTTGTTGGGCGACGGGGCGGCGGTGGGTGGCGGCCCGTCGCCGTGTAGGGGGTGTCAGCTTGCGGTTGTGGTGGTGGGCCACATCAGTTGGCCGGGTGCGATGGTTGTTGCGCCGTTGCCGGCGTACCAGTACAGGCCGCCTGAGCTGACGCGGCCGAGGAGGTCGCCCTTGCGGTCACCGTTGATGTCACCGGCGAGGACCGTCTTGATGTTGGACCAGCTGGCGTCGTGCCAGAGCAGGACGGCGCCGCCGAGCGTGTGCTGCGCGTTGCCGGGGTAGAGGTGCAGCTTTCCGTCGGCGGCCACGGCGATGACGTCGTCGTAGGTGTCACCGTTGAGGTCGCCTGCGGCGATGAGGCGCTTGGTCCAGGTCTTGTCGGGCCACAGGCTGCGGCGCTCGCCGGTGAGTACTCCCTCGGGGTTGCTCGGGTAGCCGTAGAGGGCGCCGTCGTCTGCCTGCAGGGCGATGCCGTCACGCCCGGAGTCATCGGCCTTGTATCGGGTGAGCGGCCGGCTGCTGTTCCACGTGTTGTCCTTCCACATGGGCCTGCTGTCGCCGAGCTTGCCTTCGTGACTCGTGCCCGGGTAGAGCAGCAGGGCGCCTGAACCGGAGATGGCGGCGATGTCGGCCTTGCCGTCGCCGTTGAAGTCGCCGCCGATGATCTTCTTGATGCCGGCCCATCCCTTGTCGCGCCAGAGGTCGCGGCCGTACTGGAGGGTGCCGTCGGTGCGCCCGTAGAACGCCTTGAGGGAGCCGTCGTTGAGGACGGCGGCGATGTCGAGGCGGCCGTCGCCGTTGAAGTCGGCTGTGGTGATGGCATCGGTGACCTGCGAAACCAGTGGTACCAGCCGGAGCTGCTCGATCCACGCTTTGACATCGTCGGTGCGGATGGACAGGGCGTCGTTGCGGGTTTCGGTCTCGCCGAGGCAGCCGCCCTGCATGGACTGGCTTGCGATGGCGACCAGTTCCTGCTTGCCGTTGCTCTCACGCAGCAGCGGGGCGCCGGTGTCGCCCTTGCATATTGCGTCGCTCGTGGTCTTGCCGGCGAGGTGCAGGCTGGTTGCGTCGACCGCGTTGACGGTGAACGCTGCGGTGTGCAGCTTGTCGGGTACCCATGCGGTCTTGGTGCGGCCGTAGCCTGCGGTGGTCAGGGTGTCCCCTGCCGCGACGGGGGACGCGGCTGTGGTCACCGGCGTGATGTCCTTGGCAGGTTGGGCGAGGCGTGCCATGACCAGATCGCGGCCTTTGCGGGGCACCAGTTCGACGATCTCACTGACATGTCCGCCCGTGGTGGTCAGGTCCGCTCGCCCGATGGTGGCGACCGTCTTCCACTGTGGCTTGCCGGGCGCCGGCTCGCCGGTGCCGCCGGTGAAGCATGAGGATGCGGCCAGGACCCACTGGGGATCGACGAGCACACCGGTGCAGGCACGCTTGTCTTCTCCGTCGCCGATCTCGAGCTTCGCGGCGAACGAGTAACCGCCGTCAGTGGCAGGGCCGGTGGCCGCGTGCACCGGGACCGGGCCGATGGCACCGGCGACGACAGCAGCCGCCAGGGCGCCCGCAACGGCGTGAGCGCGAGGACGTGTTACAGACACGAATTGTTCCTTGTATATCGAGGTACAGACGGCAGCAGGGGGCTGCCGGCGGGCCGGAATCTTCAGCCTTTGGATCAACCGACGCGAAGCTCGACGAGCACCGAGCGCTCTCCGGTGTCCCCGGCTTCGCCGATGGGCTTGTAGTCGTGGGCTGGAGCGTCGACGACCGTCTTCTTGCCGTCGGCGGTGAGGGTCGCCTTCACCGGGTAGGCCTCGGTCCAGATGCCGAAGGCGTCGGGCAGCTCGAGGGTGACGTAGCCCTGCTTGGCGCTGACGTCGAAGCAAAAGAATGTCTGGCCGGTGCGGGACTTGACCTTGATGTCGGTGGTGCCCTCGCAGGGCACCAGGGTGATGTGGCCGTCGCCGCGCTTGAGGAGGATCTGCTGGTCCTTCTGGATCTGACTGGCGCCGGGGTAGGAGAAGTCCTCCACCGCTGAGCGCATGCCGGAGGCGGCGGCCGGTTCTGCGGCCTGCGGGAGGGCGTTTGCGACGCCGAAAGTTGTGATCCCGGCGACAGCCGTGATCGCGCCGATGAGGCCGGTGAACAGTGCTGTGCGGGCACGGGATATCGCCACGGTTCCCCCTGGGGGTTTGACAGATCAAGTGTGTAGGTCAGCACACAAGTTGTCCGAGAGTAGATCACATGTAAGGTGTCATGCGTGCATATGACCCCGCCAAGGGACCTGTGTACCAAGGGACTTGAGTTCCCTCGGCGGCGGTGACGCACCCTCGCCACCAGGCATTTTTCAGCCAACGACTTCCGCACCACGGGTGCGCCCGGCATGACCACCGGGCGCCTCAGTTTGTGGTGTGCACACGTGAAGTCGGACCACGAACAAGGGGAACCCTGCCGGATGAAACGGCGAACACTCTTCACGGGGACACCACAGCCCCAGACCATAGGGACAGCACGCTCCCGGACCGGCCGTCGGAAGTCCCGGATTGCCTTGGGGCTGCGGGGTGCCTGCGGCTCGCTGCTTTCCGTGGCCCTGATCGCAGGCTTTTCGGGCGGGTCGCCCGCCGCGGCCGGGGACAAGCCCGATCCCGCGATATCCGCCTTCGACCGGGACCTGGTCGTTGACTACTGGGTGGACGGCGGTGCGGGGATCCGGGAGGCGGCCGAGCGGGCGCTTGTGGGTTCCGACGAGGACGTCCGGAAGTTCCTCGAGGAGGCGCCCACGATCGAGTATGACGACGACTACGTCGACGCGAGCCGGATCTTCAACACCGGTGGCGTGGCTGTGCGGGAGGCGACGAAGAAGGCGCTGAAGGGCACCCCGGACGAGCTGCGTGACTACCTGCGCAGCGGGTGGCAGAAGCCGTTGGAGGAGGACCGTGAGGTCGAGGCCTCCAGGGTCATCAACTTCGGCGGCAATGGGGTCAAGGACGCGGGCAAGGCCGCGCTGAAGGCTGGCCCCGAGGCCGTCGCGAAGTTCCTGGAGAGCGGCCAGTACGAGGCGCAGGAGACCGACAACGAGGTCGAGGTCTCCAAGCTGATCAACTTCGGCGGCCCGAACATGAAGGCCGCCGGAAAGGCCGCGCTGAAGGGCACCGCGGACGACATCACCGAGTTCCTGGAGGTCGGGCAGTTCGTCGCCCGCAACCGCGACCAGGAACACGCCACGATCGCGCAGCTGACCGAGCAGGCCAAGCAGGCAGGCGTGCAGGCCGAGGCGGCCACCAAGAAGTCCGAAGCTGCCTCCGCCCGCGCGGTTGCCGCCTCGATCCTGGCCAAGGAAGCCGCAGCGAAGGCCGCCCGGGAGACGGAGGCGGCCCGCAAGGACGCCAACCGTGCCGCCTACAAGGCGCAGCAGGCCGCCGCGTCCGCGCGGGCCGCGGCTGCCGCGGCCCGGGAGGCTATCGGCGCGGCGAACGCGGCCAACCGGGCCGCCCGCACTGCCGCGCTCGCTGCGGCGCAGACCGCGAACGCCGCTGCCGCGGCGGCGAATGCGGCCAATGACGCCTACAACGCGGCGATCGCCGCATCCAAGGACGCGGGCAAGGCCGGGGCCGCCAAGCAGGCAGCGATCACCGCCCGCAACGCGGCGTTGCTCACGCGTACTTCCGCCCAGGCCGCGGAGCAGGCCCGCAAGGCCTCGCAGGCCGCCGGTGACGCCGCGGCCGCCTCCCGCAGCGCAGGAGCGAACGCGAACGCCGCCGCCGACTCGGCCGACGAGGCCAACCGGCACGCCGAGGCAGCCGGTGTCCACTCCGCCGAGGCCCGCAACGCCGCCGCTGAGGCCCGCCGCCACGCGGGCGCCGCCAACAGGGCCGCTGACAAGGCCACCGCCCTGGCGCACCGTTCGGCGCAGGAGGCGTCCGACGCCCGTGACGCCGCGAACTCCGCCGCCGCTCACGCTGAGAAGGCCGCCGACGCCGCCGACCTCGCGGCGAAGCACGCCGGTGAGAGCGCGAACGCCGCCGCGGATGCCCGCAAGTGGGCCGCCGCCGCGAAGGACGCCGCCGACACCGCGACCGCCGCGCTCAATACCGCCAAGAAGGTCCACCAGGTCGCCCTCGATGTGGAGAGCGAGGATCTCACCTCCCGCGGCGAGGCCGCTCTGGAGCAGGCCCGTACAGAGAAGGACCAGAGCGACCGTCTGATCTCCGCCTCCGCGACCGTCGCCCGCGATGCCCGCGCCCTCGACGCCACTGCCGAGGCCCTGGCCGTCGAGGCGGCCAAGGCGGACGTGGATATCGCGGCCACCGCGGCCAAGGGCCGCAAGCTCGCCCTGGACGCCCTCAAGCTCCGCGGCCCCTGGCAGCAGCAGGCCGCCACCGATGCGCTGGGTGGTTCGGACGCCGACGTGCTGGAGTACCTGCGCAGCGGCTGGAAGAAGGCGGCCTTGGAGGAGAGTCGTGACAAGGTCCTCCAGCTCAGCGTGAGCAGCCCCCACCCCTCGATCCGCCAGGGGGCCACCGAGGCACTCAAGGGCACCCCGGAGCAGATCGCCGCCTTCTACACCACCGGCCAGTACGTTGCTGGCGAAACTGACCTCGCTGTCGCCGTCTCCAAGGTCAACAACGCTGGCGGGATCAGCGTCAAGGCCGCCTCCAAGGCAGCCCTGGCCAACGGCACCGGAAAGGCCCTTGCCGCCTTCCTCGAAGTCGGCCAGTACGGCGCCCGTGTCACCGACGAAGAAGTCATCGCCTCCAAGCTCGTCAACGACGGCGGTGACGAGGTCAAGGCCGCCGCCAAGGCGGCCCTGGCCGGCACCCCTCAGAAGCTGCACGAGTTCGTCACCGTCGGCCAGCACATGGCCGCCCGCAAGGACGGACTCACCGACCACCACCGCGCCCAGGTCGAACGGCTCCTGGCCGAAGGCGAGCTCATCGTCGCCAAGGCCCAGGCCAACCGCTGGCGCGCCGCCGAAGCAGCAGCCAAAGCCAACCAGGCATCCGCCGAAGCAGCCACCGCCGCCGCCGAGGCCAAGAAATCCGCCGAAGCAGCCAAGGGCTACGCAGCTAACGCCAAGAAATCCGCCGACGCCGCCGAAGCCAGCTCCAACCAGGCAAGCCAGTCCGCGGCCACCGCACGCAACGCCGCGGCCAATGCCGACCGCGACGCCGACGCCGCCGAAACCTCCGCCGCACAGGCCGAGTTCTCCGCCAACTACGCCCGACAGTCCGCCTTGGAGGCGGACTACGACGCTGCGTGGGCACGTGCCTCCGCCATCGACGCTGGCAAGAGCAAGGACGAGGCCGAAGCAGCCGCGAGCCAGGCCTGGACCGATGTCAAACGCAAGCGCGAGGCAGAGATCGCCGAAGCCAAGCGCCAGGCCGAAGAAGCGCGGAAGCAGCAGGCGGGGGGGGCAAAGAACAAGAAGAAGCGCTGCATCGTCCCCTACAACCGGGATACCGTGCCGCCGTGCATGATGGCGCAGGACGAGTACGAGATCGTCTTTGCCAAGCCGGACCCCGAACTCGCCAAGCTCCTCGGCAAGGCCGGCTGGGAAATCTCCGGCGGCGCCGACATCGAACGGTGCATCAAGGAACCCACCTGGGGCGGCTGCACCATGGCCGTCGTCGGCGTACTCCCCGTCGGCAAGCTCAAGCTCCTCAAGAAAGCCGCCGACGGCGTCGAAGACATCGCCAAGGGAACGCGGCTGGGCAAGGAAGCGGCCGAGTGCGCCGTCAAGCAGGTCGCGCACAGCTTCCCGGCCGGCACCCGCGTTCTGATGGGCGACCGCAGCACCCGCCCCATCGAACAGATCAAGACCGGCGACCAGGTTCTGGCCACCAACCCCGAAACCGGGGCCACCGGCCCGCGCCGCGTCGACGCAACGATCTACACCCCCGACGACCGTGATTTCAACGACATCACCCTCGACCAGACCAACGGCGGCGGCTCCCTCACCTCAACGGACCACCACCCCTTCTGGACCGAGAACGACAAGAAGTGGAAAAACGCGGCCGACCTCACCCCACAGGACACCCTCCGCACCCCCGACGGTGACACGGCACAAATCAGCAGCGTCCGCCACTGGACCGGACTCGCCCCCGCCTACAACCTCACCGTCAACGACCTCCACGCCTACTATGTTCTGGCAGGCACCACGCCGGTCCTCGTTCACAACAGCAATGGATGTATTCCGGCGCTTCGGAACTGGAGGAGCCAGCGATTCCAGTTCGAGAATGAGATTTTCTTGCTCGACAAGAGGGGAATGAAGCACATCCTCACTCGCCATCACCCGAAATACTGGGATGGCTCGGTGAAGAAGATGCAGTCCTTCTTCGATTCGAACATGAGTATCGATGACGTCCAAGGGGCGATCGGGCAAGTCATTCGACAGAACCGCGATAAGCTGCTTAAGCGAGGCAGTCGGGGCATGTATCCGATTCACGGTCGGGTCAATGGCGTCGAATATGTACTCGGCATGAATAGAGGTCGAGTGGGCCAGTTCTATCCGAAAACTCCATAACCGAGGGGCCTGTTGGCGTGGTTGAGATTGAGACGTTCATGAAGGGTGTGGACGGTAGTTTCGTGCAGGTGGAAGCCTGTCATACTCCGCCGCCCGACCTCGATTACATCGAGGGTGCCATTCGACTGTCCGTTGACGGGTTGGAAATCATCGGCATTGAAGAGTGGGACTATGTTGACCAGCTCTGGTGTTATATCGCGGAGATGGTGGCCCGATTGCGTTCGTCGGGTTACGCAGAAACATATTTCCCGGATCAGCCGATCAAGCTCGTTTTCCAGGCCGCAGGGTCTCGTGTCTTGATGACCGCCAAGATCGGCAAGGAAGTCAAGAAAGCGAATGCTTCATCGACAGATCTCCTCGATGCTCTCAAAATGGCCGGACTGAGCTTCTTCGAAAAGATGTCCGAGCTTGCCCCGGATAATTCGTATGTCGAGGCGCGACAGGAGCTGTCGGTTTGAAGGAACCCAGAGGCCCCGCCGGAATTTTGAATCCGGCGGGGCCTCTGGGGCGCATGACAACAACGCTGACGGCGACGTCAGCGGACGACTTATACAGAAGAGATAGACGCGAAGATCGCACAGTGAGCCTTTTCCATCCTCAGTCTGAGCTGGCCAGATGCAGGCTGAGGACAGCCTGGACGAGGCTCGTGATCCGGGTGGTCGAGCAGCGAAGCTTGCGGAGGAGTCGCCAGGACTTGAGGGTGGCGATGGCTTGCTCGACGAGGGCACGGATCCTCGCGTGGGACCGGTTGACTGCCTGCTGACCTGCGGAGAGCGTCTCCCACCGGCCTCGGTAGGGAACACGGACCGTGTCTCCGGCACCCTGATAGCCCTTGTCCGCCCAGCAGTTGGCGCCAGCCTCGGCGAGCGCGGCGTCGATGCCGTGCTCGCGGGCCGCACGGACATCGTGGACAGCCCCGGGCCGTGCCGGCGTGGCCCACAGCAGGCGACCGAAAGTTCGGCGATGACCTGCACGTTCCTCCCGTGCTTCTTGTGCTACCGAAGCATGGTCTCGGCCGAGACGGTTCGGTAGCCATGGCGAACCCTGATCTGATGAGATTGAAGCAGTTCTGCGGAACCCGTGCGTGCGAGGAGCTGGATCGCGCCCCCTGAGGTTCGGCGCGGGGGTCGATTCTCCCTTTACGTTCGTAAAGTCGCAGGTGAGCAGTAAGCAGGCCCAACGGCTTGTTCCTGACAAGAGAAAAGCGGTAGATGAAACTCACAAGACCTGGCTCGCTAATTGGTGCCATGCTGACCGTGGCCGCATCATTTGGCCCGATTGCCTCAGCGGCTCCAGCCAGTGCCGAAACCGTTGCTGACCCGTGCGCGGGAAGATCGTATACTTACATAGTGAAGAACTTCACGCGAGGTTTTGTTAATGTACCTCTGCGCTGTGGAACGGATACGTGGGGATATCGACACTTGGTGAAGCACGGATACAACCCCAGCATGATCGCGAGCACAGTCGCGCGGGGTAAACAGACCTTCGGTTTCTACTACCAGAATCTGACTCAGTGCCCTCGGATGACGTACAAGGTCGTCTTCAATGACGGTGCGCTCGGTGGAACTGGCGTGAGGCCGCAAGGGATTATTGCCGCCTACTACCAGAAGGGGCACATCCCCTCAATTGCCCCCGAGGGCTCTGATGTGGACTGCTAGGGTGTGAGCGTGGAAGATGCAGGCGATATCCCTGACGGTCTCCGTGGAAGCCTATCGGAGATTTTCGGAGATCCTGGAGATCCAGAATTCAGAATCTCTCAAGCGAGGCTCACGCCCATGGCAAGCGGACTGCGCCTCATCGCAACGGTGGATATCACTCCTGAAGATGCACGTGAGGAACAGTGGAACGTTACTCTGGACTTTCAGGCAGAGGATGCGGTGGCCGCTGAACCCGAAGCGTCATCTGATGCGCACTCCTGGTTCGCCCTGATGGTGAAAGTGAACATCGTCGAGTGGTGGCACACGAGAATTACTGAGCCCAACATGCCTCACCCACCTTGCCGCATCAAATAGTTCCACGGGCGGATGTTGTCCGGATACAGTTGTATGCGGACAACATCCGTCTTTCGCCGTGGTGGGACAGCGCCGCAGGAGTCTGCGGGTCGGCCTATCCGACGGCTCAATCAACGCCTACTGTTCATCCGTCAGATCAGACGGGTAACCATCCCCAGCAGCACTCCCACACCACTCAACGAGTCACCCATACAGCCAGGGCTTCGGCGTAGTCGGCGGGCGTCCGGTTCATGACTGTCTGTCAGGTTGGTCGGCCAGGGAGAGTGAAACAGGCACGGCTTCCAAGATCATGGAGTTCTCGACGCCCCGTGATCCGACTGGAAGACCGTGCCTGCCGACGCATCATCACTGATCCCGCCTGCCTTTGACCAACTCCGCGAGCATCCCGAGGCCGTACCCGAGGAGATCCCGGACCTGCTGGCGCGACTGGCCCAAGTGCCCGACCCGCGAGATCCGCGCGGCGTACGGCACGCACTGGTCGTCGTACTCGCGCTGACCGCGTGCGCGGTTCTGGCCGGAGCGACCTCTCTGCTGGCGGTCGGTGAGTGGATCGCAGATGCCCCGCCGCCGGTCATGGAACGCCTCGGCATACGGCCCGATCCACTGTGCCCGAAGCGGTTCCTGCCTGAGGAAACGACAGTCCGACGGCTGCTGGCCCGCGTCGACGGCGACGCGCTGGACCGAGCGGTCGGCAGCTGGCTCGCAGAGCGCCGGCCGAAGACGACCGGGGCCGCCGGGCTGCGCGGCCTCGCCGTGGACGGAATGAGCCTGCGCGGCGCGGCCAGAGCGAACGGCCGCAAGATCCACCTGCTCGCCGCGCTGGAGCACGCCACCGGCCTGGTCCTGGCCCAGCTGGACGTCGGCGAGAAGACCAACGAGATCACCTGCTTCCAGCCGCTGCTGGACACCGTCGCCGACCTGGCTTCAGCCGTGGTCACCAGCGACGCGATGCACACCCAGCGCGAGCACGCCGACTACCTCCTCGGCCGGGGCGCCCACTACATCGTGATCGTCAAGGGCAACCAGAAGAAGCTGCGCAAGCAGCTCAAGTCCCTTCCCTGGAAGGACATCCCGCTTCAGGGCCGCACCCGGGGCACCGGCCACGGCCGCTCGGAGATCCGCCGGATCAAGGCCGCCACCGTCAACAGCCTCCTCTTCCCCGGAGCCCGCCAGGCCGTCCAGATCAAGCGCCGGCGCACCGACCACAAGACCGGCAAGACCACCGTCAAGACGGTCTACGCCGTCACCAGTCTGACCGCCGAACAGGCCACCGCGGCCCAGCTCGCCGAACTCGTCCGCGACCACTGGAAGATCGAGACCCTGCACCACGTCCGCGACACCACCTTCGCCGAGGACGCCTCACAGCTGCGGACCGGCAACGCGCCCCGAGCGATGGCCACCTGGCGCAACCTCGCCATCGGAGCCCTCCGCACAGCAGGGGTGAAGAACATCGCAGCCGGCCTCCGCCGCAACGCCCGCGACCCTCGCCGACCCCTCACACTCCTCGGCCTCGGATGGTCACGAACCGGACGTCATGCGACTACGCCGAAGCCCTGGCCGGAAGACGCTTAAGAAATGGCGGAAATATTGATGCACCTCAAATCGAGCTCAAATTGCATAGATATCCGTTTGACTGGTCAGAACCGAGCGGGATACGTTCAGTAACGACCACAGCAGAGCAAGTATCACCTGGGGGAATTCTGTGAATCGCGCATTCTGCACACTCGCCAGTGCAATCGCATTCAGTGCGCTGACCATTGGGACAGCCGCAGCGGCTCCGACGGTCAACCCTGGCAACGCAGATCATGTTCCGGCCGCAAGCAATCCTGCGGGATTCGTTAATCCTGGTCCCGATATGGTTGTGAAGCGAAGCGTACCTATCGACGAGACCACACCCGTCAACGAAGCTACCGCCAAGGGTGAACAGCGTAGCGCTGCTGGCAAGTGGGTAAAGATAACGGACAAGAAGTACCAGGGACAGAAGTGCGGCACGGGACTTTTGCAGCAGACCAGCGGGCGTGGCAAAACCACTCTGGTCATGACTGTCAGCAAGTCGGTCTCAACGGAGTGGAAGTCCGAGGCAAAGATAGACGCCTCGGTCGTGTCTGCGGGGATTGGGTTCAGTGTCACGAAGTCATACACCGTCGAGAATCAAACTCGATACGAAGTCCCCAAGGGTAAGTTTGGGACCGTTCAGGCCTACCCCTTGTACGACTTGTACACCTTCAATGCGAAAATCTTGGACATGAAGAAGTCGGGCTGGGCAATGAAGCCGGTCGGTGTGTGCTTCAATCAGTGGACCGAATAAGCTAGTTCGGCCGAGCGGCCGAGTGGAGGGATTGCCGATGAATCGCACTGTCCGATCACTGGCCGTCGGCATGGCCCTCTCCGTAGCGTGTGTCGCCTGCACGGCGGGCGAGGGCGGAAGTGATGCGTCTCCCCCGCCCTCGCCGCAGGCTACGCCCCTGCAAAAGCTCGACGAATTGTCCCTGAGCGGCGACCCGATGGCAGAACAGGATGCCGAGCTCCCGGTTAAAGAGCGGCGACCCATCGGTGAGACGCGCATAGGTTCGAATCGCATAATCGCCTATGTCGAAGGAAGTAGATGCGGGCTCCTGGTCATCGATTCGAAAGGGAGCGTTTCTATCAGTTTGGAGACGCAATGGCCGCAAGATGCGTCTCAGGGCAGTTCACGCCTCCCTGCTGGGCCATACAACAGCACTTCTGCGCCCGGAACTAACAATTCCGATCCTTGGGCTTCGCTGTCCTGTGGGAAGAATTCAATGATCATTGAATACACTTCCAGAGTGCCTGGGCACGTCTCAGCACCTCGCGGCTCAATGGAAGTAGTAGACAACTCACAGAAGAATCACACCAGGTACTTCGTGGTTGTCGGTTCTGAAGCCGTCCGGACCGAGATTTCGAACGGGCTTTCAGTGTAACGCTGCCGGTAAACCCTGCGGAGGCTAACCAGACGCGTGGACCGCAGCCGCCGATACGGCGGCTGCGGCCCAATAGCATGCGTGTGCCCGAGCGTTTCGGTTGTCCCCGGGTGACGTCCCTTGCGAATGCTGTGGAGGTGAGCATAATCGTGATCTCCATGGCCTTCCGATTATGGCTAAGTGCTCCAGTTACTGAGATTGAACTGGTGGTGTCGTCTGCCGTCAGGGGTTGATGGTCAAGCCGGTCTCGGCGAGGCAGGTCGCTGTGGTGCTGGATGTGCCGTATGCCTCGGCGGATGCGTCGGATGAGGTGCTCCGGCGTGCTGAAGGCGACGTTGGACAGCCAGCTGCGCCGCACCCGTGGCCAGATCCCTTCCACGGGGTTGAGGTCGGGTGTGTAGGGCGCGCTGAGCGAACTGCTTCTCACAGCCTCGGCAGTGACGCCGGCCCTTGCGATCGTAGAGCTCCCGGACCGCCCTCGTCCCACGCCTGCCGCCATCGCTGCACCGACCGGAGACTGACGCGCAGCTCCTTGGCAATCAGCGAGCTCGCCTCACCCCGGGCGAACCGCTCGGCCGCCTGGAGCCGTAACTCCTCGCGGAACTGCTGTCGTTCGGCGGTCAGCCCGCCTCCCTGTGGATACCGCTTGCTCTTGGCGATACCGCAGGACCCACGAGCCGTCAGCCCCTACGACTCCACGAGTTCAACCTCAGTAGCGTCCCTGGCTCGCTTCCTCGCCGCTCCGCCGCAGGCCAGACACCATATTGGCTGATCACCAACGGAGGACTGTAAATCTGCCCGCTTCGCCTTCCTGGGTTGGGACCGGACCGCCCCTCCGGGGAGTGAACGGGGAGTGGATCAAGAAAACCGTGGCGCATGGCGCCCCCAAAGACCAACGCACACCAAGGCCCTGACCTGCATAGGAACCGAACGATCCTGGTCAGCGATCTTTCCGCACGTTATTCGGGACGAAGAGGTCGTGGGTTCAATCCCGCCACCCCGACAGCTAAATAGCAGTTCAGAGGGCCCCTACCGGCAGGGCTTCGGCGTAGTCGGCGGGCGTCCGGTTCATGACTGTCTGTCAGGTTGGTCGGCCAGGGAGAGTGAAACAGGCACGGCTTCCAAGATCATGGAGTTCTCGACGCCCCGTGACCTGCCTGGAAGACCGTGCCTGCCGAAGCATCATCACCGATCCCGCCTGCCCTTGACCAACTCCGCGAGCATCCAGGACTTGCGCCGGAAGAAGTGCCCGGACTGCTGGGCCGCCTCGCCCAGGTGCCCGATCCGCGTGATCCCCGTGGAGTGCGGCACGCTCTGGTCGGCGTCCTTGACCTGGTCGCCTGCGCGGTACTGGCGGGGGCGACGTCGCTGCTGGCGGTCGGCGAATGGATCACCGACGCTCCGCCCCACGTGCTGGAACACGTCGGCGTGCGACTCGACCCCCTGTTCCCCAAACGGTCCCTGCCTGCGGAAACGACGGTCCGACGACTGCTGGCCCGGATCGACGGCGACGCATTGGACCTGGCGGTCGGCCGCTGGCTCGCCGACCGCCGCCACCGAACCCAGGGCCGGCCGCGCGGCCTGGCGGTCGACGGCAAAAGCCTTCGCGGAGCGGCCAGGGTCAACGGCCGCAAGATCCACCTGCTCGCAGCTCTGGACCACACCACAGGCCTGGTCCTGGCCCAGCTGGACGTCGGCGAGAAGACGAACGAGATCACCTGCTGTCGGCGTACGACCTAAGCTGGCTCTGGCAAGATTTTCGTAGCCGGAGATCATCTCGGTGACACGGTCGGCGGGTCCGCATAGCGTCGGCGGAGGTGGGCGATCAGGACGACGCGGTGGCGGAGAAGGGAGACACCAGAGCGTCCGGCCATGAGGCGTTTCTGCAGCTTGACATCGGTGATACGACCCTCGTTGACCCCGGAGTTGTAAGGGGTGGTGATCCCCTGGGCGACGGCATGTTGGTCTTCGCGCAGGGATCCGGCAAGGCCGGTCAGCGGAGCCAGCCCGGTGTTCGCGAGGTCGTCCAGCCACTCTGGCAAGGATGTCGCGTCGCGGTTGTCGAGCATGGCGGCAAATCGGCGGACAAGGTCGTGGGCGGTCCTGAGTTCAGCGCAGTGGTCGAGGAGCCGGGGTAGGTGCTCGTTGATGTGTGGGCTGCGGCGGTGCGGGTGGGTGGTGATCCAGCGGGCGGCTTCGCGTGGGGAGGGCGGTCGCTCGCGGGGCTCGTCCAGGGGCAGGCCTCGTCGCAGGGGTGCGACGGCCATTTTCACGCGCTGGTAGTGGCCGAGGTAACCCTTGGTCTGCAGTTCTTCATGCAGGATCTTCGCGCTGTGCTGTCCTTCATCCCAGCGTTGTTGCAGGTAGCCGAGGTAGGGATCCAGGGTGGAGGGCTTGCGGGGCGGGCGACGCACCACCTCCTGCCAGGTGTGGGCCCGGGCGTACTTGCTGACAGTGCGGCGGTTCAGGCCGAGCTCCCGGGCCACGGAGCTGTGGCTCCGACCAGAACGGGTCAGGGCGTGCACGGCCTCGAACAGCCTTCGGGCGTGGCGCCCGGCTCGCGTGTCTGCGGCGGTGTTCTCCACGGGCTCCTCGACCGGTGCGGGACCAGTCCCGCTGACTGGGGACAGTGCTGCGGGCAGGCAGCCGCGGTGTGCGGAGGCGATGTCCTGAACTCGGCGGGAAAGGCCCTGCCAAAGGTGAAAGCGGTCGCTGACCTGCACGGCATCCGGGGCGCCGGCGGTGATGCCCTGTCGGTAGGTGAGGGAACCGTCGCGGCAGGCGACCTCAACACCTGGGTGCTCACGGAGCCACCGGCCGAGCCGTTCCGCGTCGCGCCCTTCCCAGAGTGTGAGCGGGAGCCGCGTGGTGGCGTCGACCAGGAGAGTTCCGTAGGTGCCGCCGTAGAGCGCGAAGTCGTCCACCCCCAGCACCCGGGGCGTGACCAGTGGCGGAAACGGCACCCGCATCAGCTGAGACAGGACGGTGCACCGCGAGAGCCTGATGTTCAAGATCCGAAGCATCCGGGAACCACCCCGGCCGGCCAGCACCACGCCGACGTCCTCCACCAAGCGCTGCAACGGCGGTGTCCGCCGCTGGTAGCGCACGGTAAGCCCCGGCACTTGCTCGGCGAAGGTCACCTTCGGGCAGGCCATGTTTTCGCAGTACAGGCGGCGTACGGACAAGTCGATGCGCAGAGGCCGGCCTGCGAGCGTGACGTCGGAGAGGCACCGTACATAGCGGCTATGGCACCACGCGCTGAGCTGTCCGCATCCCGTACATCCTGCTGGTTCACCGGATCTCGTGCGGGCGCGGACCGCCACCACAGCATCGGAGACCTCGACCGAGATCACCAGCACATCAGACAACTGCGGTATCAGACTCGCCAGTTCAACAGAGCACACTCACAGGCTGCCCGCCCTGTGGACCGTCCGACCGTGTGACCGAGATGATCTCCGGCTACGAAAATCTTGCCAGAGCCACGTTCACGTGTACGCCGACAGCAGGTCACACACTCTTCAGGGACCATCGGCGTGGTGATCTCCGGCGGTGGCATCGACCTCCCCATCTTCCATCACCTCACCACCGACGCCCAGTGCAAGGCAGACCCTCCCATGCCTGAAGACGACGCATTCCCTCCTGTGGCAGTGGGGACCATCCCCGCGGGCGCGGGGAGCAGAACGTCGCCATCGGCGTGGCCGGGGCCGCTCTGGGACCATCCCCGCGGGCGCGGGGAGCAGACTGCGTGACCAACTGCTCCACGGTCACGGTGCCGGTGACCGGGAGGCCTGCGCTCTCCCATGCCCGCTGGGCGCGGGCCACGACGCCGTCGGCGTCGTCGAGGAGGACCTTTTTCGCTACGTTCACGGAGAGCGCCCCGTCGCCGAGGTCCATGAGTTGGGCGAGCATGCGCACGTTGTGCTGCTGATTCGAGGACTTCACCTCGTGTATCCCGGTAGACCAGCACCCACCGTCCCACGAGTGTCTGCGCACGCTCGATGAGCTGGCGGCCGCGGTCGGTCTCCTGCTGCTCGGTGCGGATGTGCTCGGCGTCGCCGGACGGTGGCCGCAGGGCGGCGGCTGGTCTCCTCGATCTCGACCTTCTCCAGGAAGGCTACGAACGTCTTGGCGCTCTCCAGGCGGTCGACGTCCTGCGCGGCCTGCTTGGCGATCATGTGCGGGTTGACGGTGAGGGTGTGCACGCGGCGGCCCCAGGAGGCCTCTTCTCCGAGCGGGCAGGGGCCAGCGGCCTGGGCGGCGGCGATGACGAGGTTGTAGTCCACGCCCCCATCATGGCGCGCCGGAGTGACAGTCCCAGCGACGGGCCGGTTGTCACTCAGTTTCACGGAGGAGGATCAAACGCAATATGCACGTGATGCTGGTGGCCTCCGATTGCACCAACCCTTTGTCCGTTGTCATAACCGCCAAGGGGATCGTAGAAGAGCTCCCTTACACCACTTCCGGTGGCCAAGCGCTCGAATGCTCGGAAAAATCTTGCCATGGCATCCGGGGTGCCTGCTACGTCAATCGCACGTCCTTGATAGTGATAGGACCCTTTGACATGCTTCCCCCCGGTTTCAGAAGTGACCCTTAGCCCGAGCCTCGATGCGGTCTGACGAATCAAATTGCGCTTTACCTCAAGCGTAGCGTTCTTGAACTGAATCCCGGGGTCCTGCCTCGCCCCTGCCGCATCTGAGATTTCCTTGACGTCCACAGCTACTGAACCCCCGGCTGCACCCACCAGGGCGAACGTGACCGTAGGGGCGACGATCTGGTCAAAGAATTCGCTTCCCTCAGGAACGTCGAAAACCGAGGCATCCGATGCTTGGCTCACCAACTCAGCAGCAGACAGACCCTCAACCGTGGCCAGATGAGCAATTGCTCCGGCAGTCACTTCCGCCGGCAGACGGCCCATTCTCTGCTCATTGAGGAGCACTTTGGCCGCCAGAACCGGATCTTCCCAGGGCGCCAGGGGGCGCAGCCACCATTGGTCTCCCTGAGGCAAAGGCGTCGGCGTCGGCGTCGGCGTTCCGATCTGCATACATCAATTCTAGGATCGCTTGGGTTCTGTCGCTCGTTAGCCGGAACGTCAGGGCGATTGCAAAGTCGTGGTGATCTCTCGGATGTGCAGGTCACGGCGGTATGACGATGCTGGTCGGGTGCGCGACCGGACGCAACGAAGCTCCGTTGTGGAGGTGACCTTCCCAAGTCGCCGTCCCACAACGGAGCTTCGATGTGCCGTCAGTCTGCCACCGTCTGTCTGGTCAAGTCGCCCACCCGTCAGCACCGTGCGATCGGCCCGCTGGCGACACGGCTGCGGGCACTGGCCGATCCGCGGTGCCGGCGGGGGAAGCGTCACCCCTTCGTGGCAGTACTGCTGATCGCCTGCTCCGCCGTGGTGACCGGCGCGAGGAGTTTCGTGGCGATCAGCGAGTGGGCGGCCGAGGCCCCGCAGGACGTCCTGGCCAGGCTCGGTGCCCGCACCGCGACCGCCCTGGCCGTGCGTATCCCGCCCAGCGGCGCGACGGTCCGCCGGGTCATCAAGGACACCTGCCCCGGCGGCCTGGCCGACCTCCTCGGCCACGACCCGGCCGGCACCGCCACCCTCGCGATCGACGGCAAGAGCGCCCGCGGCTCGCGCCTCGGCGCCACCCCGGCCGCGCACCTGCTCGCCGCGATGACCGGCACCGGGATGACCGTCACCCAGCTCAGGGTCCCCGAGAAGACGAACGAGATCACGTGCTTCGCCGCTCTCCTGGACCCCTATGACCTGCAAGGCGTCACCGTGACCGGCGATGCCCTGCACACCCAGCGCGAACACGCCCGCTTCCTCGTCGACGTCAAGAAGGCGCACTACGCCTTCACCGTGAAGCGGAACCAGAAGAACCTCTACGAGCAACTGCGGACCCTGCCCTGGCAGGAGGCGACGGCGAAGTTCTACGACCGCACCACCGGCCACGGCCGCAAAGAGACCCGGGTCGTGCAGGCCCTGACCGTCACCTACCTCGGCGTCGACTTCCCCCACGCCGCCCAGGTCGCCAGGGTCGTCCGCCACCGCACCGACACCAGGACCGGCAAGCAGAGCCGCGAGACCGTCTACGTGATCACTGACCTGACCAGCCGTCAGGCATCCCCCGAACGGATCGCAACGATCTTGAGAGCACACTGGGTGATCGAAAACAGGCTCCACTTCGTCAGGGACACCGCCTTCCGCGAGGACGCCTCCAAGATCCGCACCGGGCACAGCCCGGAGAACATGGCCACCCTCCGCAGCTTCGCCATCAACCAACTCCGCGACGCCGGCCACACCAACATCGCCGCCGGACTCCGCACCACAGCCCTCCGCCCCTACGAGCGGCCGCTGGCCCTCCTCGGCCTCAACTGACCTGCACCGACGCCCGATCAAAGGACTTTGCAATCGCCCTGGCCGGAACGTCAGTCCTCAATAGGTGTTCTTCTTCCTCGACGCCGCAGGTCAGGGGGTCGTGTCGGTAACGGCGGCCAGGTCACACGAGGAGGCCGCCGCCGCGGCGGATGATCGGGTCCGGTTCGTACAGGGCCAGGAGGACGGCTTCGGCGCGGTCGGGGCTCTTCATGCCGCGGGACTTCATGGACTTCTTCGACTCGACGACGACGGGGCCGCCGCTGTTGTAGCCGAGTTTGGGGGTGGTGAGCTGGATCGCAGCGTTGGGGTCGGTGCGCAGCCGCAGCCGGCCGACGCCGGCGAGACGAGTGTGATGTGCACCACGAGCGTGACGCTTCTTGAACGGTGAACTGCCCCGAGTGATCCCGTTATCCCTGCTCACGCGCCATTAGTCGAACATCTGCACATGTATCGCACTCACATTCCGCGTATGCGAGTGATCTCTGAGTAATAATTTTCGAGGGGCGCATGAGTCTCAAGGCCCCGAAATCGACAGGGTGGTGTCTGAGAGCCCGACCAACTGGGAGCTCGCGCAGGTCAGTTGGCCTGCGCCAGGACACGTGCCGGTCCTCAACGACGAGGCCGGACCTCGCACCGCCTGGAGGATGCATGGGCAACGGCGATGTCAGCACTGACGTATCGCCCCAGGACGGCGGCCACGGCCAGCCCGTCCAGGCCCCTCCCGATCTGCCCCTCGACTTCGAGGGCTTCTACCTGGGGCACGAGGAGTTCTTCCACGACTTTGCGGAGATCCACCTCGGCAGCCGCCGCACCGCCGAACAGGTGGTCCACCAGGTGTTCCTGGAGATCCTCGGGGGCTGGTACGAACTGCTGCAGCAGGGCGACCTCGAACAGCAGACACTCGCCGTGCTGCACCGCGGCGTCACCCGCCGCCTCGACGAGGACGGCCGCCCGCCGGCGTTCCTCATCAACGGTCCGATAGCGAAGAACCTCGAGGCGGTCCGCAGCCAGCTGGAGCTCAACAGCAGTGCCGGCGGCCTGTACGAGGCGATCCTGGAGCTGCCCACCCGGCAGTTCACCGTGACCGTGCTGCGCCACCTGCTCGGCTACCCGACCAAGCGGATCGCCCGCTACATGGGCCTGGACACCCGCACCGTCGACTACCACGGCCGCAGGGGCAAGGAACGCCTCCGCATCAGGCTCGGCCTGCCCACGACACCCGGCAGGAACAAGAAAGGGGCAGGACAGTGACCGCCATCGATGAGCTCCTGGCCGACGCCCGCATCCCCACTGCGCCGCGCGACGGCTTCGACGTGGGCGCGGCCCTGCGCCGCCTCGCCGCCGACGCGGCCACCATCGCCGTCAAACCGCACCCGGACACCATCCGCGCCGCCCAGGCCGGCCAGCGCCTGTCCGTGGTGTGCCGCTGGATCCTCAACAGGCCCGACGCCGCCGACCACGTCGACCGCCTCGCGCAGGAACCCGGCGCCGACACCCACGACCACCTGGACGTCGACGGCGCCCTCGTCTTCGCCTGCCTGCTCGCCCTGACCGGCCACCCGGAGAGCGCCCAGTTCTGGTGGCAGCTCGCAGCCGGGGCCGGCCATCGCGCCGCCGCCTACTGCCTCCACCTGCACCACCTCTCCCTCGGTGAGACGCGGGAGGCACGGCACTGGCTGCACGAAGTCACCCACGACGTCCTCGGCTCCGAGGCACCCGACGAAGCCTTCCTCTCCTTCCTGGAGGCCGTCGCCCTCTACGTCCGCAAGAACGGCTCCAGCCTCACCAGCCCTCCCACCGCAGGCCTCGAAATGGAGATCGACCGCCTGGCCACCGACGCGACGGGCCCATGCATCATCGTCCGACGCCCCGACCGGCGCCTGGCCGACCGGCTCCACGCCTTCACCCGCCGCTGAAACACCACGGCCTCGCGATGACCGGTCGCGTCGCCCAGGACGGGCGGGGCAAAACGGCAATTCCACAATGACGACGTCACAAGCCGCTGCCGTATGTCTGCGGCAGCCGTCGACAGACCCCCAAACGCGCAGAAGGAGCCCTGCGTCCCCAACGGGTTTCCTAGGCCACTGAGCTGGGAGGGCTCCCTGCGCGGTGTTCCAGCACGCCCAAAGAACGAGAGGAACCCCGTATGGAGGAGAGTAACGCGCAACGCCGGGCGAAGCACCGGGCCCGGCTGAACCGCCTGCGGACGCAGGCCGCCTGCCACCTGCGGAAATGGATCAGCAGGCATGGTCACACCGTTCGGGCGGAATTCCTGCAGGGTGTCGCGTACAAGCTCGGCAGCGGCGCGGTGACCCTGCTCATCCTGTGGTGGGAGACACGCCCCTGACGCACCGACAGTGGGCCCGCCAACCGACGGGCCCACTATGTCGACGTCATCAACAGTGACTGCTGAGGGGTTCTGTCGGTCCAGGGCGGAGGGCACTCCAAACCGAAAAGACCACCTAACCTCGGCGCCTGCGTGTCCGCCCGTGACCCCCACCGATGAGGGGCCGGCGTTCAGGCCCACCGCGATGCGCTTGATCTCCTTGTTGCTGTTGTTCGCATCAAGGTCGACCGTGACGTGGTTCCGGGTGTTGTAGGTGAGATGTTGACACTGCTCGTGGGGGTCCATCGAGTGTCCGTTCTGGTGGACGGCTGCCTCAGCTGTTGAGAGCTCTTGGTGACCGTGAGTGGTCGCCTGTTTCACACCCCGGGTAGTCGTTCCTCGCAACCGACGGATGCGAGCGTGACGCGCCCACAATCGGAGGAATGCCCGAAAGCAAGGCACCGAACGGGGATCCAATTGGCTGGTTGCCCAACCGATTCGACCCGAGGATGTCCCCATGCGTCGTGCCCTTACAGCGGTTGCCTTGTGCGCCGGGACTGTTGCTCTCACCCTCGGAAGCGCGGGATTCGCCAACGCGGAAGCTTGGATCTTCCCGCGACAGTGCTTGGACGGGGGCGGGCAGGTTATGCAGATCGAGCCCGGGCTAGGCACCTGCGTCGGTGGGACGTACGACGGCACCGAGGTGCGAGAGCGAGCCTGAGCCCATTCGATTCCACTGTGATCGCATCGCCCCGCCGAACTGTTCGGCGGGGCGGCGTTACTACGCCTGCGGCTTGAGCACTGTCTGACCAGGAACCACATCGGGGTGTGGATGAACGCGCGCTGTCGCCGGGGCCAGAACGGATCACGTTCTGGCCGATGCTGCGTGGCTCGCTCTTGCCGCTCCGCAGGCGCCGGCAACGCCACCGCCGCCTACTGCCTCCGCCTGCTCCACATCAGCCGCGGTGAACTGCGCGACGCGGACCACTGGGCCTACCAAGCCGCAACCCTCACCGACGCCCGCATCGGCTCGTCCTTCCGGCGGACCACAGACTCCGTACAACGCCCCCGCCGACCCAGCGCCGCACTGCGCGCGGCGGTAAGCCGGCTGAAGGTGGACGAAGTGGAAGGAGTCGGCTTCGGCCGCTTCACACACCCCGGCCCCCGCCTCGCCGACCAGATCCAAGAACTCGTCGGCGCCCTCTGACACCCACACACCGAAGGGCCCGTACCCTTCGTCGGTGCCCCGGACCCGCGGGGTCCGGGGCACCGTGCGGTGCGGCCCCAGGCCCTTCACCCGCCGTCACGACGAACTACCTCGCGAACGGAGACGTTGCAGCCCGAGGCAGCCTGACAGCGGCACCCGTGCCGGGTCACACTGTCAGTAGCAGCTCGGAGCAGGAGGTGAAGGGAATGAGTGTTGCCAGCATTGATCACACCGGCCCGTGGACCATGGCCGACGTCCTGGCCCTGCCCGAGGACACAAGGAACCGGATCGAGCTGGTCGGAGGCGCGCTCGTGATGAGTCCCAGCCCCGGCATCGCGCACCAGCGCGCCAGCCATCGCCTGGCCGCCATGCTGGACGCCGCGATCGAAGCCGCCCAGGCGCCGCTCGAGGTCCTGGAAGCGGTCAACGTCGCCATGCCCGACGGGCTCCTCATCCCCGATATCGCCGTCATGGACGCCACCGCATCAGCGGAAGCCGGGCTGACCATCCATGCTGACGATGTCCTCATCGTGGTCGAGATCGCCTCGCCCTCCACCCGGGTCACCGACCGGAAGATGAAACCCGCCCTGTACGCGGCCGCGGGCATCCCGCACTACTGGCGCCTGGAACTCGAGCCCGCGCCCCGTCTCTACATCGGACACCTGGAGAACGGCACCTACCGGGACCGCCTCGTACAGGCCGGGGAGGCCACGGCCCTGGCCGAACCGTTCCCGCTCGACATCGACCCGGCGCGCCTGGTCCGTTAGCTAAGTGGCGCGCCCCACCTTCAGCCTGCCCGTCCACCGCCCACGCCAAGGCAGCTGTGCCCGAAGTTCTGCCGATCGCAGTGGCCGTCTCCTCTCTGGAGGTCGCCGAGGAGTCCCCCGCTGGCTACCAGCGCGATGCTTTCAAGCACTGGAACGCAGGTGACAACCCGAATGACGGCTGCAACACCCGGGCGGAGATCCTCATTGGCGGTGAGAGCGTCACCTACACCCCAGCACCGTAACGGCCTGCTCGACCCCACGCCATAACGCCTTACCAGGGCCGCCAACCCACGCCAGATTGACGGCGCCGGTGGGCTGCGACTCGCGCTCAGCACCGCAAGCGGGCAGCCGTCTCACACGTAGAAGACCACGAACACAACCACCGCAGAAAGGATTGGCTTTGTACGTGAGAACGGGAGTCATTTGTCAACGACTTCGGGAGTCGGTTCATCGCTCGTGCCCATGATCAATGTCGATGAGTTCGGGAGTCACCGCCGCCTAGGCTTGAGCGGGGTGAGACGGAGAGCGTCAGATCTGGGCCTGCGCAGCTTATTGGCTCTTCTCGGTGATCATGCTGATCAGGCCCTGGGCCGTGTTGTGCTCGGAGTCGATCCCCGGAACCGCTCCACCTTCGAAAGTGGTGGCCTCGGCGCTGCGGGGGAACATGGCCTGCTCGTACTCGGTGAGTGCGGCCTCGATGTCGTCGGGGCGGGCGGCGAGGGCCTTGCCGAGTTCGGCGCCGTCGTACATGGCCAGGTTGGCGCCGTCGCCGTTCGGGGGCGCGAGGTGGGCGGCGTCGCCGAGCAGGGTGACCCCCGGCACCCGGTCCCACCGGTGCCCGGTCGGCAGAGCGTACTGGGGGCGCAGGACCGGCGCTGTGTCGCCGTCGGTAATGAGCGTGGTGAGTTCCGGTGCCCAGCCGTCGAACTCGCGCGCGATCTGGGCGGTAGCCGCGGCGGCATCGGTGAAGTCGATGGCGGCGAACCAGTCCTGTGGCCTGGTCAGCGCCACGTAGGTGTGCAGGGTGTCGCCGTTCTCCCGGTGAGCGAAGATCTCCTTGCCCGGCGAGGGCGCGATCAGCAACCCGCCACCGACCACTTTCGCGGCGGCTGGGTGGCGGGTGTCGGCGTGGAACAGGTACGTCTCGACGACCGACGTGCCGGCGTACTCGGGTGTGGCGGTGGTGAGCAGTGGCCGTATCCGTGACCAGGCGCCGTCCGCGCCGACCAGCAGGCTGGTGACGGCGGTGCCGCCGTCGGCGAACGTCACCTCGTGGCGGCCGCCGCCGAGGGCGCGGGTGCCGCTGGCCTTGTGCCCCCATCGGACGGTGCCGGCCGGGAGTGAGTCGAGCAAGATCTGTCGTAAGTCGCCGCGTTGCACCTCGGGGCGTCCGCCCATGCCGTCGTCGACCTTGTGGAGCAGGACGGTCCCGTCCGGGTCGAGGACCCGCGTCGCCTGGCGGCCCTCCAGGACGATGGCGTGGAACTCGTCCATCAGGCCGGCCGCCTTGAGGGCGATCTGTCCGTTGTAGTCGTGGATGTCGAGCATCCCGCCCTGCGTGCGCACCGTCGGGGAGGACTCCGCCTCGTAGACCGTGACCGGGATTCCGTGGACGTGCAGGACGCGGGCAAGAGTGAGTCCGCCGAGTCCGGCGCCGATGATCGTGACGGGCCTGTGCATGGTGGCTCCTGGGGATCGGGGCCGCCCAGTGAGCTCCGGCCGGCCGTCTCTGGAACGGTGCCGGACCTCGCCCGACAAGCCACCGACATCGAACCGGCAGCCGCCGATAGATGACCGACACCGCGCATCAGTCCCGACACCCACCCGGAATGGGGTTCCGCTCGGCATCCGGGTCGATCGTGCTCATGCTCTCGTTCTCGCATCGCTCCCCGAGCGACGAAGCCCGGCCTGCACGGAGGTACAACGAACGGCCCGACGGGCGCGGTGGCCGGCCGACATGATCCAGGATGCGTGAGCGAGGGGTGCCTCCCGCTCGCGTACATCGGCTATTCGCGCGAGCGTGCGACTCCCAATCTCGTGTCGAAACGACGTCGCAACTCGCGTACATAGCCAAATGGCTTTGCGCACGCGTGTCTGGGCTCACTTATCACAGTGCTGAACCGGTTCCTGCCGCGCCGACGCCTGCAAATCCCCAGAAATGTCCAAGCCGTTCTTTCTCTCGTACTTCGCCGCGCGGAGCCCCTCAGCGTCGCGCAACCAATGCCGCCCGTCGCTGTCCACGAACTGAATCGCCCGGATTGGTGTCCCATGCAGCTGGACTTTGTAGTCCCCCAGGAGGTCGAGAATGTGGCCGAGGACGCCGGGTGTGAACACCAGCCGCGTGCAGGGCGGGATGGCATCCAGGCCCAGGAAGATCCATTTGAGCTTGTTGCCAGGCTCCGATCTGGGCAAGTAGAGGAGTACCTCGACCCGAGTCACCGGGTCGAGCGAGCGGTTCACGACGATCACCGTCTCGCCGCTTTCGCCAGCCTTCTCCGTCCAGTACGCAAGCCGTCCGGCCTGTTGCCGCTGGTCCTGCTCCAACTGCTGGCGCGTCGCCCGTACGCTCGACGACGCCACCGTGCCGCTGAAGAAGAGGCCGATTGCCGCCGCGACGGCCGACAGCGCAGTCGCCCAGGGCGCCAGGTGGTGGCCGAGAGCACGCGGTGACCGCGCCGGGGACGGCGCGGCGCCGGTCGGCGGACGCCGCCGGCGCGCCCTGACGGTGGGGTGTGTCGCTCGATGCACGGCATCAGCATCGACCAGAGAGTGCGGACCAACCACCGGGCGTCCGCCACCCGCGTGGACGAGATTCCGGGTCAAGCCCCGCCGTCGACCTGCGCGGGAACACCCAAGTCGGGACTAGCAGCGGCGGCTCCAAGCCAACCTCACCATCCTGTGCGCAAGCTGCCTGTAGCCAATCCAGCCGCCACCCGCCGCAGAGTAGCTCCCCGTGCCTCCCCAGGCTGATGCTCTTACGCTGGTCACAGGGGGTGTGGCAGGAGGAGAGAAGAGTGCCCGCTCTGCTGTCGACCGCGATCAGTTTCGGGCTGGTGACCATCCCTGTGGCGGTGGTGCCGGCGACTGAGTCCCACAGCATCAGCTTCCGCCAGATTCACCTGGAGGACGGCGGCCGGGTGCGGAACCGGAAGATCTGCCAGGAGTGCGGGCAGCAGCTGCGGCAGGACGAGATCGGCCGCGGATGGGAGCTGCCCGACGGCTCACTGATGGAGGTCACAGACGAGGACCTGGACAGTCTGCCGCTGGAGCACGTGAGGGCGATCGAGGTCATCGGCTTCAACCAGGCCGAGTCCGTGAACCCGATCAGCCTGGGTCACTCGTACTACCTCGCGGCCAAGGGCGCCATCGCCGCGAAACCGTACACACTGATCACCAAGGCCCTGCAACGCACCGACAAGATCGCCGTCGTCCGCTACTCGCTGCGCGACCGAACCCGGCTCGGCCTGCTGCGGGTCAAGGACGACGTGCTCCTGCTGCAGCAGCTGCTCGCGCCGGACGAAGTCCGCTCGCCCACGCTGGTCGGCGCGCCCGAAGCGGACGTCGACGACCACGAGGTGCAGGGCGCGCTACAGCTCGCGGAGGCCTTCGACGCGGATGATCTGTCCGGCTTCCGCGACACGTACACCGACGCCCTCACCGAGATCATCAATGCGAAGATCGAAGGGCGCGAGGCGCCGGCAGTCCCGGAGCAGGAAGCGCCTGGCGCCCCGGTCGTGGACTTGATGTCCGCGCTGAACGAGTCCGTCGCCAAGGCCCGGGCCACACGCGGCGACACCGGCCAGGATGCCACCGTCCACAAGATGGCCCCGAAGAAGCGGGCCGCCACGAAGACCACGGCCGCCTCCACCAAGAAGACGGCGGCGAAGAAGACAGCCGCCAAGAAGGCGAGCGGACGCAAGCCGCGAAGCGCCTGAAGGGGCCAGCCTCCGCGCGAGCAGAAGCGGGAAGCCCGCTCCCTTCGGCGTGGCGTGGCCGCCAGGTGTTTCTCGCAGAGGTGGCCGGGCAGTGATCGGGCTCGGCTGTGCCTCCTACGTGGGGTTTCCTGTGTGTCCCGGTCGCTCATTCGGGTATCACGCGCTACTCTATTCGAACAAGCGTTCTGAGAGACTTTTCGGGGTGATTCGTACGAGGCGGACACAGGGGGCTACTGGCGGAGGCGCGGCGTGGAGGGTTTTACGCACCTGCATGTCGCGTCCGGCTACTCGGCCCGCTACGGCGCCTCCCACCCGCACGACCTGGTCCGGCGGGCGGCCGAGCGCGGCATGAGCACGCTCGCGCTGACCGACCGGGACACTGTCACCGGCGTCGTGCGCTTCGCGAAGGCCGCGGCCGAACACGGCGTGCGCCCGATTTTCGGCGTCGACCTGGCCATCGACCCGGTCACCCCGGCCCGTGCGCAGCGCCGGCGCACCCCAACGCGCGGTGGCGCCCACGTCCTCGAGCCGCCGCTGCGTTTCACCGTCCTCGCCCACAACGCCGCAGGATGGGCGGCGCTGTGCCGTCTCACGACTGCCGCGCACCGGCAGCCGCACGGCGACAAGCCGGCCGTGTCCTGGGAGGCGCTGCGCGAGCACGCCGGCAGCGGGCTGACCGTCCTGCTGGGCCCTGTGTCCGAACCGGTGCGCGCTCTGTCCGCAGGCCGGCCCGATGTCGCCGAACGGCTGCTCGCCCCCTGGCGCGACTTGTTCGGGCCGTCGCTGCGGCTGGAGGTCGTGTGGCACGGCCTGTCCGGGACCGGCCCCGGCTCGCTGCGGCTGGCCGCCCGCACCCTCGGCCTGGCCGACCAGGCCGGGATCCCCGCGGTCCTGACCAACGCCGCCCGCTACGCCGATCCCGGCCAGCACCGGCTCGCCGACGTCCTGGACGCGGCCCGGCTGCTGCGCCCCATCGACCGGCGCCGCCTGGACTCGGGGGAGCGCTGGCTCAAGGCCCCCGCAGCGATGGCCGCGGCCGCCTTCCGTATCGCCGAATCGGCCGGCGCGGGGGAGGAGCGGGCCGGCCGGCTGCTCGCCGACACAGAAGCAGCAGCGGCGCAGTGCGTGCTCGATCCGGTCGCGGACCTGGGTCTGGGTTCCGCCCATTTCCCCGAGCCGGAAGTGGTCGGCGCCGGCGGGGGAGCGGGCCAGGCATCCCGTCTGCTGCGCCAGCGGTGCGAGGCGGGCATGGCCCGCCGCGGCCTCGACCGTGACACCACGGCTCGTCGGCGCCTGGAGCAAGAGCTCGCCGTCATCGCCGAGCTCGGCTACGACACCTACTTCCTGACCGTCGCCCAAGTCGTCGCCGATGTACGGGAGATGGGCATCCGGGTTGCCGCGCGCGGCTCCGGCGCGGGCAGCATGGTCAATCACGCGCTGATGATCGCCACCGCCAACCCGCTCGACCACCGGCTGCTCTTCGAGAGGTTCCTGTCGGTACGCCGCGCATCGCTGCCCGACATCGACATCGACGTCGAGTCCGCCCGACGCCTCGAGGTCTACGACAAAATCATCGACCGGTTCGGGCTCGAGCGGGTCGCCGTCACCGGCATGCCGGAGACCTACCGCGCCCGGCACGCCCTGCGCGACACCGGCCTCGCCCTCGGCATCCCGCCCGCGGACGTCGACAGGATCGCCAAGTCGTTCCCGCACATCAGGGCCTGCGACATCACCGCCGCCCTCGCCGAACTGCCCGAACTGAAGCAGCTCGCCGCTCAGGCGGCGCCGTTCCGGCTCATGTTCGAGCTCGCCGAAGGCCTCGATGCCCTGCCCCGCGGTATCGCCATGCACCCCTGCGGCGTCATCCTCACGAACACCTCGCTGCTCGACCGGCTGCCGGTCCAGCCGACCCCCGGCGGGTATCCGATGGTCCAGGCCGACAAGGAAGACGTCGAAGACCTCGGCCTGATCAAACTGGATGTCCTCGGAGTACGCATGCAGTCCGCGATGGCGCACGCCACCGCCGAAATCCAGCGCACCACCGGCCAGAGCATCGACCTGGATGACCCGCAGCAGGTACCGCTGGACGACTACTTCGCCTTCAAAATGATCCAGGATTCCGACACCCTGGGCCTGTTCCAGCTAGAGTCACCCGGCCAGATGGACCTGCTCAGCAGGCTGCAGCCGCGCAACGTCCAGGACGTCATCGCCGACATCAGCCTGTTCCGGCCGGGCCCGGTGGCCGGCGGGATGCCGGAGCAGTACATCGCCGCACGCCACGGCAAAGCCCCTCAATACCCGCACCCCGACCTCGAACCAGTCCTGGCCGACACCTACGGGGTGGTGATCTGGCACGAACAGATCATCGACATCCTCGCCACCCTGACCGGCTGCGACCGCGCACTGGCCGAGATCGCCCGCCGCGCCCTCGGGGACGCCGCGCGGATGCCCCAGGTCCGCGCCTGGTTCCTGAAAGAGGCCACCGCCCGCGGCTACACCGCAGACGTGCTCGACAAGGTGTGGGACACCCTGGAGGCCTTCGGCGCCTACGGCTTCTGCCGCGCCCACGCCGTCGCCTTCGCCGTCCCCGCCCTCCAGTCCGCCTGGCTCAAGGCCCACCACCCCGCCGCCCTGTACGCGGGCCTGCTCGAACACGACCCGGGCATGTGGCCCAAGAGAGTCATCGTCGCCGACGCCCGCCGCCACAACGTCCCCGTACTGCCCGTCGACATCAACCACTCCAAGAACGTCCACACCATCGAACAGGCCCCCGACGGCACCTGGGCAGTACGCCTGGCCCTGTCCGGCATCCGCGGCATCACCGAGACTGAGGTCGCCCGGATCGCCGCCGGCCAGCCCTACACCTCCCTGTCCGACCTGTGGCAGCGCGCCCGCCCCAACCGGCCCACCGCAGAACGCCTCGTCACCATCGGCGCCCTCGACACGCTCCGCGGCCCCCTCACCCGCCGCGACCTGCTCCTGAACATCACCGAACTCCACCGCCAGTACCGCGGCCGCCCCCTCGACGACGGACAGCTCCCCCTCCACACCGACAGCGACGCAACCGGACAGACCGCCGGACTCCCGGAGATGACCAGCCGCGAAACCCTCAACTCGGAACTCCAGATCCTCGGCATCGACGTGTCCCAGCACCTGATGGACCACCACCATCAACTGCTGCGCGAACTCGGCGCCACCGACGCCGCCCACCTCCGCGCACTCCACCCCGGCCAGCGCGTCCTGGTCGCCGGCGTACGCGCCTCCACCCAGACCCCGCCCATCCGCAGCGGCAAACGCATCATCTTCGTCACCCTCGAAGACGGATCCGGCATGCTCGACCTCGCCTTCTTCGAAGACAGCCACGACGCCTGCGCCCACACGATCTTCCACAGCGGACTGCTCCTGGTCCGCGGCACCATCCAGCGCCGCGGCGGCCGCAACACGATCACCGGCTCCATGGTCTGGGACCTCGACGAACTCGCCGCCGCCCGCCGCGACCACGGACCCGAAGCCGTCCACCGCCTCCTCGGCCCCGACGCCACCCCCACCCCCGCGACACATGCGGCCAGGGCCGATGCGCCGCGGCGCACCATCGCGCAGGAGACCGGAGCCGAACTGCACCCGTGGGCAGACCTGCAGCCCGCCGGGCAGCGCTCCGCCGACCTCAAAACCCTCGGCTACACCAGCCCAGGAAGTGCGGGGTGAGCGGCATGAACGAACGGCGCACCCCCACATCGATGACCAGACATGACCGAGCGCGTCCCCGTCGAGCTGACGGTGACCGTGCCTGCGAAGGCCGTGGAGGGTCAGCTGATCGACGAACTGGTGGGCCGGGGCCTGCAGGTCACGCAGTCTGCTCCCCGCACCCGCGGGGATGGTCCCGTCGTCCAGGAAGATCCCCATCTCCTCCAGGACCGTGATGACATGGCCAACCCGCAGGTCGAGGGCACGGAGCGGGGTGAATATCTCGCTGTGGCGGATGACGTCGCCCTCGGTGTATCCGGTGAGCACGATGGCCAGGCCGCGGTTGACAGCGAAGCGGATGCCGCGTCCCCAGCCCCGGGCCTCGGCGAGTTGGTCGGCGAGGTGCTTCGCCCAGGCCAGCCAAGGGCTGGCCAGGTCGGCAGCGGCTGGGTCGAGTCGGCCGTAGTCACGTGGAACCTGCTCGAACAGTGGCAGTTGCCTCCAACCGGTTCTCGGCCGCGAGCGCGACACGGCGGCGGCCGGCGGGATGCTTCTCGGGCCTTGACGTGGTGCAGGGCGGTGAGGGCCGATCCTCTGCGGTAGTGCAGCCCATGAAGCCGCTCTCGTGTGACTGGGGTAACTTGCGGGAACTCGCATTTCCTTCACGCACGGATCGGACCACTCCGTAAATGAACAGTGACCAGCCCGCACGCACTACGCGGGGCCGTAGAGGCCGAATACCCTTGCGTGTATTCGCCGTCTGCGGGATATCGACCCTCACCTCGTTGGCCCTCCTCGGTTCCACCGCGCCCGCCCTGGCGGCCCCGAGCAGCACGTCCGCAGTGGCGGGGGAAATCGCTGCGAAGGCGCCTAGGCCGGGCGCCGTTACTGAGGCGAATACTCCGGAGGCGGCCATCCTCGCGGCCAAGGCCGGCAACCGGCGAGTGGAGGTTCTGGAGCGCCGTACCGAGTCCTCCACCACCTGGGCGGACCCGGACGGAACGCTCGTTACGACGCTCAGTTCGGGTCCCATCCGGATGCTGCGCAACGGCAACTGGGTGGATGTCGACGCCACTTTGGCCCGCCGTCCGGATGGCAGCGTGGCCGCCAAGGCCCACCCGCAGGAACTGCGGCTGGCCGGGCCCGGCGGCGTCAAGGCGCGTTCGGTCGCCGCCGCAGCTACCGCGCCCGACTCGGCCAACCGTGATCTGATCACGTTCGGCGTGGGCAGCAGGCGCATGGCCGTGCAGTGGAAGGGCGGCCTGCCTGCCCCAACCGTCAGCGGTCACAAGGCGGTCTACCCGCAGGCTGTGCCCGGCGCCGACCTCGTCGTCGACGCCACCCGCACGGGATTCGAGCAGTTCCTCGTCCTCAAGGACAGGCCTGCCGATGCCAAGGCTCCCTGGACTGTGCCGCTGACGCTGCCCGGCATCAGCGCGGCACAGCAGAAGGACGGATCGGTCTCCTTCACGGACAAGAAGTCCGGCGAGGAAGTCGCCACCGTGCCTGCCCCCATGATGTGGGATGCACAGGTTGATCCCCGCTCCGGCGAGCGCACCAACTCCGCGCGGGTGCCGATGTCCGTGACCCAGGACGGCGACACGGTTGAGCTCACCCTTGCTCCGGACTCCGGCTTCCTGTCCGACCCGGCCACCACGTACCCGGTGACGATCGACCCGGCCACCGATGCCCTGGGCACCCTGTTCGACACGTTCGTCCAGGATGGCGACACTACCGACCAGTCCGCGTCGACCGACCTCAAGCTCGGCTGGCCCGGCGACTATGCGGACACGGCCAAGACGCGCAAGCGCATCGCCCGTTCGTACATGACGTGGGACACCTCGGTCTTCGCCGACGCGCTGGTCAGCAGCGCGAAGCTGTCGATGTACAACTACCACTCCTGGTCGTGCGAGACCCGCCCGTGGGAGGTGTGGGCGGCCAATGGTGCCGACACCACCACCCGCTGGAGCAACCAGCCCGCACGGCTCCAGAAGATCGCCACGTCGACCGAGACGCGCGGTACTACCTGTAACAACGCGGGCTGGGTCAATGCGGACGTCACCTCGCTGGCCCAGACCTGGTCCAGCGCCAAGGCGGAGACGGGCCACATCGCCCTGAAGGCCGCGAACGAGTCCGACACCTACGCCTGGAAGCGTTTCTACTCCTCCGAGTCGACCGCCGGGCAGATCCCACAGCTGACGGTCAGCTACAACTACCGTCCAAAGGCCGGCACCAACCTGCAGGCCGGACCGCCGTTCTACACACAGGGCGGTATCTATCGCGTCAACTCCACGACGCCCACCCTGCGCTTTACGCCCGAGGACTCCAACAACGACGACATGGTCCGCGGTACGTACCAGATCACCGACCTGGCCACCGGCCAGGTCGTCACGAGCGTTGTCGCGGAGCCCGTGCCCACCGGTGAGACCTCCAAGGTCGTCGTTCCGGCGGGCAAGCTGCTCAACGGCAAGACGTACTCGTTCCGTACCACCACGGACGACGGCACCCACTGGAGCAACGGCTGGTCCGAGCCCATCACCTTCACCGTCGACACCGGCATGCAGATAACGCCGGAGATGAAGGCACTGGCCACGCTCAACACGGCCCTCGACGCCGCGGACGTCGCCCCGGCGACCACCAGCGACAGCACCTACGCGGCCATTGCCGACACCGGAACGAACACGGTCGGCGTCCCCTGGGGCACCAGCGACGCCATCAGCGTCCAGTCCACCGACCGCGGAAGCATGGCGATGGGCCTGCCCACCGCCCAGCCGCGCGGCGTCGCCCTCAACGGCAACGTCGTCTACGCCAACCCCGGCGGCCCGGTCGACACGGTCGCCCAACCCACCCTTGAAGGCGGCGCCCGCACCTTCCAGATCATCAAGAACGCCACCGCCCCGCACGAGTACACCTCCGCCATGCAACTTCCCGCAGGCGCTACCCTCACCCCCTTCGACGGCGACACCGTCCTGGTCTCCTCCGGCACGGACGAGAACGCCGTCACCCATGGCCTCATCGACGCCCCCTGGGCCCGGGACGCCAACGGCAACGACGTTCCCACGTCGTACCGCATCGAGGGCAGCAAGCTCATCCAGGTGGTCGACTTCACCAGCACCACCGCCTTCCCCGTGGTCGCCGACCCGAAGCTCACCTTCGGCTGGGGCATCTACGTCAACGCCAAGGGCGTCGAGTGGAAGGCATACGGCCAGGTGGCAGTCGCCGCGGGCTGGGGCGGCTGGCTGTACAGCTGCACCGTGGCCAAGCTTCCCGCGAAGATCACCGGTATCGGCAAGATGGTCTGCGGCGCAGTGGGCGTGAATGCCTGGACGAACCTTGCCAAGTGGCTCAAGCAGATCAGCAACTGGAAGCTCTCACCCCTGGGGTGCTACCAGACCAAGATCGCACCGTCCAACAAGAAACTGACCAAGGTCAGCGCGAAGAACTGCAAGTAGACGGACGCTGCCAGAGAGGTGCCCTCGTGATCGTACGTACGCCGTGGTGGTTGAATCTGATCGCTCTCGCCGCCGCGATCGTCCCCTGCATCGTCCTGGACCTGCCGTGGTACATCGCGGCCGTCGGAGCTCTGGTGACCGGGACCATCGCCGATCAGGCGTGGCAAGCCGTGCTCCGCCGCCGCAATCACGGCCGGGGGTAGGCACGCGACGGTGGGTGTCCCAGACGTAGGTCTGCGACACCCACTTCCGCCATCAATCCGCGGGCTTCCCTGGCAGGACCTCGCCCTTGCCTGGCTCGCCTACCACCATGCCGAACAATGCGGCGTTGGAACGCAAACCGACCTGCTCTCCTGAGCCCGGGACCGGTCTGCCCGGCCGACCAGGCTGCGTTCGGCGACAGCGCCACGTGGGCGCGGGGACCGAGCGTTGATCGCGCTGAGTCCCTCTGGAGGCCGTTCGCCGCGGTGCCAGCATCACAACAAGGTCTGCTCTGTTGTGAGTTGGGTCACCTGGGTCATGTGGTGGTGTCGGTTCGCGTGATGGGCTGCGGTACTCGTGGGGCCTGGGCAGGGTGGCGTTCCTGCTGGTCAGCCTGCCCACGGAGCGTAACCGGGCGATAGCCCTGTGAAGTGGTCTACTCCTTTGTGTAATTAGTTGATCACTTTGCGTTGAAATTGATCGCACTCGCGATACGCGTTTGCCCGCCCTGATCCGAAATCCTGAGTTTGAGGACCTCCGGTCCTCCGGCACCAATGGGCAAGGGAGTTGGGTGCCGCCCGCAGGATTACGAGGACAGGACCTGTGACCTTTAACGATCTGCTCGCTGTGCTGGGGATGGTCACCGCGCTGCGTGTCTTCGCCCCCGACGTCCGCGCCCTGACGCGGCGGCTGCTCAGCGCCGGGGTACGGATGGGCGCCGCCGGACTGCTGGAGAACGTCTCCCGCGGCACCGCAGCGCCGGCCGCCTCCCGGGACGAGGAGCTCTGAGCATGGACGTCATGCCGTCACCCGAGGACGCGGACGGGACGGGCGAGGCCCCGTTCACCCTGCCGAGCGCCTTCGAGGAATACCTCAACGACCTGACCGGCGTGCAGTACGTCATGCCGCCGGCCCTGGAGGCCTTCTACGACCTCTACGCCAAAGCGCACCTGCGCTACGCGCACACGATGCTCGGAGACAAGGCAGCAGCCAAGGCTGTAGTCCGCCGCTGCTACTCCCACCTGGCGCTGAACTGGGCGAACGTACTCAAGGCCGAGAGCCCTGAGGCGTACGCGTTCAGGCTCCTCAAGCAACGCGTCGAAACCCACCTGTGCCTGACCGGCGCCGGCTCCTCGCAGATGGTGCAGACCGCCGCCTTCCAGCACGCCGCGCGCGCCACGCTGGATGCGATGCGCTGCCAGTTCGAGGTCATGGAATCCGCCCTCGGCCTCTACACCGCCATAGCGTCCCTGCCCGAGCGTCAGTACGACGTCATCGTGCTCCACTACGTCCTGGGCTACCGCTCATCCCGCATCGCCAACATCATGGGCATCAAGCCGGACACCGTCCGCTCGCACCGGCGCCTGGCCCGAGAACGCATCGCCACCAAGCTCGGCCTGTCACTGAACCCGGCTGCCGACGAGGAAAAGGAGTAACACCGTGCCGCGCAGCATCCACGAAGTCCTGGCCGAAGCCGCCTTGCCCGACCCGTTCACCGACGATGACCTCGCCGACCTCAAGCAGGAGATCGTCCGCGACGCCACCGAAACCCTGATCGGCGCCGTCCCCGCCCCCGCCGGCCATTTCCCCCACGACCAGGCGGAGAAAGACCTGCAGGCCCTGTCCACCCAACTCCTGCACCACGTCGACGCAGCCGAACACCTGACCAAACTCGCTCACGAAGGCATCGACTCCGACGGCGCCCTCTACTTCGCCTGCCTCCTCAGCCTCGCCGACGAACCCACCGCCGCCCAGTTCTGGTGGCAGTTCTCCGCAGGCGCCGGCAACGCCACCGCCGCCTACTGCCTCCACCTGCTCCACATCAGCCGCGGCGAACTGCGCGACGCCGACCACTGGGCCTACCAAGCCGCAACCCTCACCGACGCCCGCATCAGCTCCGCCTTCCGGCCAACCAAAGGCTCCGCACAACGTCTCCACCGACCCAGCGCCGCACTGCGCGCGGCGGTAAGCCAGCTGAAGGTCGACGAGGTGGAAGGGGTCGGCTTCGGCCGCTTCACACACCCCGACCCCCGCCTCGCCGACCAGATCGAAGAACTCGTCGGCGCCCTCTGACACTCACACACCGAAGGGCCCGCACCCTTCGTCGCGCCCCGGACCCGGCCCGGTCCGGGGCCACCGTGCGGTGCGCCCCAAGGCCCTTCACCCGCCGTCACGACGAACTACCTCACGAACGGAGACGTTGCAGCCCGAGGCAGCCTGACAGCGGCACCCCTGCCGGGTCACACTGTCAGTAGCTGTCGGAGCAGGAGGTGAAGGGAATGAGCGTTGCCGGCATTGATCACACCGGCCCGTGGACCAGGCCGACGTCCTGGCCCTGCCCGAGGACACAAGGAACCGGATCGAGGTTCCCCTCGCCGAAGCATGGGACTCGGGGACGTCGCAGTGGACTGCGGCCCGGCGCGAGGCCTACGCGAACGACCTCGGTGCCGCGACCTCCCTGGTCGCGGTGTCGGCGGGCTCGAACGGCGCGAAGGCCGACAAGGACCCCGCGGAATGGCTCCCGAACGCCGAGGTGACCTGCCGCTACCTGTCCGAGTGGGTGGGCACGAAGAAGCGCTGGGGTCTGACCGCTGACGTGGACGAACTTGCCGCGCTGACCCAGCTCGCCTGCCTGCCCCAGCACCACCGTCGTCTACGAACCCGCACCGTAGAGCGTCACGGCTGTCAGTACACATCTATCAAGCTCACAACCCGCCTGCTACGGGCTTGAGTTGAGGCATCCATGGGCTCTGTCGGGGACTCGTACGACAACGCCCTCGCGGAGAAAATTTGTGGATGCTGATCAAGACCGAGTGCGTGCGGGGGCGCGTCTTCGCCACACGTGCCGAGGCGAACCTCGCGCTCTTCGAGTACATCGACGGCTTCTATAACTCCCGCCGCACCCAGGAACGGCTCGGCTACCTCAGTCCGATCGAGTTTGAGGAGACGCACTACACCGAGCAGCTGACGACCGAACAAGCGAACCTGAACACCCATCAACCCGCTCTGACCAGCTGATCAGTCCCCCTCCCGCGCAACGGGGGAACCTCAGGTCAAGGTCGGTCGCTGAGGTTGTCTCTGTATTTGCTGCCGTACGAACAGAGCGCCCCCAGCAGCCGTGCTGGGGGCGCTCGCATCCCAGATCAGATGGCGGCGATCCGCCACGCGATCACGCCGCTCGACCCCTTGGCGCCGTCGACATCAATGCGTACCGGCTTATGCACAGTGATCCGCTGCTGGACCACTGACTGATCGCACGGCACCTTGGTCTCTATACCGGTGCTCGCCGGTGTGAAAGTCAACTGCGCACTGCCGTTGCCAGCGCACACCAGGCTGAGCCTGTAGGCCTTGCCCTCGCTCAGGCTCGGTTCTGTGTGGATGCCGTCGGCCACCCGCTCCGCGCCAGCCTCGACCATCTTCCCGCTGTGTACGGCGGCCAGGGCCGCTTGGGCCTGCTCAGTGAGCTTCTTCTCTGACGCCCCTGTTGCCTCCTGCGACCCACTCGCAGAGGGCGGCGAGTGATCTTTGGAGGTATTATCGTCGGTGCTGCCGGACGTGCACGAGGTGAGCATGAATACTGATGACGCCACGGCGCATCCGGCAAGCCATGCTCTCGGGCTCGAATAGGTCATACCGAGGTTTCCCAGTACTTCCAGCCAGTCTCGGACGTGGGCAGCGTCGCAGACCCATGGGCGATCTCGACGCCACCACAGCTGCTCCCGCCAGCGGAACGGTACCGCTTCCAGGTCACCTTGTACCCCCAAGAGCCGTACTGCAGGTGGCCGTATTTGTTCCGGCTGATGTCATGGGAGTAGTTGTGACCGATGGCGACAGCGACACTGGCACCGATCTTGACGCTGATGGTGGTCTTGGCCTTCGCGAGGATCGCCCCGGCCGACCACTCTCCGCTGGCTGAAAATTCGGCAGAAATGGTGCCGGTCTTGGTAACGGACACGGATATGGTGCCGCCCGGACCGTCCTTGTACTTGGTGCCGTTCCACCAAGAAGGAACGTGGTAGGCCTTCTTCGACGTGATGGTGTACCAGGTGGACGGCTGGTCACACGCGGACGCTGCCTTCTCGGGAAGTGGCTGATCAGCGGCGTCCTCCCAGACCTGTCTGTCGTTGATGTCCGTCGTTTGGTCAGCGGATATCGCACTGTCGTCGCCGGTCGGCAACCCTGCGGCGGAAACATTACCTACAGTCACGAAGCAGAGAAGCAAAGCAGTAGCAGCGCCGGTCGCAGCGCGCCGTAAACCGATACTCATGTGACACCTTTCCGGTGGACCGCCCCCCGTGGCGATCGATGATCGAGTACTTGAACACGAGGGTCAGGGCATGTCCAGGACAATCAAATGATCATACTCTGAGGAGAACTTGAGGATGCGATGCGCGAGCGGCCAGCTTGTCGAAGCGGTTGGTGGCGGCCGACCAGGTCGCCAACCGGCAGCGACGCGGCCCCCGGGGCGGCCGGCCGCCCCGGCGGCGAGATCCGTGACGGTGCCTGGGTCGCCGAGCTCGCCGGCGACGTCCTGGCCGGCTGGCCCAAGGGCATGCGGCTGATCGTCCGCAAGGAACGCCCGCACCCCGTCGCCCAGCTGCGCTTCATCGACGCCGACGGGAGCCCGCGGGGCTTTCCCCTTGATCGTGGACACCGGTTGTCGTGCGGCGGTGGCCAGCGTAGTTGATCGCTGTTCGTAGGTGATCGGGCTGATCTGGCCGAGGCGGGAGTGCCGTCGGCGGGTGTTGTAGCGGGTCGCCCATCGGAAGACCGCGAGGCGGGCCTCACGGGCCCCGTTCCACCGCTTCCGGCCCTGGAGTGTCTCGCGTTTCATGGTCGCGTTCAGACTCTCCGCGGTGGCGTTGTCCGCGCTCGTGCCCACCGCGCCGCGCGATCTGGTCACGCCGAGCGCCGAGCAGACCTGGGCGAACTCCTTCGACGCGTACTGGGCGAGTGCTGCCTTCGCCGGAGCCTGCGAACGAGCCAGCGTGAGAAGGAGCATGAGCGCGGTCGGCAGCAGCGCGAACAACGCCGCCGCGGAGAGCTGGAACGCGTCCATGAAGAGGGAGACGCTCAAGGGCGCGAAGGCCCACAACACCCGACGCCGGCACTCCCGCCTCGGACAACGCTCCCCGATCGCCTACGAGAACGCCCTCTTCGCACCCTCAACTACACTTTCCGAAACCGCATGACCCCGTGTCCAACATCCCGGGGTCAGGGCCCGTTGGCCTCGCGCCGCCTGATTGAACTATAAATGCCTGGCGGGGCGCGGGTGGTCCTGCGGCAAAGTCCTCCAGCGGGTGGGATCGATCGGGCGTGCATCACCACTATCAGATCAGGAACGTGCCGTGAGGGTGACGAAAAGAGGCCGAATATCTGGTTTGACCAAGGCCACCGCCATTGCTGCCGCACTGGCGGTGGCGGGATGCACCGCCGAAGGTGATGTCGAGACGGCAAGCGGGATGACGCCGAAGGCAAGCGCCTACCTGACTTCCGCGCTGGATGTGATGGAGAAGCATTCCCTTGTCACAGCAGACGTGGACTGGCCGAAGGTTCGTCGGGACGCCGTTGCTCACGCGCAGAAGGCACGGACACCTGCCGAGACCTACGGAGCGATCCGGCAGGCGCTGAGGGATCTAGACGACCGGCACAGCACCTTTTTCGACCCCCAGGAGGCGTCCCAAGCCCTGAACACGCCGGCTGACGACCTGATGCTCCCCGAAGGCCGCCACCTCGCCGGTGCCATCGGCTATCTGATGCTCCCGCCAGTCCCGTCCGACCGCATTGCAGCCCCGTACGTCCGCTCGGCGCGCTCGACCGTCAGAGCGCTCGACGAACAGGGCAGCTGTGGCTGGGTCATCGACATGCGGAGCAACAGCGGCGGAGACATGTGGGGGCCGCTCGCCGCCGTGGGGCCTATCCTCGGGGACGGGACGGTCGGCGAAGCTGTCTACGCGGACGGCGAGAAGGCTCCATGGACGATCGAGAACGGCACCCCCCGCCAGTACATGGACGAATGGGGCTCCGCCCCGTCTCTCGCACGGCCGATGCCGCCGGTGGCCGTGCTGACCAGCCGGAGGACTTCGAGCGCCGCGGAAGCAGTCACCATCGCGTTCCAAGGCCGCTCCAACACCCGCACGTTTGGGCAGCCGACCGCCGGTGTCCCTACCGCGAACGCCCCGTACCGGCTCTCCGACGGCGCGCTGGTCATCCTGACCGTGGCCCGCGAAGCTGACCGGAACGGGCACCTTTACAACGGGCCCATAGCCCCCGACGTGAATGTCCCGATTGCACAAGAACGTGACCAAGTGTTGACGACGGCTACGGACTGGCTCGCCACTCAAGACGGCTGCCGCAAGGCTCCGTGACTACCGGGTGCTGGGCCTTGGTCACGGCTTCAGCGCCAGAGCATCGCATCCAGGCCAGCAGGTCGAGGGCGAGCTGGACGATCTCCAGCCAGATCTGGTTCTTCGCGGCGGCGTGCAGGGCAGGTTGCGCAGGCCGGTGTCGCGGGCGTTTCGGATGCGGTCCTCGCAGCGGGGCCGGGCGTCGGTGACGCAGTTCCAGGTCGGCGGGATGGCCGCGTTTGGTGTTGGTGGCGAAGCAGGTCAGCCGCAGCCCGTCGAGGTCGGTGAAGCGCAACTGGGCGCCGAGGTGGTTGAGTCGGCCCGCAGCGCGGTGCCGGTGTTGCCACCGGTCCGTTTCTGCGGGCCTCTCGCCGGGTGAAGTAGGCCGCCGACGAGGTGCCCGTGGTTCGGGTCCTTTTCCGACGGCCCCTTCCCGAACCGACGCTGACTCTGTCGGGGATCTTGGGGATCCCCGGCGGGGCAGCATGATCAACGAGCATGCTCGGCTCTGTTCAAGAACCGATGCAGTTGTCGAGGTGTCCGTTGTCGCTCCACGTCCGTTCTGGTGAGCAAGTCCCGTCTCTGACCGTGCAGATGGCGCGAGCGAGCAACCCAGGCGGTACAACGGCGATGTGGGTGAGAGACCACCTGGGCGGGCTGTGGCGTGATGAGGACTTCGCCGACTGGTACCCGCGCGACGGCCGCCCGGGGCTCTCGCCCGCCCCGCTGGCCACCGTCTGTGTGCTGCAGTTCCTGCTCGGTCTGTCGGACCGGCAGGCGGCCGAGGCGGTTCGCTGCCGCATCGATTTCAAGTACGCGCTGGCCATGGAACTGGACGCTCCCGGATTCCACCACAGCGTGCTGGCCGACTTCCGCGACCGTCTCACCGAAGGCGGCCGAGCCGACCGTCTCCTCGACCTCGCGCTCGCGCGCCTGAAGGAGGCCGGTCTCGTCCGCGAGCGCACCACCCAGCGCACGGACTCCACCCACGTCCTGGCCGCGGTGCGCGACCTGACCCGGCTGGAACTGGTCACCGAAGCCGTCCGCGCCGCGCTGGAAGAGCTGGCCAGCGCAGCTCCGCACCTGCTGGCCGACCTGGTCGACGAGGAGTGGGGGCGCCGCTACGGCCGTCCGGTCCGTCTGGGCAAGAATCCCACCCGCCCAAGACCAGGATCCTTGCCACAGGCGGCGACGCCGTCCGGCTGCTGGAGCTCGTCGGAGAGCATGGGGCGGATCGCCTGTCCGGTCCCCGGGTCCAGGCCCTGCGGCAGATCATGGTGCAGAACTACTACCGCGACGGGGCCGGCCGTCTGCGCTGGCGCACCGCCGAGGACGGCGGGTTGCCGCCCTCGGCCGTCGCAGTCGTCTCGCCCTACGATCCGACGGCCCGCTATGCGCGCCGCGGACATGTCACCCGTTGGAAGGGGTTCGTCGCGCATCTCACCGAGACCTGTGATCCCGACGACGTCAATGTGATCACGGATGTGGCCACCACCGACGCCACTGGCTACGACGCGAAGGCTCTGCCCGGCATCCACATCCGGCTGAAGCGCCGCGGGCTGTTGCCGGCCGAGCACTTGGTCGACGGCGGCTACACCTCCCTGGTCCATCTGGAGCAGGCGGCCCGGGAACACCAGGTCACGGTCACCGGGCCGGTGCCGGTCAACTCCACCCGCCAGCACTGCAAAAGAACGATGGCTTCGGCCGCGACGACTTCCACATCGACTTCGACCGGCGGCAGGTCACCTGCCCACAGGGCGAGGCCAGCGCGGGCTGGCACGGCCCCTATCCGACCTCCTCGCCCACCGCGGCACCTCTGATCGTGGCGCGGTTCACCAAGAGCCAGTGCCGCCCCTGCCCGGTCCGCACCCGCTGCACGACCACCGCCGACAGCGCCCGGAGCGTGGGCTTTCCCCCGCGAGAACTCCGTGACCTGCAACTCCGAGTCCGCGCCGAGCAGCAGACACCCGAATGGCAGGCCCGCTATGCGGTCCGCTCCGGAGTGGAAGGCACCATCAACGAGCTCGCCCACGGACACGGCATGCGCCGCTGCCGCCACCGGGGACAGCAGAAAGCCCACCTACAGCACGTGTTCACAGCCATCGCCGCGAACATCGAGCGCCTCAGCCGACGGCCGCCGACATGAGAAGCACCTTCGTCCCGGCCGCCGACCGCCTTCCAGAACTTCCTGGACCAGCACGGGATCCCCCGGCCGAGGTCTTGGCGGTCCACCAGAGACTGAGCAGACGACACCAAGATCCCCGACAGAGTCAAGCTGAGATACGCACATAAGAGGTAGGTTTGGATCAAGGTCGGCAGTGATCTGCCGAGGACATGCATGCCGGGCTGGAGCACGGGGGAGTCTGACCAACTCGCCCGTCCGGCCACGGCTAGCGGAACGGGGGCTCATGACCAGGTACCAGTGCGTGCCCGCTGCGGCGGGCGCGGTTGCCGTCGGCGCCGCGCTTCGATCAAAACGGATCGGATGACCGGGGAAACAAGCTCTCCCTGAAGTAACGGCTGGAACGGCGCAGTCGTCGCGGTCGCGACCGCACGAAGCGTCTGCCGCTGCCGCGGACCCAACTACCACCGTGCCCGCAGTCGGGCTTGCCAGTGTCGAGTCCGGCGTGTGTCAAGCCGACTGGGCCGCCCGTAAGGGACCACCAGCATGCCAAGAGCTCCATACATGTTGAGGAAACATGCGCATAACCCGAATACATAAGCTACTGATGTCAGCCGGTGCGCTCGTCCTGGCAACTGCCACGCCCGCCATCGCAGACACCCCTCCCCCGATTGCACCCTCCACCAGCCCCGCACGCTCCACGCCGTCGGATCCCTCCGCACCCTCCACGTCGGCAACACCCACACCCTCTGCACCCTCGGCGCCCTCTACTACACCGTCTACGCCCGCACCCTCCGCCGACGATGACGATGCGGTCGAAGACGACCAGTGGACGAGCGAAGCGGCCGAGGAGTTCTGGACACCCGAGCGGATGGCCGCAGCCACACCGGACTCTCCCCGCCCCGAGGCGCCCGCCGGCTGGAAGCCCGCCGCACGCCTGTCGGCTGCGGCAGCCGCCAATGACGGCCACTACTTCGGAGGCGTCCCCACCGTCGGCACCTTCTTCCACTACACACGGGACCCCGCCAGCGACAAGCTGGAAGGGCGTTTCTGCTCGGCCAGTGTCATCGACAGCCCGCAGGGCAACGTCATCCTGACCGCCGCACACTGCTCGGGCGGCAGCAAGGGCATGTTCGTGCCCCGCTACGACGGCGCGGCGACGAACCCCGCCCCCTACGGCCGGTTCCCGGTGCAGAAGTGGATCCGCGACTCCCGCTGGTACAAGGTGGGTGACAAGCCCACCCGTGACGCCAACTCCGACCTGGACTACGCCTTCGCCCGGGTAGGCACCAACAGCAGCAACCACAGCCTGCAGAAGGCTGTCGGCGCCGCCCTCAAGCTCGGCCAGGTGAACGGCGACTACAGCCAGAACGTGACCGTGGTCGGCTACCCGGGAAGCCACAACCCGAAGAAGCGGCCGATCATCTGCCCGGCGTCACAACCCGGCAGCTTCCCGGCTACCGGCAGATGCGCATGGAGTGCGGCGGCTTCTACGGAGGCACCTCCGGAAGCCCCTGGATCACCGGCCTGAACACCACGACCGGCAGCGGAACCGTGATCGGCAACCTCGGCGGCTACTACGGCGGCGGCCTGGAGAACGACAGCGACCGCATCTCCTTCGCCGTGACCTACGACAAGCGTGCCCTGGAGATCTACGCCGCCGCAAAGAACAACACCGAACCGCAGAAATACCCGCGTGGCTACAGCATGTACCCCACCGGCGGCGGCCTGTGGACCAACGCCAAGAAGATGGCCTCCGGTGACCACAACGGCGACGGCAAGACCGACATGATCGTGGTCTGGACGGACGGCGAGGTCACCCTCTACGCCGGTGACGGCAAGGGCGGCTTCTCCGGCGAGAAGAGGATCACGAAGTCCGACACCTGGAAGGACGCCAAGGTCATCGCCGGAGGTGACTTCAGCGGCAGCGACTCCTCCGACCTCGTCGTGGTCTGGGTGGACGGCGAAGTCACCCTCTACACCGACGTCGACGGCCAGGGCGGATTCGCCAAGGAGACGCAGCTCCAGAAGCCCGACGACACCTGGCGGAACGCCATCCAGATCACGGCCGGACGCTACAGCGACAACAAGTGGACCGACGACCTCATGGTCCGCTGGGTCGACGGGGAACTCTCCCTCTACACCGACGTCGACGGCCGGGGCCTCCTCCACGAGCACAAGCTCAAGGACCCCAACGACACCTGGAAGGACGCCACGATCCTCACCGCCGGCAATTTCACCGGCGGCCCCAACTGGGACGTGATAGTGCGCTGGTCGGACGGCAAGCTCTCGCTCTACCGCGACGCGGGCCCCTCCGGTGTGGGAACGGAAGTCCGGATGGTGTCCTCTAACCAACTGTGGACCCACGCCGCTGTCATGACCGCGGGCGCCTACACGCAGGGCGAGCCCGACGACCTGCTGGTGCGTTGGTCGGACGGTGAGACCACCCTCTACACCGACACCTCCACCACCCTCGGCCGTGAAACCCTGCTCGTGCCGCCCAAGGCCGGCTGAACCCCCCTTTCAGGAAGGCGAGGTACGCGAGATGTACCTGCACACTGCAGCGACCGCTCTCACCGCGACCATCATCGGCCTAACGGGCCCTCACACAGCCTCGGCGGCGGACGGTCCGGGCCTGAGCATCAGCATCCGCGAAAACGACAGCGACAGCACCGCGGACGGCCCCCTTCAGCAGGGTGCACCCGTTGTGGTCACGTCCGACGTCGACCTGACCTCCCTGGCCGCGGACGGCAACGGCAGCTTCACCGTGAAGTCTCCGGCGTTCACCAAGGACGTGACCGTGGAGATGCGGAAGAACAGCTTCGGGGAGGGCTACGGCACCATCAGCTGCGACATCCGGCCGGGAAGCTACCCGGTCGACATCGCCGGGCAGCATGAGAAGTCCGCAGCGATCGGCAAGCGGGGTCACCTGACCATCACGGTCAAGGACGACAACGACCGGTACTGCGAGCAGGCGGCCGGTTCCTTCAGCCGCACCGGCACCATTGCCGCAGTCGTCGGCGGCGGCGCGATAGTCCTGGCCGCCGTGGGCTACACCGCCGTGCGCCGCCGGAGGACCCGGAACACCTGACCCCGACAGTACCGGGGGCCGCCGTCACCGCACGGCGGCCCCCGCCACAGAACCGACCACCAGGCCCCGTAGCCAAGGACGAGAGCGGGAAGAGCACGACCGGGAGCGGCGACGGCTCCGGAGGCGTCAGTGCCCCCGCCAAGGCCCTGCTGAAGTTCTCCACGCCCCACGACCCGGCCGCCCTTGCCGCGTTCATCAACCTGCGCGTTCTCAACCCCGAGCACGAGCACTGGCGGCCGCCAGCACCTCCGACCAGCACTTCGCCTTCATCGCCCGGACGGCCCTGAGGAGCAGACTCAAGAAGGGCTCGCCGGACGCCTACGCCTTCCTCGGCTACCCGCATGACGCACCGCTGGAGCTGACACCTCTCGTCCTGGAACGCACCGAGCTGGCCGACGGCGACGTGCTCAGCTTCTCCGCCGCCCTCACCGCCACCGTGGCCGTCCCGGTGGATGTCATGTTCGTGATTTCCTCCACCACGCCCACCGGCAAGCAGCGCGAGAAGGTCTACTTCCTCAACCGCAACACCGTCCAGCCCGGCCAGCCGCTCCTTCTGGCCAAGCCGCACAAGCTGCGGTCGACGGCCACCACGAAGATCACTCCCGGCCCGTACACCGTCGCGATCCAAGTCAACGGCCGCCGCTTTCCCCCGTTATGTTCTTCGCGGTCCTGCAAGAGGGCCGCTGGCCTCCGGGCCCGGCATGACTTTTGCCCCCTGTCGAACGGATGACCTGGGGGGTGGTGTCACCGGGCCCGGGAGGTGCCGTCGGAGACGCTGATCAGAGGTCCGGCCACCGCTCGGTCCGGCGCAATGCCGGACAGCTCGCGGGCGGCAGGTCTGCATAACGTGGATGCGCGCGTACGACACCGACGCCGAGGCCGGCACGGATCAACTCCCCAGGAGGGATGCGGTGTTCGGCACCGAGGATGTGGGCGTGTTCCTCGGCCTGGACGTCGGCAAGACGACCCACCACGGGCACGGACTGACCCCGGCCGGGAAGAAGGTCTTCGACAAGCCCTTGCCCAACAGCGAGCCGAAGCTGCGGGCCGTCTTCGACAAGCTGGCCGCGAAGTTCGGCACCGTCCTGGTGATCGTGGACCAGCCCGCCTCCATCGGTGCCCTCTGAACGATGTAACGGAAAGCGCCACCGCGCGCCTGTTGTTCCATGGCCTAGACCCAATGCCGCTGTTTTAAGCCGTGACCTTCGGTTTTCGCTTGGCCGGGGCGGTCTTGGAGGCGGGGGTAATGGTGACGGCTTCGGCGGGCGGGGCAGCAGGCTGGGGCCAGTCGCGGTGCTGAGGCCGTTTGAGGCCCCAGTTGGACATCTTGCGCTTGACGACGCGGGGGAAGGCACGGAGTCTGCGGACCGGCAGGAGGTGGCGGGTGATCTCGGCGAGGGCGCGGTCCCAGGCGGCGGTGAGGCGCTCAGGGGGAAAAAGCCGCCTGGGCGGGGACCTGGCGGCGCACAACGCGCAGGGAGCGGGTGAAGGACAGCCGGTCCGGGTCGGTTCCGGTTTCGACCGCGGCCTGGTGCATGACCTGGCGGAGTGCGTGGTGGACGAGGAGGAAGCCGTAGACCTCCTGCTCGACACCTTCGGGGTATCTGGAGCGCAGAACCACGTCCGCACCGCGCTGGTGGACCTTGATCTCGTCCAGCACCCCTTCCACTTCCCACCGCTCGTGATACAGGGCCGCGAGTTCCTGCGCGGGTGCCTGTTCGGGATCGAGGATCGTGGTGACCAGCCGGATCGGGCCGGCCTCTTCGTGGCCGGCGATGGTGTACTCCACCACCCGCACCAACTGCCCGTGCACGCGGCGCTTGTCCCGTGCCGCGTAGATCTCCGAACGGTAGGAGCCGTCCGCGTACTGCTCGCACACGGGCAGCACCGCGTTGGACTTGACCCGCCACAGCAGGTCCGCCCCCGTCCCGGCGGCGGCCTTCCACCGGTCGAAGGAGAGGAAGTTGCGGTCGGCCAGCAGCAGCATCCCCTGCTGAAGCCGCGGCAGCAGGGTGTCGGCCAGCACCGTCTCGGCCACCGTGCACGCCCCGGTAGCCGCGGCGAAGACCGCATGCGTGCCGCACTCGGCCAGCACCACCAGCCGCACCTGCGGAAACGCGCCCTTCTTCTCACCCCGCCCGGACCCCGGGCGTCCGAAGAACGCGTCGTTGGCCGGGGTGTCCGCCACATCCAGTGTGGTGCCGTCCACCGCCACCACCCGCCGCCCCCGGTACCAGGCACCGACCGTGTCCGGCGTCGCCACCGGCCGGCACACCCGTACAAACAGCGCCCGCAGCGGCTCCGGCCCCAGCCGGGCCCGCGCTCGCGAAATCGCCCCGGTCGAGGGCACATCCCACCTGCCCCGCCACCGGCCGGCCCAGGCCAGCCCCTCCGTCAGCAGCCGCGCGACCTCCTCATACGCCTGCCCGGAGAACAGACACATCGCCAGCACGAAATAGACCACGACCCGCGCTGGCAGCAACCGACTCCGACACTCAACCCTGCCCGTCTCAGCAACAACCTCATCGACCAACTCCGCCGGGAACGCCCGCGTCAACACACCCAACGCGATGCGATCCGACAACCGCTCCTCAACCGGCGGCTTGACCTGCCCAGCCCGTGGCACCAGCACCCCTCCCGCGGCACACGCTACAGACAAGACCTATCCAAAGTCAGCGGCATTGGGACTAGATCCCCATGGAGGCTCGCGACGCGTTCGCGAGGCGCCTTCCCGGGCCCAGGACGAGTCCGGAGGGCGGATACTCGGCCGGCGAACTGGACCGCCTAACTGCCGCTGCACGGGCGGACACCGCCCGGATCGTCCGACGCATCCGCACCGGCGAGGAGTTGGTACGCCGACAGCAGGACGAGTCCGAGGGCATCCCTCCACAGCAGCAACAGCTGGCCCAGGTACTTGCGGGCATGGCTGCGACCGGGGAAGTCCCCCCGGGCACGGGAATTGATCAATGGCGGGAACGGCGTGAACTCGCTGCCCGCCTGTTCCAGACCGTGCACTCCGGAGCGATCCGGGCGATGTCCACGACGAGGATGTGGCGCATGATCCACCGGGCCGCTCGCCGCCCAGATCGAGGCCCAGTTCAACCAAGCCTGCTGCCAGCTCGTCCAAATCCTCCACGCGACCGGTGTCATCGAAAGGTCAGTCGGCCGCCCCGGGCCGGTGCTCGTCCACGAGCTGGAGTACTACGAAGCGATCGCCCGCCGGACCGAGGCCGCCAACCCGCCCGGCCTCGCCGACGAGTTCACCGCTTGGGTCCGCCATGGCTGAGGCATTCGGACAGTTCCAATACCCGACTCCACCATTAGGCCTGGCCGACGCCGGCTTCCGCGAGGAACTCGGCTACGAAGAGTTGCTCGCCCGGGCCGAGGCCATCTACGAGGACCACCAGCGGATCTTGAACGGCGAGCACGTCTCGGGACCCGCCGCAGCCACCTACCGTGAGCGCGTCGCGGCAGGCGCCCAGTTCGCCGGGATGGCGATCACGACGACCACCCAGGTCAACCACCTGCTCGCCAACGACAACTTGCAGATCTACCACGGAGAACTTCTCACCTGCGTCTATCGCCACCCGACAGCGGCCTGCCGCGACCCACGAGACGCGGACCTCAGCGGCCCTGCCTGGCCGCGCTGCCGTCTGACCTGCGTCAACATCGCCAGAACGGACCGCGACATCCACGAGGTAAACGGCCATATCCATCAGCTTCGAGTGGACCTCGGCATGCCCGGCATGCCCGAGCCGCTACAGCAGAGCATCGAGATCAACCTCGCCGAACACGAACGCACTCTCGACGAGCACGATGCCGCCCGACCAGAGCCACCAGTCCAGGAACAGCACCGTGACCAGCAACTTTGACCAGCTGCAGACCGAGACACGGGACCTTGCCGCAGCGGTTTCGCGCCTGCTCGCCGGAAAGCCCAGCCGCAGCGACGGCAAACTCACCGTCTCCAGTCTCGCGGCCGAAGCCGCCATCTCCAGGCAGCGGCTCTATGAACACCACCGCGAGGCACTCGCGGACTTCAAGACCCGAGCCGGCGGCGGTCCGCTGATCCCGAACCAGCAGGCTCTCCAGCAGCGACTCGAGGACGCCACAAGCAAGATCAAGAGACTCGAAGCCGAGAAGCAGCTGCTGAAAGACCGGGTCGGGGCCCTCACCGCCGTGGTCGTCGAACTCACCCACGAGGCCGAGGCCAAGAACGTCATCAAGCTCCCGCCCCGGCGGCGCCGATCCAGATGACGTCGAGCGCCAGCGTTCCGAGCCAGCCGATTGCCTGTCCTATGCGATCACTAAGCTCCCCGCATGGCCACCGATCTCGGATACACGTGTTCATGCTGCGGCGAGTTCCACGCAGACCTGCCCACGAGCTACTCCACCATGGCGCCCGACGTCTGGGACCCGGCGTTCGAGAACACGCCCGACAGCATGCTCTCCTCGGACCAGTGCGTGATCAAGGCGCAGCAGTTTCTGGTCAAAGGCATGATCGAGATCCCGGTCATCGACAGCGACGAGGTCTTCTCCTGGGGGGTCTGGGTCTCTCTGAGCCGGGACAACTTCGCCCACAGCTTGAATTTGTGGGACACGCCGGGCCGCGAGTCCGAGCCGCCCTACTTCGGCTGGCTGACGACCGCCCTGTCGATCTACGCGCCCAGCACCCTCAACCTCAAGACCAACGTCCACACCAGGAAGGTCGGGCAGCGGCCCCTCGTTGAACTGGAGCCCACTGACCATCCGCTCGCCGTCGAGCAGCGAACTGGGATCACCATGGACCGCGTCCGCGAAATCGCCGAGGGCGTCCTCCACCCCCGAAACGACACCTGACATGCGACATCCGAGAGACCGCCCCCAAAAGACGCTCATGGAGATGACCGAGCGCGAGTACTTCGCCTCCGTGGGCAAGCGGCCGGGCATGTTCGTCGGCACGGCATCCTTCGGCAAGGTGACCGCGTTCCTGACTGGCTACGACCAACATGCCCTCCGCCACGGTGGTCCTGGGCTCACTGGTTTCCACGACTGGCTCGTCGCCCATGGCGGTCGTCGCTGCAATCACGGCTGGCCTGGGCAGGTCCTCCACATCGCACTGCCAGACGGCTTGGACACCATCGCTCAGCTTCCCGCGGGGGACGAGAAGCGCGCGATCGAGGTCCTCTTCCAACTCCTCGATCAATTCGCCGCGGAGCGGGAGGCGTCCGGAGTCAGCGACGCTCAGAACAACTGAGATAGAAGGCCCACCTCGTCTCGATCCAACACGGCGATCACCTGGACGGACCTCAGCGCTAACCCTCGAAGAGACAGCCGATGCGGCGTCGGTTCGACAACTGTCGGTTGGGTGGAAGAAAGCCGAAGGCGTGCAACCTCAAGCCCATGGCGTGCAAGTCCTCCAGGATCCAGCTCGCCGTGAAGGTGCTGGGCCGCCGGCAGATGCTGCCCACGCCGACGAGGGGCTCCTTGGTCAGATCGACGCCGGCCGCCGCGAACTTTTCGACGCACCGGGCGTAGTGGGGACGAAGCCACCCCTGGACGACGGGGATGATCGGAAGCTCGGGGGCGAGCTCGCGCAACGTCAGGAAGTTCGCGACGGTGAGGTCCTGATGCTGGTCGATCGTCAGGCCGGTCATGCGCAGCGCGTCGTCCTCGCACATGAGGTCTTGCTGGCTGGCCCAGGACAGCCGGCCCACCTCATCCCTGTACCTGCGGATCTGCTGCACGTACTGCTGCGGGGTGGTGCGCCATTCGCCGAACTTGGTGATCTCCGTGAAGCCGCTGTCGAGCGCCCACGGGTGGCCGGCGCGGGGAAGGGTTTTGACGCGGGCGAGCTGGCGGTTCGACACGAACATCGGCACGCGGCTCTCCTTGAGCCAGTGCGGGCGGTGGACGCCGAGCCAGAACGTCGGCAACGGCGGTGCCGCCTGTGCGGGCTGTGCTGGAACGAGAACGGGCATGACCTCTCCGAACGTGAAGGCATTGGGTGGGGGCGGTGCCGCCGCGCGGGACCTCCGCGCGGCGCGGCGGGCGGGGCTCACCAGCCGACGAGGCCCTTGTCCTGCGCGGCCGCGAGCTCCCGCAGATGCGCGTGGAGCCGGGTTGCGTCGCCAGGACCGCAGCCGTACCGCTCGAACACGGCCCGGGCCGCGACGGCGCGGGAGCCGGCGAAGGCAAGGTCGCCCTGCGCGACACGGAGCCGGGTCAGGGCCCGCGTGGCTGCGACGAGGCGTGCCGCGTCGTTGACCGGTGCGAGGCCCGGGCCGTGGGCGGGGGTGTACATGAGGGCGGTCACCTGCTCGCCGACTTCAGGGCACAGGTTCCTGGCAGACGTCAGCCAAGGACGGCGGGCGCTGGTGAGGGCCGGCGACCAGCTCTGGCCGCGGTCGGTGCTGACCACGGCGCACTCGAACTGGAGGCTGACCCGGTACGTGAGCGACACGGCGGCCCGCACGTCCATGTGCTCCCCGTGAGCCACACCGCTCTGGGCAAGGCCCGGCGTGAAGCGCACCTGCGCGGCCCGGCCGTGGATGGTGGTCTCCAGCTCGTAGTTCGCCTGAACCACGGCTTCGACGTCGAGCTCACCGGGGCCCGAGGATCCCGGGAGGGGGAGGGCTTGGCGGAGCAGGCCGGCGCGGAGCTGCTGGGCGAGAAGATCCGAGAGGTCCTGGGCTGTACAGGTTCCGGTGGCGTGCGTGATCGAGCGGATCCCAGCGCGTGCCGCAGCGAGTAGCTGCTCCTCGGCGACGAGAGGGTCGAAATCGACTGAGGGCATGACGGAGCGCTCCATGAGACGAGGAGGGGAGAGGCGACGTACGACTGGCGGGTGCGTCGGGTGGCCGGCGGCGGGGGAGCGCGGCCGGGGCGCGGAGCGAAGGCGGCGGGTGGAGGGCCGGGGCGTGAAGGTGCCGGGCGCGCGGTGGTGGAGCTGCGCCAGGGGCGGGCGGCTGTCTCAGCGCACACCCGCGGGGCAGGGGCCGCAGCGAAAGCAGTGGGTGCCCGGCCCGCCTGCGGCCGGTGACGGCGGAGTCAGGTGGAGTCGCGAGAGCCGGTCAGCGCTCAGCTGCGGGCAGCGGCGCCCGGTCGAGTTTGAAGAAGCACCGGCCGAGCTCCTGCGCCGACCACGTGAACGGGTGCCAGTCCTTCTCTCGGACGGTGACGGTGACGCCGGTCGGTGATTCCTCGACCGCTTCGACCCGCACGATCGGGAAGTGGCCGCTGGCGACGCCGTCGCGCATGAGGCGGTCCCCAGGCCCGACCGGAGCCTGGACCTCGCCGCCGGTGTACCGCGTGTAGGGCACCAGGACCTGCGGGATCCCTTCCGGCACGGCCAACGCACGATCGGTCAGCATGTCGGCCAAGTGCTCTCTGATCAGCGCGTAGAGACGCTGGGACGGCGGGTCCTCCACCGTGAGTGCCACGAACGCCAGGCGCAGTGCCTCGTCGTCCAGGCCGGGCGGATATCCGCGGTTGTCGGCGCGGGCGAGGACGTCCTTGGCGTACCGGTGGGCCAGACGACCGCGGTGGAGGGACCCGGCGGCGGGCGGGCTCGCGGCGACGCACGCCGGACAGGAGAGCGGGGCGTCGGTGAGGCGCGCCGGGTCCAAGTGCTCGTAGTGATGGACGACCGAGTACCGGCCCGCGTCGCAGACCACGTCAATCAGAAAGCCGGTGTGGCTGTTGAGCAGACCCTCGTGAACGGCGCCGTCGTGGCCGATGAGGTTCTTGTGGTCCATGTCTTCTCCGCCGCCCCGGGGGCGGCGTCCTCACTTTCGGTGCGTCGGGTGGGTGGCTGGCGGCACGGGCGCGGTGCTCGCGGCCCCGCGCCTCACGTGCCGTCCGGCCTACTTGCTGAGGTAGAACTTCACCCCCCGGCACACGACCAGGATCGGCCCCGTCGCGTTGATGATCAGCTGGTACGCCTCCTGCTCGGAGACCGATCCCGCCTCCGTCACGGTCTCGTCGAACCGGGTCTGACCCTGGAGGTAGCGGATCAGCTCGTACTTGGCCACCGGCCCGTCGAGCGGAATCGTCGCCCCCATCGGCGAGTGGGAGTCGCTCAGGCCCCGCCCGATCCACCCGGCCGAGAGCTGGAGCGGGGCCGGGAACGGGACGCGGTGCGCAAGGTGCCGGGCGACGGCTTCGTGGGCGCGCTGGTCCCACATTCCGTTCCAGACATCGCTCGCGTTCCTGGCCTCTTCGTCGTACGCCGCCAGGGCCCGGCGCATGTTCAGGTACTCGTTGTCCTCACGGAAGAGCCGGGACGCGGACCAGTTGCCGGTCGTGTCGAAGCCGTCATCCATCGACTGCCCGTCGTGCTGGCGGCCGACCATCCAGTGCCCCGTGGACTCGTCTACGCCGAGCCACACACCCTCGAAGGAGCCGCGCCACTCGCGCCGTGCCTGGTCGACCACGGTCCAACCCTGGTGCTGCTCACCGGTCTTGATGCGCATGAGTGTCTCCTGATCTCGTCGGTAGGGGAGGGCTGGGACGCTCAAGCCGAGGGGCGAGCACCACCAACAGAGATCAGAATACACAGTGAAATATGAATACACAACATCGAGTCGCGTCGTGTGCCCGCGGGCGTCACGGTGCCATCGCGGCGTCGGCTCGGATCCCGGCGGCGAAGGCGGAAGCCGTCAGGACCCGGACCGAGCAGCGAGTTACCCCCACGTGCGGCCGACGTCAGGCTGCAGGGCGGGATAGGCGGTGGCCAGGACCTCCTCGGCGAGGAGAGCGGGCCCGCGCGAGTAGGCGAGGGTCTCCTGCCCGTCGCCGGACTGCACAACGGCCAGATCCGCATGGCGGCCGGCGACCCTGTGCACGGCTCGGCGGAGGTCTTCGTTGCCGGTGAGCAAAAGCCTGCCCGGCCCGAGGGGATCGGAGGCGAGACGGGCGAGGTTGATGGAGCCGGGTGCGGGACCTGCGGTGCGGGCGGCGAAGTCCAGGCTCGCGTACGCCTGGACGACGTCGGGGCAGCGGCGGCCGGCGGTGCGGCGGACGGCCACGCCGTGGCTTCGGCCGGCAGCTCCACCAGCGGGAGGTTCGGGGTCGAGCAGGTGCAGGGTGCGGAAGGGGTTGGCGAGTTCGTCCTCGACACCCGTTGCGTCGCGGTCCCGGAGCGCGTACATGCTGACCAGGCAGGCAATGTCCGCGGCGACTACCGATCGGGCCGGGCTCTTGTGGCCGGCGGCTTCGGCGGCGACCGCAAGGCGTCCCTGCAGTTCTGCGCGGCTGTACCGGCTGATCGGGGAGTACCCGAAGAGGTAGCGCCAGCTGGGCACATGGCACCGTTCGGCGCTCACCAGCCACCAATGAAGCACCCACAGGCTGGTGTCGAGCTCAAGGAAGGGGTCTGCTCCGGCTTCCTCGTCCAAGAGCCAGTGGGCCCGGTCGGTGGGCACCAAGTCCCGGCCGTGCCGGGCGGCCAGTCCGAAGGCCTGGGACCAGAAGGACATGGCCGGGACCATGCTCTTGCCGACTCCGAGCACGACGGTCGCGTCGGGGCGGCGCAGGGCGGCGTGATCCTGGAGCAGGGCGAGGTAGACCTTGCGGAGCCACCCGTCGCGGGGTGGGTAGCCGCGGTGCCGGCCGAAGGCGGGCAGGCAGCCGGTCATGGGGGTGTGGTTCGGCACGGCGATCCCTTGGTGAGACTCAGTCGAGTGAGAGGGGGCTGCGGTCGGAGAGGGTGAGCCGGGCGACGAGACGCGCGAGGGGCTGCGCCCAGTCGGCCGGTGGGCCGGGGACGAGGAAGTCCTCGCTCCAGGTGGTGCCGTCGCCGACGAGCGGTCGGCTGGTCACCTGGACGTGCCGCAGGCGGGCTCGGGCAGGGGCGAGTTCGAGCTCGTAGGCCCGGGTTTCGGTGTCGATGTACCAGGTCAGACAGCCCTCGGCGTCAGGGCATCCACAGGCCAGCATGTACACGCGGGTCCGGCTGGGGATGGGCAGGACGGCGCGCAGCGCCTGAGTCACGGCCTGGCCCTCCGTGTGGTCGTGAACGTGCGCCACGTTTCCTCCTTTCGGCCCGGCCCACGGAAGTGGGCCGGGCCATGCGGCTACCTGCTGGCCGTGAGGGCGTCCAGCAGCTGCTTGGTGGTGCGGGTGGCGATCGCGAAGCGGACCATCTTCATGACGTCATCGCGGTGGCGGGCCACGTCGCGCGCCTGGGCGAGGGTGTCCTCGGCCAGGTCGGGCTGGGCGAGGACGTCTCCGCAGCCGACGACCGCCCGGGGGCCCAGTTCCCATACGAGGGCATTGACGGCGGCTCCGGCGGCGGCGAGGGGGTCGAGTTCGAGCATGACCCAGCCGCGGTCGGCTGGGTCCTCGCCGTCGCGGCGCAGTTCCTGCGCGGCGGAGCGGAAGAGCCCTCCGGTCCCGGCGGTCGGCTCGAGAGCCCACTCGCCGCGTTGGTGGGGCCGCTTTTCTGAACTGCCGTCGTTGGCCAGCATCGCGGTGATCAGGGCGCTGACATCGGGCGGGGTGTGGTACTCGCCGAGGCTGCGCCGGGAGTGGTGGTGGCGCAGGCTTGTGATGACCCAGGAGAGCAGGTCGATCCGGGACCTACCGGCGGGGTCGGTGTCTCCGGTGTGCTGGAGGACCCCGTGGCGCAGTGCGGCGCGGGTCACGGCCCGCACGCCCGCGAGGTGCGTGTCGTGGAGGTCCTCTCTTGTCCAGTCGAACAGGGGGCGGGCGGTGGTCCACAGGTCGGGGCGAAGGCGCCAGTAGTAGTTGGCGCTCTCGGCCAGGCCGCGGACCAGGACGCGCGGGGGTTGTGCGGCGATGTACGCGGCGATCGTGTCGGCGGCCTCGGCGCCCGGGGACTTCTGGGGCCACAGTGCGAGGGCGGCGACGACCCCTGCGGGGATGTCCAGCCGGCTGCCGCCGGCGGCGTACCAGGCGTCGGCGACCGCCTCGCCGAGGACGGAACCGGGGCTTCGGCTGACGGTGATCGGGGGGCAGTCGGTCGTGCCGGCATGCCGGGCACAGCTTGGATCGGTGCAGTTCTGGGCCTTGTGGGTGTGTGCCTGGTCAACGGCCTCGATCACGAGGGCGGCGGTGGTGTCAGTGGACATGAGGGTTCCAGGACGTAGGTGGGTCTGCTGGTCGGGAACAGGAGGGCAGGGCCAGGGCCGCGGGCGGGAACGCACCGTCCGCGGCCCCCCGGGCCTGCACGTTGTGGTGACGGGTGGTGCCGTACGAGCGGCCACCCCCGGCACATTCAGAGGACTCCGCGGCGGGACAGGTCGGGCTCGCACAGGGAGCACGTCCCGCACGGCGCGTGGTCGGTGCATCCCGGCTCCGGGAGGGCATGGGCCGCGGCGTCCTCGCGATGGATGAACTTGGGCCACTCGCGTTCGTACAGGAACTCGCCGGCCCACTCTCGGGACTGGAATCCGGGGATGCGCGAGGCGTCGTTGGTCGTATCGGGCTGGGCGACCCACGTGGTCGTGCCGTCCGAGAGGGTGTGTTCCCACACGTACCCGTGCACGGTGGGGCTGGCCTTGTTCACCACGAGGAACCCGCGGGTGTAGTTGTTGTGGGCGGGCTGGAAGTCGATGTGCTGGGCGAGGCCGGGCAGCATGATCACGCCTCCGAAGGGTGAGTGCGGGTGGTGTTGGGGGTGCGGAGTCTGAGGGGGCCCAGCCCTCTCGGTGGCCTGCACGCGCCCCGACTTGGGGCGCGAGGCTCATTCCTGTGGGAACCGAGGGCGGTCCGGTGCTTGCTCGTGTGCCGGGCGGCGTACTGCACGCACGGAGGCGTGGACCTACGCAACTCAGGGGCGAGGCATGCGGCTTGCGCGGGGCCGGATGCCGGACTTAGAGCCTCGCTACCGTCACCGAGTCGCGTCGGCGGAGTTCTTGACCACCCGGCCGCGCGGGGTAAGGGTCCACACCTCGTCGGGTGCTTCGCCCCGTTTCGGTGCGACCTGGGTGGCGGAGCGCCTCCACACGAGCAGATACGCACTGGGGTCTGCGTCGGGGAAGTCTTCGGCCGGACTGTCGGCGAGGGACGTGCCGTATTTGACGCCGTCGTAATAGGTCGGGCCGTGGTGGTGGGCCACGCGGCGCTTAAGTGCCCGCTCGGGAACTTCCTGGTTCGGTGCGAACTCCATCGCGGTCAGATCGGCCGGCTTCTTCCGGCGCGACGGTATGAACGTGAAGTACACAGTCATCGGCGTGAGTTCCCCGGGTCGTTGAGAGCGGGCTGAGGTGATGTTGGCTGTGCCCCACCGCGCCGCCGTGGGTGGCGGCAAGGCGGAGAGGCGTTGCCGGTCGGGTCGGGCTGCTCGGCTTTCAGGCGTTCCGCAGTGCGCTCGGCGCGGCGGCGTACTTCACGCACGCGGGCATGGAGTCCCGCAGATCGGGGCCGCGCAGCCCGCGGCTTCCGCGGGGCAGAAGACCGCACTTGAGGCGCTCTCGGCCGTCGTGGAGCTGCTTGAACACCTTGTTGGCGCACCCTCCGCAGACGGCGGAGGGGTTGGCGAGATCGGTGCCCAGAAGCGGCACCCGGGTCGCGGGGTGCTCGCCGCGGTCGAGGTGCATGCGTATCGAGCCGCGGCCGGACCGAGCCGGGGCGGGGATCAGGGGCGTGGTCATGATGGAGGTCCTTCCGGGCGGGATGTCTGTCGGGGCGGCGGCACCGAGGGCATCGGTGCCGCCGGGGGCTTGTGGTGCTACTTGGCCTTGCGCTGGTCGACTCGGTGGGCCTGTGATGCCGCTCGCATGACCTCGTCGAAGTCGAAGCCGAGGTCATGGGTGTAGGCGCGCAGATCGTTGAGCAGCACGTACAGCGCCTTCGAGAAGGTGGGGTAGGCGTCGTCTGCCATGTGCACGCGGAGGGCAGCAGCGGCGTCGCTCGCGTGCACGTAGTTGTCGAAGAGGTGGTCTTCGGCGGCCGAGTCGTCGGTGTTGGTGATCGGCCCGACGGACGGGGCGAGGTTCGGCATGGCGGCCAGTGGCCGTTCGTCGAGGCGCGCCCTGGCGTCGCCGTCGAGGCAGCGCTCGAAGTCGGCCCGCATGTGGCTGGCCAGGTGCATCAGGTCGGTGGTGACGTCCACAAGGGTCAGCCAGATGTCGTTGCTGCTCTGGCGGTAGGCGAGAAGGGCGGCGGCGACCTCATGGGCGACGGCAACGGGCATGGCAGGGCTCCTGAACGGCAACGGGGTGGACGCGGCGTGGACTTGAAGACCCGCCAGCGATGTGATCAATCTACACAACGAAAAATAAATAAGCAACATCATGGGGTTGATGAAGGCGGGTCCGGTCAGTCAGCCGTCCCCGCCTTCCACCTAGTTCGAGCGCTCAGCGCAACCCGTGGCGGCGCGGAGCTGCTCTACTCGTTCCCGCCGGCATCCCTGCGCGCTCGCAGTTCTCCAGGCGGCTGCCGACGGGGCATCGTGCCGACGAAGACCAACAGCGCCCCCAGCGCCACTCCGGCTGTAATGATCGCGCCCACAACGCTGCCGGGCTCCAGTACCCACACACTGACCAGGGCGACGGCTGCACTCGGCGCGCCCCATCGGAGCGCCCAACGGCGCCATGGGCTCGGGCTCTTCCCGTCGACAACCGGCATCAGTTCCTCCTTCGTTCTGGATGCCGGCCGACACCTGCACCCGTGCGTGAATTCTGCGGCCCGGGAGTGCGGACAGCCCGGGCCGTGATCGGGTCAGGCACAAAACTGCTCCCCGTCGAAGTACGCCCCACGGGCCATGCGGGTGTTGGGAAGGACGCCCGAGACGACCGGGGAGGGAAGGCCCGGGACGTCGACGAAGGTCGTGTATCGGTCCAGGAGCCGGGCGGCCACCCGGGTGTCGCCCCAACGGTGCCCGACCGCGTTCAGGGGGCCGAGGGCCACGTTCAGGTCGTTCATGATCGAGAAGCCGAGACCCTGGTAGTAGCTTTCCAGCTTCGGGAAGCAGTTAAGGGTCAGCAGCCCGTAGCCGGCGCGTGTGAAGCGGCGTACGGAATGCCGGATGAGTTCGGCCCCGATGCCTCGCCCGCGCTGATCGGGGTCCACGGCAACGGCGGTGATGATCGCGATTCGTTCCGCCAGAAGGTGCGCCAGCGGCACGTCGATGCCGGGATGGTCGAAGAGCCACAGCGGAGCGCCTCCCAGGAGGACGCCGAGCGTCTCGCCTTCATCGCTTTCGGCCACGACCATCAGGGCCCGGAAGTGGGAAAGGGGCCCTTCCTGCGGCAGGGACAGGTTCGGCCGGACCTCCTCGAACGCGTTGGGATCGTCGGGATACACGTCGGCGAGGAGGCGCATGACGGCGTCGGCGTCGGTGGGCGCCGCGTCCCGGAAGGTGATGCCGGGCAGGCGCGTGCGAGTGGTACCCATGGAGGCTCCTGGGGGTGATGCGAGGCGCAGTACGTCGCCTCTGGTTGTGGGCCGCCGGAGGGGTCCTCAACGGCGGGCTCGGTCACGCTGGACCGGGGCGGGGTTCGGGCCGGGGCCGGGCCGACCGGAGCGGGCGAGCTGCCCGGACGGCCCGGAGTGCTGTGCGGAGGGGCCTCAGTAGATGTGGCGGCCGTCAGGAACGGTCTGTCCGATCAGGCGCCAGGGCGGGCCGTCATTGAGAACGCCCATCGGGCACCGATCCGGCCGATGCGTCGACAGGTCGGCCTCGATGGCCGTGTACCAGTGCTGCGTGAGCGGGCATCGCGTTCCGCGTGCGCATCCCGGCCGCTCCGCGACGAACACGTGGTACACGTCCGGAGAGGTGGGGAGGGACCGACGGAACGATTCGGCGATGCGCTTGCCGTAGGCCGCCTGACTCTCGCCCTGGTAGCGGCGCCAGACCTCCTTGCCATAGACAAACTGGGTCTGGCCGTCGCGGTCGAGCCGCCAGCGCAATGAGGAGCCGTAGCGCGGGCTGTCGGGGGACGACTCGTCTGCGCCCGCGGGCACCGCTCCGGTCATGTCGAGAACGGTCTGGCCGGTCCCGGCGAACGCCTGGGGCACGGCCAGCGCCCAATAGGTGGTGGCGCTCTCCTGCCACTGGTACGGCCTCCGCCGCTCGTGCTGTGTTCCCGCCTTGCGGCGCTTTATGAGCGGCTTGTTCCGCTTCATCTGTATCAGTCCCCGGATGCACTGGGACGGCGCGAAGCCTAGAGCTGCGCTCGTCAAGTGGGTTGGTGTGGTGGGGCGGTGGCCCGATCCGAGAGAAACAATACACATTGAAATGCGAATACGCAACAATCTAAGGAGTCTCCCCACCACGCCGTGCGAGCTCCGCCCCCGCTTGGAATCGGTCCCAGGCCAGCCGGCTGTCGACCGCGTCCTCGATCGCGCTCCAGACCAACCCCCGTGCGGGGTCCTCCGGAACGTGGGGCTCTCCACGGTTGCCCCGGATCACCGTGACCGTGTCGCCGACCGGCGGCCGGGCCCGGTGGAGTGGTGCAGGTGGGAGTTCCGTGGCCCGGGTGTTGCCCGGCACTCAAAATGCCGATGGCTTCGGCATTCACGGTGCCGATGTTCGGCGACGACGACGCCCCGCCGGCGGGTGCCAGGCGGGGCGGTTCATCGGCGAGGTGTCGCTGTCGTCGGCGAGGTGCCGGTTGTTCAGTCGACCACCTCGCTGACGGCCGCGCGGGCGGAGGTGTCGTCGACGAGGTTCTTGCCGGTGGCGAAGGCGGCGACGAGGGACTGCAGGGCCAGGTTGTTGACCGCCCGCGGATAGCCGCGCGAGGTCGTGTGGATCAGTGAGAGTGCGTCCTCGGTGAACAGTTGGTCGGGCCGGCCGACGAGCTTGAGGTGGTGGGCGATGTAGCTGGTCGTCTCGGTGGAGGACATGCCCGGCATGGTGTAACGCAGGGCGGTCCGCTGTTCGAGGGCGGCCAGGACGGCGAGTTTCATCGTCCGCCGCAAGGTGGGCTGCCCGACCAGCAGACAGGACAGCGGCGAGTCCTGGTCCATGCCCTGGTTCGTCATCATCCGGACGGCCTCCAGCTGCTCGTAGGACAGCAGGTGGGCCTCGTCCAGGACGAGGACGGGCGTGCGTCCGCGTTCCTCGCGTTCGGACATCAGGGCCTTGGAGGTCTGGACGGCCAGGCGGGAGCCCAGGTGGGAGGGCGTCTGCCCGAACGCGTTGACGATCTCTTCGTGAATGCCGCGGACGCCGATCATCGGGTTCGGCAGGTAGATGACCGAGTACTTCGACGGGTCGAGGGCGTCGAGGCAGGTGCGGACGGAGACCGTCTTGCCGGCGCCGACCTCGCCGGTGACCACGCCGATCGACCGTTCGGAGATGCACCAGGAGATCCGGGCGACGGCCTCGTTGTGGGCCTGGTGCCGGTGGAGCATGCCCGGGCTGAGGTTCCGGCCGAACGGCATCCGCTCGAAACCGTAGTGGGCCTGCAGTTTCTCGATCACGTGAGGGCTCCGGGAGGTGTGCTGGTGGAGGAGATGAAGGGGCGGCCGGTGAGTCGCTCGATGAACAGCTCGACGTTCGCAACGATCCAGTCGACGGCGGTGTCCTCGCCGAAATGCCTGGCCAGGGCCGCGTCGACGTCCGGCTCGCAGGCTTCGAAGAAGCCGTGCAGCTCGGCCAGGAAGACCGCGAGGTCCTGCCGGCCCGGGGTGGAAGCCATGGAGTCAGCCCTCCAACAGGCCGGCCGACTCGACGGGCTCAGGGTGCAGGGCCGCGTAGTTGACCTTGTTGGACAGGTCGGTTGCGTGCGCGCGGTCGATCAATTCGAGGTAGTCGATGCCGGTCGTCGGCTTGGGCAGTTCGGCCGGGACCTCGGGCTTGGCCTTGGGGTGGCTGTGGCGGCTGATCTGGAACGGCAGGGCCGTGCCGGCGTCGGTGCCGTCGACGCGGACCTGGAGGAAGGTCAGGTCGAAGGGATCGAAGACCAACTCGACCTTGCGGCCGACCAGTTGCGGGTCGACCTGGTAGCGGTTGCCGTGCAGGGAGACGGTGCCTGTGCGGGCGACCGTGCGGTGCTCGGACCAGCGGAAAGCCTCCGCCAGATCGGACGGGGACGGGACGGGGAACGGTGCTCCGGCCATCCACCGCGCAAGCGGTGCGGCCTTGGTCTCGGAGTGTTCCCGGCGGTGGTAAGCCTGTTCGACCCAGGCGGTGAACAGGCGGTTCATCTCCGCCAGGTCCTTGATCTCCCGCCCGACCTCACCTGCGTCGGAGGCGATCTCGACGGTGAACTCCCCGTTCACCGTGCGGAAAAAGCGTTCGATTTTGCCCCTGCCCTCCGGGCGCCCCGGGGCAGAATGCACCAGCTTGATCCCGAGCTTCGCGCAGGCCCTCAACAACCACGAATCGACAAAAGCACTCCCATTGTCAACGTAGATGTACTGAGGGACGCCGCGGGCGGCCAGGGCCGGCCGCAGGGCCGCCGCGAGGCGGACGGTGTCCTCGGCGAAGCCCCAGCGGTGACCGACCACCGCCCGGGAATGATCGTCGATGAAGGCGAAGAGATAGGTCTTCCGCCCGTTGATCCGCGGCCCGTGCAGGGCGTCTTATGCGGACCTGTGGGTTATGCCGACACCCCGGCCAGGAGCCAGTGACAGCAGGGGTGCCATTGGTCACATGTCGGCATAATCAGGGCAGTCTATTCCGTTCTTCTCTCCATTCACCGAGAGAGGACGAGCATCATGGGAGACCCGTCGAAGGTCCGGATATCCGGTCCACTGGCTGTACATGCGGATGGATTCGCGGCCGACCTGGCCCAGCGCGGCTACGCGACCAGTTCCATCGCCTCGCATCTGCGCCTCGCCGCACACGTAAGCAGATGGCTGGAACAACAAGGCCTGGACTTTGGGTCGTTGACCTTGGATGCGGCTGACGCGTTCCTGGTCCACCGGCGCGCGGGCGGCCATCGCACACGGCTGTCGCGAAAGGCGCTGGCTCCGCTGCTCGCCTATCTGCAGGCCGTCGGCGCGGCGCCGGTCGAACCGGTGCTGTCCCCGGCCACGGCCGTTGAAACCATGCTCGACCGCTATGCCGACTACCTCAGGGAAGAGCGAGGACTCGCCGCGACGACGATCGCGCGCAACGTGGAACTGGTCCGGCCGTTCCTGTCGGACCTCCACCGCGACGGCCGGGTGGATCTGGCGGAGCTGGACACCACACAGGTGATGCGGTTCGTGACCGAACACGCGCGGTCACAGCCCCACCGGACCGCACGCGTGGTCGGAGCCTTGCGCTCGCTGCTTCGATTCCTGCACGCCGTCGGGTTCACCACGACCGGATTGGCCGAGGGCCTGCCGTCGGTCGCGGCATGGAAGCTCAGCGGCCTGCCCAAGGCCCTTCCCAGCGACCAGGTCGCGGCACTGCTCGCCTCGTGCGACCAGAACACGGCGGTCGGACGACGCGACCTGGCGATCTTGACGGTGCTGTCCCGGCTCGGGCTGCGTGCCGGCGAAGCCGCGCGATTGCGGGTGGAGGACCTCGACTGGCGGAACGCGGAGATCACCGTGATCGGCAAGGGGAACCGCGCCGAGAAGCTGCCGCTGCCGGTCGACGTCGGCGAGGTGATCGTTGCCTATCTGACCGACGGACGCCCCGACACCCCCGCACGGGAGGTATTTGTCCGGGCCCGCGGGCCTCATACCGGGATCAGCCGCAACGGGCTGTCGATGGTGGTGGCCAGCGCCGCTACCCGAGCCGGACTCGGGACGGTTCACGCCCACCACCTGCGCCACAGCGCCGCCACGGCCATGGTGGACGCCGGTGCCTCGCTCGGCGAGATCGGACAGGTCCTGCGCCACCGGGACGCACTGACCACCGCGCTCTACGCGAAGGTCGACACTGCCGCACTGCGCTCGGTCGCCCGGATCTGGCCCGGCACCGGGGCCGCCGCGTGAGCGCGCTTCGCCGACACCTGGCCGACTACCTGATCATCCGCCGGGGCATGGGATTCAAGCTGGAACGCGCCGAGAGCCTGCTCGGACAGTTCCTCGACTACATAGAGCACCAGCGGGGCGAAACGGTCACCATCGAGCACGCGCTGGCATGGGCGACCGCGCCGGGCGGCGCCGGATGGTGGCACGCGCTGCGGATGTCGGCCATCAGGCCCTTCGCCGTCTACCTGCACGCTCTCGACCCCGCCCACCAAGTGCCGCCGCCGGGACTGATTTCCTACGGCTCCCACCGCGCGACCCCGTATCTGTATTCCGACGCCGACATCCACGCGCTCCTGCAGGCCGCGTCCTGCCATCCCGGCCGCAGGACCACCACCCTGACCTACCCCGCATTGATCGGGCTGCTGGCCGCTACCGGCATGCGGATCGGCGAGGCTCTCGCCCTGGACACCGGCGACTTCGACGCCGAGCGCGGCATCCTGACGATCCGCGACACCAAGTTCGGCAAATCACGACTGCTGCCGCTGCACTCCACCACCACCGCGGCGCTCGGACAGTACCTGGAAGCGAGCCGACGCCAAGGGCCGGCTCCCCGCACCGAGGCGCTGTTCCTCTCCACAGCCGGCACCCGCCTGCACTACGACCGCGTCCACAAGACATTCCGCCGCATGACCCGCGACGCCGGGCTGGTTCCCCGCTCCGCTGCCTGCCGACCACGCGTCCACGACCTGCGCCATTCCTTCGCGGTCACGACCCTGCTGGAGGGATATCGCCGGGGCGACGACATGCGAACTGTGATCCCGCGCCTGTCCACCTACCTCGGCCACGCCGACCCCAAGCACACGTACTGGTACCTGTCGGCCGCCCCGGAACTCCTCGCCCTGGCCGGCGACCGGCTCGAGTCCTACCTGGAAGACCTCCGATGAACACCCTCGCCCCCACCCTGCAGTCGTTCTTCACCGACCGCCTGGTCCGTCAGCGCCAGGCCAGCCCGCACACAATCGCCGCCTACCGCGACACCCTCAAACTGCTGCTGGCATTCGCCGAACAGCACACCGCCACCACCCCCTCCGATCTGATGGTCAGCCAGCTGGACGCTCCGCTGATCGGTGCGTTCCTGGACCATCTGGAGACCGAGCGCGGCAACAGCATCCGGACCCGAAACGCCCGACTGGCCGCGATCCACTCTCTGTTCCGCTATGCCGCACTTCGCCATCCCGAGGACGCCGCCGTCATCCAGCGCGTCCTGGCCATCCCGCCGAAACGCTTCAACCGCGCGATCGTCACCTACCTGACCGAACCAGAGATCACCGCCCTGCTCGCCGCCCCTGACCAGGACACCTGGACCGGCCGACGCGACCACGCAATACTCGCTGTCGCGGTCCAGACAGGGCTCCGTGCCTCCGAGTTGACCTCGCTCACCATCCACGACGCGCATCTGGGCGCCGGAGCGCACATCAGCTGCCTGGGCAAAGGTCGCAAGCAGCGCATCACTCCGCTGACCACCGAGACAACCACGACCTTGAGAGCCTGGCTGGACGAGCGCGGCGGACGGCCCACCGATCCGCTCTTCCCCACCCGCCGGGGCACTGCCCTGAGCCGGGACGCTCTCGAACGACGCGTCGCCACCCACACCAGAACCGCAGCCCGGACCTGTCCGACCCTGCGCGAGAAGAAGGTCGCCCCGCACGTCCTACGCCACTCCGCGGCGATGCGACTGCTCAACGCCGGCGTCGACACCACCGTCATCGCTCTGTGGCTCGGGCACGAAAATGTGGCCACCACGCAGATTTACGTTCACGCCGATCTCGCCCTCAAGGAACGCGCCCTCGCCAGGACCACCCCCATGGGCACCGCGCAGGGACGCTACCTTCCCTCCGACAAGATCATCAGCTTCCTGGAGAGCCTGTGATTATGCCGTGCTGACTCCGTCGCACCCTTGCCGCTGCTGGGTTGTGGCCGGGGTGTCGGCATAACCCACAGGTCCGCATAAGACGCCTTATGCCGAACACGGCATAAGGCGTCACCGGTCCAGAGCTCGTTGGGGCGGTCGGCCTCGAACCGGCCGAAGACCGCTGACTGCTTCGGCGCCCGCAGCGCAACCAGGCCAGTGCGATGGAACATCCGCTGCAGCGTCCGCTCGTCCGGCGCCCAGCCGACCTGGGCCCGCAGGATCCGCCTGACCTGCGCGGCCGTCCGCTCCGGGTTCTCCTTCTTCAACGCCGAGGCCAGCTCCAAGACTTCGGGCGGCGTGCGGGGCTGGGACTGCCGGGGAGAGGGAACCAGCGCGTCGAACCCGCCCTGGCGCCACTCCAGGATCCACCTGTCCAGCGTCCAGCGGCTGATCCTGATCCGCCGGCCGTCCGGATCGGTGTGTTCCTCGGCGGCGAGCTTGCGGACCAGGGCCCCGCGCTGACGGCCGGTCAGGCTCGGATCCGCCGCCTCCCTGATCAGCATGTAGCGGAACAGGCCGATCTGCCTCGCCCGCTCCAGCCGGGCCGTCTGTTCGTCGTCGTGCTTGGACACGTCACCTTCTCTGCAACCTCGTTGATCTTGGGCTCGCCGAGGCTGTCAGAAGCAAACCGTCCCACGTCAGAGGCAGTTGGTGTTGATCATCTTTTAGAGCCAGCCCGGCGCCAGGAGCCGGCCGTGTGAGGCCGCCGCGGCCAGATGCCACGGCGACACCTCACCGACGTGCGGCCAGCGCGAGGACACCGCTGCCCAGGCCCCCGCGACCGCCGAGACCGCGTCGGCGAACACCGCCGCCGTGGCCGCTGGAGGCACCGGGTCAACACCCGCGTCCACCAGGAGCACGGTGAAGTACGCGCGAATCTGCTCAGCCCGCCCGGCGAACCGCCGCAGCCAGCCCCGGACAGTGTCCACCGGCCGCCCCAGCCGGGCAGCGATCGTCCTGGCCCCGGCCCCGGCCGCCTTCGCCACCAGCGCCGCCCCGATCACCTCCGCCAAGTCCACTCGCCTGACCAGCGCGAACGCCGGAAGGAGCACATGCGAACCACCGCAGCCCCCGCACCGGGCCCGCCGCGGGCGAAGCCGGACCACCCCGGATCCGCTCCGCAACATTCGTTCCCTTGCCCATCCCCATGGGGCCAGCACACCCCCGCAGACCGGACACTCCATGTCACCAGATGCCAGCCGGGACTCGACCTCGGCCACGTCCGCCCCTACCGTGAGCACAAGCGCCTCCGTGCGCTGCACGGCCCTTCCGGACGCTCGGCCAAGAGATCACCGGGAGGGCCTTTCGCATGCCCTCATCGGCAAGGTGCCGCCGCCAACGAACACCCCAACCTCGCCGGCATGCCACCGAACTCGTCGGCATGATCAACGCCGCAAACCCGCCCGCGACATGGGCATCTTGAAAGTCGCTCAACAGGCCCGGGATGTAGGCCCCGGATGTGTCGATGATCCAGCGCGCGTCGAAGCGGGGCAGGAACTCGGTGACGTACCGCCTGCCGAACTCTCGCTTCATGAATGAGTTCGCGGTCAGCTGCGCCACGAAGCCGCCCGGGACGGCCAGGTGATCGAGCATCAGCGCGGTGAAGGGCAGGGCCAGCGAGTACTTGCCGGCTGCCACCTGCGGGTAAGCGGCGCGAACCTGGTCGCGGACGGTTGGGTCCTTCGGGGTGATGTACGGCGGGTTGGCCACGCACGCGTGGTAGGCGCCGGCGGCCAGCAGGGGCTCGGTGCGGTCCAGCAGGGAGTCGGCGGCGGCCACGTTGACGGGCCACGACGCCGGGACGCGGTCCAGGCTCACGCCGAGGACGTGCGCCGAGCTCGCCAGGAGCCGGTAGGCGGTCAGCGCGGCGGCGTACGCGTCGAGGTCCACACCCGACACCGCGGCGAGCGCCCGCTCGACGGCCCGCGGCCCGTGCCCGACCGGAGCGGGCCGGCGGCCGCGGATCGGCGGGACGCGGACCATGTGGAACGCGGCGACGGCGATGTGCCCGGTCCCGCAGGCAGGGTCGATCATCCGGGCATCGGCCGGCCCCACTCCTCCATCGCCGGCTCCAGCGACAGGCGCAGCAGGAGACGGGCGATCCAGGGCGGCGTCTGGCACAGGGCGCGCCCCTTGCGGGCCTCCTCGGACAGCAGCTGGTAGGTGTCGCCGAGCGCGTAGCCGTCCACGCGGTGCTCACCTTCCAGGGCGGGGTGCCGGTCCCAGAACTCCTCGATGGCAGCCCAGGCGGCCGCGCCGAGCGGCTGCTCCCACAGCGGCAGTACGGCCGGATCGAAGAGCGGGATGAGCGCGGGGTGGCAGTTGGTGAGGCTCTCCAGGGACTTCAGCAGGCCGCCCGGGCCCGGAGGGCGGTCGTCGGCCGGGGCCAGGACGTGGTCGTGGGCGTGCCGGGCGAGGGCCGCGGCGTGGATCCAGAGGGCGGCCGTGCGCCGGTCGCCGGTGTCGCGCGTGACCGTGGCGGTGAGCTTGTCGTAGGCGCCGGGTGGAAGGGTGCGGGTGGTCATCTTTCCTCGCAGGGCTCGGGTGCTACTGGCTGTCGGTCATCGCGGCCCAGACCTCGGCGAAGGCAGGGCGGGCCTTGTCCTGCACGCCGGCGGGGGCGGTCACGTAGAAGTCCTCGGCCGTCCCGTACGTCTTGGAGTCCGGGCGGACGCGGGTGCGCACGCGGGCGATGCCGGCGCCGTGGGCGTCCGTGGAGTGCTCGACCGGGCGGTTCAGCGCCGTGGCCGCGGTGGTCAGGAAGGTGCCGGCTTCGGTGCGGCTGCCGGTGCGGACGGTTTTCACCGACCGGTAGACGGTGCCCTTGATGCCGTTGTCGCGGCATTCGGGCTTGGCGCATCGGTCGCCGTGATCGGTCTTGCACTCGGGCCGTCGGCCGGCGGTGTAGACGCGCTGCACCCGGTAGACCGCCCAGGGCTCCTCGTCGAGCCGGGCGTCGAACTGGCCGAGCGCCTCGGTGTTCTGGTCGTGGGTGACCCGCCGGAACAAGGTGTCGTCCTTGTAGAGGGAGCTGTTGTCGTTCAGGGCCATCGACAGGTACTCCAGGCGCAGCACGCGCGCCGCGAGGTCGGGGTACTTCCGCAGCCGCTTCAGGTGGTCCGGCTGCGGCGAGCACACCCCAGAGAACGGACAAACAGGACAATATGACTTGGACATGTCGATCCCGAGGCGGTCCTTGACGTAGCCCTGCACGTCCTTGCGGCCCCAACCGAGCCGGAGCAGCGGGTAGTCCAGAGCGAACGTCTGGCGGCCGGCCCTTTCGTTGCGCTCGGCCTGGGCTTTGTTGGCCTTGACCGCGCGCTTGCGCTCGTCGGCGTTGTAGCCGAACAGCTTGCCGACCGTCTGGCCGCCGGCCTCCCGCAGTTGAAGATCATCAATGGCGAAGGCCTTGAACTTCTGCGCGCACTTGTGCCCGCCCGCGTACTGCGGAACGGTGCCGTTGGCCTCCAGCTCGTCCATGAGGGTCCACTGGCCGCGGTCGAAGACCTTGCCGGGATTCGTGGTGTCGGAAAGGACCTGGACGCCGGCGGACTCCAGGTGGCCGGCGCGCGCGACCTGCGTGTACCGGATGCCCTTCTCCCGCAGCAGCGGCAGGACGTGGTTCTCGACGTCGGAGATCGTGTCGGGAAACTCGAAGCCGGTCATCGCCGTCACGATCGAGAAGTCGGAGAAGTCCGTGGCGACCCCGAAGGCGGCCGGTTCGTTGATGATCGCCAGGGCCAGCGCCGTCGAGTCGACGCCGAGACCGAAGTTGAGCGACTTGTGCTTCGTCGCGCGGAAGGATTCCAGAGCATCGGCGGAGGCGACCTCGGCCGGGGCCGGCACGCCGGAGAACGACGCTGCGGAGCCGGCCTTGTCGAGGTCGGGTGCGAACAGGGCGAGGGAAGTCATGGGTGTACCTGTGGGGGAGGGGCGGGTGCGGCCTGGGAGGGCCGCACCCGCCGAAGGAGAGGGGGATCAGGGCTGGGACTTCGCGGCGCGTGCAGCGTCGACGCCCGCGGGGGTGAGGAAGGGCCGGTGCTTCGGGCCGGTACGGCCGTCGTCGCCGTCGGTGGGCTGCGGGGTGCCGTCGGCGTCCCGGTACTCGACGAGCGCGAGACGGGTGAGGGCGGCGGCGGTTGGCCAGCTGACGTCCCGCAGCGCGCCGTCCTCGTCCGCGGAGTCGATGGCCGCCAGCTGGGAGTCGTTCAGGATCGCCCGCCGCCCGGCGCCGGTGATGACGTACGGTCCGACGCCCTGCGCCTGCGCCAACTCCGCCGGCAGCCGGAAATCATCGCCGTCGTTGCGGTAGACCAGGCCGTCGTCCAGGTAGACCTGGAGCGTGGTACGGCTGCCGTGTGACGTGAGGTGCCCCGATGGATGGGCACATGCGGCACGGAGGTGCTGGGGCGCTGGCGGGTAGGACTTGGCTTTGACGCTCATCGCGGGCCCTCCAGCGCGCGAGTCGGCACCGCGGAGAGCGCTGCCGCCTGCGCACCGATCGCCGCCGCCTTGACCTTGCGTCCGCAGCCGGAGCGCTCGCACTCCTCCGTCGCCCGCGGGTTGGGCCACCGGCAGCCCGGACAGCTCCACATCAGCCCCGCCGAGACCGCCACCGAGGAGATCACGGCCCTCTGCTCCAGGTCGGCAGCGTCCAGGAGCTGCTCCAACACGGTGGGGTGCGGGGCGTGGTGGTGACTGTGGTCGTCGAGGACGACGGTGTCCTCGACGACGACGCGCAGCGGTACGGTCCCGTCCCGCCGAACGACGTGCTCGGGGTCGGCGCTGTCGAGGTGGACCGAGACCCGCACGACACCGTCCTCGGCGTCCACGTAGCCGAAGACGAGCACACCGGCCACCTCGATGCACGACGGTCCGTCGTCATCGGCGGCGTAGAAGACCGCGCCGCGATTGAGGCCATCGGCCGTCACGGCGTCGGGGAAGGCGAAGTTCAGGGGAACAATCCGAGAGCGGTGCGGCCGTCCGATCTCCTCCGAGTACAGCTCGAAGCCCTGATCGGGCACCGCGTCGCCGTCGGCACCGTAGTAGAGGTCGATCGCCTCCACGTCGTTGGCCGGAGGCTCATCGGGCACGTCGCCCTGGCCGCCCACGTTGGCCCAGTTGCTGCGCACGTGCGTGGCGAGCTCATCGAGGGCAGCGCCCCTCGTGGCGTACGGCGCCGTGGAGTCCTCGTGTCGCGTCCAGATGCGCAGCATCCACACCTGCTCGCCCGGGCGAGGCGCCAGGAAGGCGGAGACGGCCGGGGACCGACGGCCGCCGGCCTCGGCGACGATCTCAGCGTGAACGCGCCGGGCGAGTTCACGGTACGGCGACGGCAGTTCGGCGACGGCCTGTGAGTGGGCCAGGGCGCCAGCGATACGCACCAGTTTCTCAATGTCAGAGGGGCGGAAGCGTTCAGCGAGCATGGTCATCCTCGTAGGTGGCAGAGCCCGGCGGCCACGGGCGGGCCCGCCGGGCGTAGAAGTGGGAGTGCTAGATGCCGAGCGCCTGAAGCGCCGCCACCAGGGCGAGGGCGCGCTTTCGCTCGGGGGACACCCGAACGCGGCGGATGCGCTTCGGGTCGGAAGGAAGCTGAATGCCCACGGCACCGCCGCGGTCATCCCGGCGCAGCACGTACTGGTCCGCCGAGAGCATCCACGCGTCCCAGTCGTCGGCCTTACGCCCGGCACGCACCTGGGATTCCGCGGTGGGGGCCGTGACGGGGCAGGAACACGCCGGGTCGTCGCACGGACGCCCCGCCGGATGCCGGGCGATGACGCCGCCCGGACGGTAGGTGGCGCTGGTGCCGTTGAGCATGGGGCACGCCTTCTCCGCATACATCAGGCACGGCGGGTGGAGTGCCGGTTCCGGCGCGTACCCGACGCTCACGTCCTGCGGGCGGAGCAGCACGTAGAACCACCGCTCCAGCGGCCGTTCGCAGATCTGACACAGGCTGTTCTCGAAGGCCCGGGCGCGCCTACCCGGGTGAAGCCCGCCGAAGACCGGCAGGCCGTTGTGCTCGAACGAGACGTACGGGACGACCAGGCCGCCACGGGTGGGACGGTGCGCGCACACCGCGGGAATCGCCGGGACGCTCACTGCGGACCACCACCGGAGAGCTCCCAGGAGGGGCGGGCGAGCTCGACCAGGAAGGTGTAGGCGGAGTCGCTGGCCTGGAGCAATCGGACGACCGGGAGCTGCCGGTACTGGTCGAGGAACTCTCCGATCGTCAGCGCGGTGTGGTGCGCGTCGTCCGAGTAGTTGCCGTTGCCGAAGGAGACCAAGCGCTCGCCCTGGTGCTGCGGCCACGTGTAGGCGGCGAGAAGCTCGGCCTGGCTCCAGTTGTTCGGGTTGGCACGGACCTTGACGAGCTCGGCGCCCGGCACCAGCCCCCTGAGCGAGTCGAGGGGCGGCGTCCGGCGCGGTTGGGGGCTGCTCAGAACCATGGCGGTCTCCCAGTTCGAGGCGGGCGCTCGTGGCCCGGGCGGTGAGTTGAAGGGCTGCGGGATTCGCCGCGCAGCGGTGCAGCGGCCTGACAGCCGCCCTCACAAGGCCGGCGAAGGCCGACGTACGGGTTGTGAAGGAGAGGGCGGCCGATCGACCAGACACCACACGTTACACATTGAAATCTAAATACGCAACACGATGGCGTGGGGTGTTCCCTCATCCCCGCATGACACGGCGAACCGGGCCGTCAGCAGCGCCACGCACAGCGCGCGGATTCCTCCCTGCTCCCACAGCGCCTGGGACTCCGGCACCGCAGCCGGCCACCACTGCACCGATACGCCGTGGCGCACCACGTCGACGGCGACTCCGTACCCGTCGTCCTTGCTCCAGTCAGCCATGCGCACATGCGGGCGCAGCACCTCAACAGCACCCTCGTGGAGGCGGATCGCCTCCTCCTTGGCGCTGCGCGCGGCCCTTCGCAGGGCATGGGTCTGGGTGGCGGACACCGGTCGGTAGACGGTGCTGGCCTCCTCGTTCTCCGCGATGACGACCAGGGCTCCCCCCTGCGCCGCGAGCACTCGGTCCCGGCCGACTTCGGTGACCAGTTCGAGCAGCTGTTCCGCGGAGACGACCGTGTCGGGTCCGCTCTCGGGAACGGCGGAGGCCCGGTAGTGCCCGTGCCGCACGAGGTCCAGGGCGTGCCTGACGGCCAGCATGGCGCGGGCCAGCTCGGTGGAGCCGGGCTGCCCGTTCGCGGCGTAGCGGGTCAGCCGCTGGTGGACCAGGGCCGCTTCCCGCTCGTCGGGTTCGTCGAACTGGCTGGGGAGCACCTCCCGAATGGCGAGGTCGATCACCTGCGTCAGGTAGCCGGCGCCGAAGGACCTGCGGCGGAGCAGGCGAAGCGCCAGCTGTTTGGACGAGCTGGCAAGGACGGTGGCTGGAGCCTCGGACACGAGGTGACTCCTCCCTGATTCGCCGGTCACGAGCCGGGCTGGTGGATGTACGCGATCCACGCCTCGTACTCGGCGGCGCCGAGCACGGGGGGCGGGACGATGGGGGCGCGCCCGAAGCACCGGTCACAGGGCTGTGCGCCCAGTTCGGCGCCGGTGGCATCCCCTCGGCGGCCTGGCAACGCTGTGCCGCAGACGGCCAGGTCCGCCGGAGTTGACGGGTCCAGCCTCAGATGCAGGTCCTGGCCGTGAAGGACCGGGCGGACCACGACGCCCCCGGCTTCGGAGTCGGGGCCGAAGTGCCGCGCCAGAAACGTGACGGCACGGGCGTGGGCGGACTGGGCTCGCTCCGCCAGAGTCCGGGTGTCATCCGGCAGTTGTTCGACGGCGCGCAGAGGCTGCCGCATGTCTGCCGTCAGACGGTCGACGAGGGCCCGCCCCTCGGTGAGGAACTGCGGCGCGTCGCCGCGGGGGTCGTCGCTACGCGGGCCGACCCAGATCCAGGACAGGGGCACGAACGCGGCCAGCTCGCTCAGGAGTCCGTACCGGCGGCTGACAGCCCAGGTGGCGTATGTGGCGCACGGCCGGTGGGTGCAGGAACCGGCCGGCGCCTGGCAGGCGCGCAGCTCGAAGCGGAAACCGAGCTCGGTCGCGGCAGTGTGAAGGATGCCGAGCTCCGCCAGCGCGCCGCTCTGTTGCGGCCTTGCCCACCAGGCCGGTACGCCGCCGACCGATGGGCCGGGTTCGGTGCTGTGCCCGAGCCCCTGCGCCTCCCCTGAGCGGGCGGAGGCCAGAGTTCGGTGAGCAGAGACGACGCGGGCGCCGTCGATCACGAGATAGGTCATCAGGGGGTCTCTCCGATTCGGCCGGGCGCAGCAGCGCCCGGCCGTCGAGATGGAAACGCCAGAGGGACGGGGGTCCGGCGATGGGGATCAGGCGAGCGACTTCATGGCCTTGGCGGGCTTCTTCGGCGCGGCCTTCTTGGCAGCCGCCTTCTTCGCCGTGGTGGCGGAGGCGGCGCCGCCGGTGAGGCTGCCCTTCGGGGCCTTCTTCACGGCCACCTCGCTGCCCTTGGGCAGCTTCTTCGCGCCGCTGACGAGGTCCTTGAAGCCCTGCCCCGGGCGGAATCGGGGAACGGAGGTCTTCTTGACCCGCACCCGCTCACCCGTCTGCGGGTTGCGGGCGTACCGGGCCGGGCGGTCGACCTTCTCGAATGCCCCGAATCCGGTGACGGAGACGCGCTCTCCGGCGACAACGGCGCGGAGGATGGCGTCGAGCACGTGGTCGACGGCGTCGGCGGCCTGCTGGCGGCTGCCCATCTTCTCTGCGACCGCTTCGACGAGCTGGGCCTTGTTCATGGCTGAACTCCTATGCATGTAAGGGGACTTGGGCGCCAGGCGTCGGGCGCTGGCGTGGGGCCCGCGAAGGGAGACGGGGCGCGTCGTACGGAGTGGTGTGAGCGCCTCCGACAACCACCACAGTACACACGAAAAAAAGAACACGCAACGCTAATCGTCATGTTGACGAGAGAGGTGGAGCCGTGTCACTCTGACGTAGCGACAGCGGGTTGGAGCGCCAGGCGAGTTGATGCCGCGCTCCCCGCCACCGCCTTCCTCAGACCATCCACGCGGTACATGACCTCGGGAGAACACCCGTGAACACGAAGCTCGTTGACTCCACCGCCGCCACCCCGATCCCGGCGTCCCACCCGCTCAGCATCCACGCCACCGACCGCGCAGCCGGCGTCCTCCTCGGAGCCGCGTGCGGAGACGCGTTGGGCGTGCCCTACGAGTTCGGCCGCCGACTGACCGCCGACGAGCAGCCCGCCATGATCGGCGGCGGCCTGGGCCCGTACAAGCCGGGCGAGTACTCCGACGACACGCAGATGCACGTGTGCATCGCCGCAGTCGCCGCCACCGGCGCCGACCTGACCAGCGACGGCGCGCTCGACCAGATCGCCCGCAACTTCCACCGGTGGCGTGACGGCGGCGCGAGCGACATCGGGAACCAGACCCGCAGCGTGCTCGGCGCCGCGAAGGCCCACAAGACGGGGACACCCGCACAGGCCATGCTGGCGGCAGCCGACGCCTACACCGCGCGCACCCGGTTCAGCGCGGGCAACGGCTCCCTCATGCGGACCGGCATCGTCGCCCTCGCCTACCTGGACGACGTCGAGGGAATGGTCAGGGCAGCCACCATGATCAGCTCCCTCACGCACTCCGACCCCGAGTGCGCCGAGGCGTGCATCCTGTGGTGCTCCGGCGTCCGCATCGCCGTACTCGAAGGCACCTTCGACGGCGTCCGCCAGGGTGTAGCGCTCCTTCCCGCAGACCGGCAGGAGATCTGGCACGCGAGGCTGGACGAGGCCGAGGCGAACCCGCCGCACCACTGGGAGCGGAACGGGTACGTGGTCACCGCTCTCCAGGCCGCGTGGTCCGCCATCACCCGCACGCCCGTCCCCGACCTGGCGCCGGAGCGCGACTCGTTCCCCGCCCAGCACTTCCAGCTCGCCACCGAGGCGGCTGTCCGCGCGGGCAACGACACCGACACCGTGGCCGCGATCGCAGGCACCCTTCTCGGGGCGCGCTGGGGCGTTTCTGCCATCCCGCTCGACTGGCAGCGGGCGGTGAACGGCTGGCCGACGATGTCCGGCCCCGACCTCGTCCGTCTGGCCGTCCTGACCGCCCGCAAGGGTGACGACGACAGCGACGGCTGGCCTTCGGCCCCGCGCGTCAAGATTCCCGGCTATGCGGGTGCGGCCTTCACGGTGGCTCACCCGGAGGACCCCGGGGTCATCCTCGGCAACCTCCCGATGACCGAGTTCACCGGCACCCCGCCGGTCGACGCCGTCGTCTCCCTGTGCCGCATCGGGCAGGACCCGGTCTTCTCCCGGATCGACGCTGAGCATGTCCGCGTCTGGCTTGTCGACAAGGAGGGCGCGAACCCCAACCTCCACTACGCCCTTGACCAGGCGGCCCGCCAGGTCCTTCGGCTCCGGAAGGAAGGGAAGCGCGTCTTCCTCCACTGTGTCGCGGGCCGCTCGCGCACCCCCGCCGTGGCGGCGGCCTACAGCACGCTCTTGGGAACGGACCCGCACACCGCCCTGACGGAAGTCTGGACGGTCCTGGGCAAGCACTGGACCCTCTTGGCGCACCCGCAGCTCCACGACGCCGTCTACGAACTGGCAGGGCAGCCGCCGTACCAGCCGCAGCCCCGCCCCCGCCGTAGCCGCTTCTTCCGCAAGCGCGGTTGATTCCGGCACGGTGCGTGGCACCGCTGAAACCAGGGGCGCGGTCTCCGGCGGAGACCGCGCCCCTCTCGGTGCGCCGTCAGCTCGTCAGCGCCCCGCTAGGACAGACACAGCAACCAGATGCAGATGCACCCGGAGCCCGTCGGCCACATGGCCGACGGGCTCCGCGTTTCCGGGCCATCTGCGCAGCCCGTGGCCCCCGCCGGGACCGGACTTGTGACAGGCCGATCGCCTGGCAGGGCGACGCGCTTGCGGCGCGGCCCGGGGCCCGGTCGCGCGCGCCATGGGGGCCGGCGGGCTTCCCGCCGGCCCCCGGCCGTGCCTCGCGCACCCGCTATGCCCTGGCGTCGAAGTTGCCGGACCCCCTGCGGCTGAGGACGAAGTCGTAGACAGTCCGGCGGTACCAGTGGTCTTGAAGGACCCGGGGCTTTCCGCCGTCCCCGGCCGTCCGGTCGGCGAACGGGACTTGCCCGCGGGCGTGGTAGGCGTGGATGGTCTCGCGTGCGAGGGGTTCGCCGCGGGTGGCCATGCCCAGCACCTCGGCGAAGTCGTAGATGTCCAGCAGGTCCAGGGGGTCGCCCTCAGGCAGCGGGTTGACCAATGCCGGCCCGGTGCCCTTGGCGGCCGCCCATACGTGTGGGCGGTGCTCCTTCACCCACGCGTCGACCGTGTGCGCGGCATACGTGCGCGGACGGGTGCGCAGGGGCGTCGGGAAGGCCCGGCGGATGACCTTCTTGCCGTCTCGCTTCTCCTTGACGCTGATCCACTGCAGCCCGGTGCGCTCGGAGACGCCATACCGCGGGCCGATCATCTCCGCGGTCAATTCCGTCTGCTCACCGCGGGCTTCGGACACCGACTCATCCGCCGGCGCCGGCTCGACCTGGACGTCGGCAGAGGAGTCGGCTGCCGGCGTCTCGGGCCACGCCTGACCCGTCAGTTCCGTACGACGCTGGGCCGCGGTCCAGGACCGCCGGCGGTTGTGCCGGACCCACTCGTCCACCTCGGCCGCGCTGTAGCCGTTCTCGCCGGCCTTGGGGAACCCCTCAACGCGGGTCCACCCCCTGGCCGTCTGACCGCTCACGCTGTACGTGCTCGCGATGGCTTGGGCATCGACGTACCCCGTCCGCGCGGTGGAAGCACGTTCCGAGCTCTCGTCGGCGGCTGCAGGGGCCTGTTCAGCGACCGCCGGCTCCTCGGACGTCTTCTGGCGGCGCATGCGACGAGGCCGGTTCACGAACTCGTATGCCGTCTCGCGGAACCACATGCGTTCCGTCACCTCCGGCCGCTCCCCGTCCCCCGGCTTGCGGTCGGGCCCCGGCATCTTCTTCCGGGAGATGTACGTCCGCAGGGTGACCTCGGGCACCGGTTCCTTCCGCCCGAGGGCCTTGCCCTCCCAGGCGGCGATGTCCGACAGCTTCACCAGGTCCTTCGGACCGCCCTCAGGCAGGCCGTACGGGTTGTCCGAGTCCTGCCCCTGCGCCCAGTAGACCGGGAGGTTCTCGCGCAGCCAGTCGTCCACCAGCGCAGCGTCGCGGACCAGGGTTCGCCCGGGACCGGACGGCCATCCCTCCGGAAATCCATCGAGCGTGACCCAGTAGGCCACGTTGGCTTCGTTGACCTTGTACTTGGTCGCGATGTCCTGCGAGGTCACAAGTTCATCGGCGTCGGCGGGAATCACTGATACTCCTTGTCGGACCGGCAGTGAACCCGCAGGCCGTAGTCGTGGCCCCGAGGGTGGGGGCCTGGATGGAACGAGCTCGAGCTGTGACCGGCATCGCCGGCTCCTCTCCGCGCCGGCGCCCTCGATCGTGCAGGGGCAGGCGCTAAAGTACATCACGTTTGACTAATAGGCAACGTCAGTGCCCGTGGGGGCGCCTTCGGGGAGGGGCGGTGATCCGCCCCTCCCCGAAAACACCCCCACGTGAGCAGTGCGCGAGGGCAAAGTCCTGGTCCGTGCCCGAGTTCTTCGCGCGGAGCTTCTTGTCGCGCGCCCGCTGAAGGCTGCCGAATGTCTCCTGCCCTTGCTTCTTGAGAGAAGGTGCGGGATCCGATTGGCCGGGATTCCCACAAGAGGGGACTCGCTGAGAACAGAAAGGAGGTCGGATTCGGTCTGGTCGGTGTAGTCGGCGGCGATCAGCGCCTCCACGGTCGGGAAAACATCCGCGTGCCGCTCGGTCTTCAGGTCGATGAGGTGATCCTCCTTCCCGCCCAGGCTCCAGCACCAGAGGAAATTTTCGGGTGCATCGTCCACAACCAGCCGACGAAAGCGGCTGATTTCCTTGGTGTAGCAGTAAAAACGAACTCCCGGCGAATTCCTCATGATGCGCGTCCAGGTGAGGAGGTATTCATCGGAAAAGAACTCGCCTGAATCATGCAAGCGAATCCACTTTCCGGCGTATCGCTTATGGCTGAGTTCTTCCGTCATTCGCCTCTCGAACTCTTCAGGGGCGTCCCGGCAGAGGAGAAGATTTCGAATGTGAGCTGCGCGGACATTCTTGAACCGGTACGTGCCGACCCGGGCGTAGCACAACTGGGCGCACACGCCCGCCTGGGGGGCAGACGTTGAAATGACTGCCGTCAGGCATTTCGATCACAAAAGCCGGAAGCGTCCAGTTGAATACGCCGATCCTCCTCAGGTCCGAGTTCTGGGTGAGGAGCCGCTTGGGCTTGGTGCTGCCGGTCGTGTTGTTCTCAGACATCTCGTTCCTCGTGCTTCGAAGGGGAGGAGTGGGTGGGTGAAATGCCGGGGCAGCCGACATGGGGGCGGACGCACGCGTGGATTCCCAGCGCGGTCACGCCGCCGTCGGCTCTCGCGAGCACGGCGAGTCCTTTGGCGATGGCGGTGCGCGCACTGCGCTGGTGGTGGCCGCCGTACTGCGCGTCGTCGCCGTGGCTGGCGATCAGGTCGGCGGCTCGCGTCGAGACGCGCGCAATCTCGAACTCCGGGAGGTCCCGGAACTCGGCGATGCACAGCGGGACCATGAACAGCAGCCACGTCACCCACGCCGGTGACGCCGAAGTCGGGGCGTCTTTGCGGACGTCGACGACCCGGCCGAAGGGGCCGTGTGCGTCAGGGGTGGGCTGGGGGTCCGGCTCGTGCTGCACAGGTTCTTTGCCGGCGGAGGGGCCGGGTATTGCTGTCGTCATGGTGAGGTGTCGCTTCATGCAGGGCGCCCCCGGCTGCATCAGCCGGGGGCGCCAGTGGGCAAGGGGGGAGCGCGATCAGTCGCCGCGTGCGAGGCAGCCCGCGGCGTGCGCGGGGGAGGTACGGAGGCGGGGGGATCCCCCGAGCGTGTCGCGGGCCTGGAGGAGGTAGTCGCCCAGGTCCTCAAGGGAGTTGATTTCCTCGGCGGGAACCGGCGCGCCGCACCGCTCGCACGGGGCGAGGAGGTCGAAGACGAGGCGGCGGCGGTCGTCGTAGCTCGCGAGGAAGGTCAGCGTCCTGTCCGCGAAGGGGATGGACAGCGCCACCGCGGGGAAGTGCTGGCCGTCCGCGACGAGCGGATGGATGTCGTCGTCCTTGGCACGGATGCTGACCGGGCGGTTGAGGGAGCGCAGCGAGAGGCGGTGGCGCAGCACCGCCTCCACCCAGTGCAGTTCGGCGTCCTGACTGTGGAGGGCCGGGTCCGGGCCGATCTGAGCGGGCTGACCGGTCCGGGCGCGCTTCACCGCGGCCGTAACGGCTGCGTTCTCGACGTAGTTGAAGGGCTTCTTCATGGTGCTCGGCATGGGGTCTCCGAGAAGGGTCAGGCCCGTGATCGGCACGCTGGCGCGTGTCAGGGTCACCAGGGCTGGAGTCGATGGCCGCGAACTGCGGCTCCGGCCGGCGAGGTCTTCCCCGTCCGACACGCACCACGATACATATTGAAAGACGAATACGCAACGCATCGCTTGAAGTGACGGCCGACCAGCTGCTGCCCCGGGGAGAGCAGCAGCGCGGCCGGCCGGTGGACGCCGGACTACGCCGGCGAGGCGGTGAGCTGTCCGACCTGGTCGAGCAGGAGCTGGGCCCGGGCGAACGCGGCTGCCTTGTGACCGTACGACGGAACGACCAGGTGCATGGTCTCGTGAGCCAGCGCGCGGTCCGCTTCCTCGCGCGTCGTCACCAGCTGGAGGTTGACGGCCATCAACGGCACCTTCAGCCGCGCGCTCTTCGGGCCCAGATACACCTGGGCTGCGTAGTGCGAGAGGAACGGCATGCCGCTGATCGACGCGTACGCCGCGAGGTCCAGGACGAGGTGGAAGTCTCGCTGCGAGACGGAGGCGAACTGCTTCGCTCGCCGGCGCAGCCAATGCACGTCGACAGGCAGGTTCCGCTCGTCCTCCGGCAGCGGGCTCCGCAGTTCGGCGTGCCGCTGCTCCGTTACCGGGTGGGCTCGATCTGCCATGTTCTTCCTCCTCTCGGACGCAGTCTGGACCTTGCGTCGATGCCGTTCGGCATGCAGCCGGCGCAGCGAGACCTCCCGGTTCCTCCGCGCGGCCGCCGTGGCCTCGAGGCCATCATGCCAACACGCCCTCTCCGCTCCTCTTCGGTGCCGGCGCCGGGACCCTCATGCGTACCGTCCATGCCATGAGTCGGCGTCCAGGCGCTTGAGCGCGGCGTCCTCGTCGGGGGCGAGCCGGTTGGTGAAGTCGTCCCAGTGGATCAGCTGCTCCAGCTCGGGGCCGTCGGCCGGCTCGATGCGTGCTCGCTGCCCACTGGTCAGGTCTATCTCCACCCCGTCGTCGACAAGGGTGCCGCGAGCGCAGGTCAGGGAGCGCCGGCGGGTGGCGTTGAGATTGAACAGGTAGCCGCCGCCGTTGTCCTCGCCGCCGACCAGCGGCCGGATCCACAGAACCTGCTCATCCGGCTCATCCTCGTCCTCGACCCGGTGGTGCCGGGCGAGGGCGGCGCGGAAGACCTCCGTCCCGTCCGGGTCCCACACGATCAGGCGCGCGCCGGCGTCCACCGGGTCACCCGTGGGGCTGTGGTTGCCCGCGACCAGGTCCGAGAATCGCTGTCGCCACTGCTGTGTCATTCGATCGCTCCTTGTCAGCTGTAGTCGTCGGTCGTGCACAGGACATCCTCAACGGCCTTCCCGCCCATGTGGGTGATGCCACGTGAGGCGAGGGAAGCGAGGATGGTGGTGCGCTCCGCGGCGGTGTGGCACACGATCCGGCTGGGCGCCTCCGCTCCGAACAGGTCGAGCCCGTTCCTGAACATGACCTCGTTGCCGGCGGCGGAGAATTTCGCGATCTTCATCGGGTCGCGGGTGATCGCGCTCTCGTTGTAGTTGTGGTGCGCGGGGTTGATGGCGCCGAAGTGGTCGCCGTTGTAGGCGTAGTAGTCACTGCGTCGCATCAGCACGCTCGGTTCGTCCCAGATCAGCATGCCGCCGCTCGGCTGACTGGGAGTCTTCTTGACCCGCAGGAACACGCTGTTGGCGCCGCCAGTCATCTTGTCGGCCTGCTCGCTCATGCCGAGTCCGCCGCCGATGCCCATGACGGCCCGCTTCTCCGTGGAGGCCAGTACGCCGGTTCCCAGGAGACTGGCGAGCGCACCGCCGTGGAGACCATGGGTCAGGGACCTCCCCTTGAACGCCCCCTGAATCTCGGCCTGCTTCCCCGTCACGTCGAAGCGAGACCACGTCAGCCACTTGCCGGACGTCGACGGTGTCGGCTCGTAGCCCGGACTGGCCGCCAGTGCGGCCCCGTCCAAGAATCCGGAGGCCTTGGCCACGGCGTCCCGGACGACCTCAACCTTCATCGGCAGCACCTTGTGGGCGGCCTCCAACTGGATCCGCTTCATCGCCGTCTGCAGGGCCCCGCTGTCGAGGCCCATGAGGGTCTCCATCCGCTGGTGCACGATCTCCTGGACCTGAAGGTCCTGAAGTCCCTGGGCCGTGTCCATGGCCGCCTGCATGCCGGCGGCCCCACCGAGCCCCTGCGCCTGGATGTTGTTCGACAGGTACGTCCACTCACCCTCGGCCGCGGTCATCGGCTTGTTCATCAGGTGGAGTTGCTCCAGACGCTCCACGAGGTCCTTGCCGTGGCCGGCGCCGGCCGGGGCGTGGACTTCGAGCTGCCCGCGAAGCGAGAACTCCGTGTGCTTCGGGTCGTTGTCCTTGTACGGGCGGTAGACGGCGGTCCAGCCGTCACCCATGTCGATCTCGTACTCGGTGCCGTTGGCGGAGCTGCGGGTCACGCCGTCCCAGGACGACTGGCCCGTCTCCGGGTCGAGGGACGCCTTGATCCGGCTGGCCTTGCGGACCGTCGCGGCGAGCGTGCCGGGCTCCGGATCCCCGTTGGGCACCGGTATCTGCTTGGTGACCATCTTGGTCTCGGTCACCTCGTAGGCATCCATCCACGGCATGACCGACCCGCCGTTGTCGATCTTGTCCTTCACGACGTTCAGCTGGTCCATGTAGTGCTGGGCCATGGCCTTCTCGTCGTCGCTGATCGACGGGTCGCTCAGGACGGCGGACACCGCGTCGACGGCCGCCTGGTGCTTGGCGATCGACGCATCCGACATCGGCAAGCTGTCCTTCAGCTTGTGCTGCACCGAGCTGATCGCGGTCTTGGTCAGCTCGGCCAGCTTCTTCTCCTTGTCGAGGTCGAGGCGCTCCTTGACCTCCTCCTCGACCTGGATCTCCTCCATGTGGGTGCCCGGGATGCTCAGCGCGTCGAGGAGCTTCTCCTCGGCCTCCTCGGATATGTGCGTGAGCAGCACCTCCCGCGGGCCGTCCGGCGAGTCGTAGGCGACCAGGGTGGCTTCGGAGTTGATGAAGTCGTCCCCGCCCACGAGGAGCGGCGTGCCGGTCGGCTCGCCGACGGGGGGCGCGGCCGGCACCGGCGTCAGCGGCGGGTCCGTCTCCTCTTCCTCCTGGACCTCCTCGATGTCGTCGGCGTGGAGCAGTCCAGCCTCCTCCGCCGGCGCCTCCTCACCACTGCCCTGCAGCTCCCCCTCGGCCGCGAGGCCCTCGGGCTCGGCCGAAGCCTCCTGGAGTTCCTCCTCGGGGCCGGTAGCGGACACGTCAGGCTCAGGTGCGGATTCGGCGCCCAGCAGCGCGTCGAGCTCCGCCGGAGCGTCCTCGGCAGCGGGAGCTTCCGCAGGGGGAGCAGGTTCGGCAAGCAGCTGAGAGAGCTCCAGCTCCTCGAGCTCGGGGATGCCCGTGCCTCCCGCGGCCGCGCCCGTGAGGGCGGTCCCCTCGGCCGCATCCGGCGCTCCGGTGATGTCCGGCGGCGCGGTGGGTGCCTCGGCGAGCGCGGTGGGGCTGACCGCGTAGCTCTGGTGGCTCGACTTGGATCCGGTTCCCATCAGCTACCACCGCCGTGCTTGAGGGAGGCGCCGGAAGGCAGACCCATCTGCTTGACGAAGAAGTCGGCGAAGTTCTGACGCAAGTTGTTCTTCCTCTCGACTGCGTGGTCCAGGAACGCCGTGGCGATCTGGGCGTGCGTGACCTGGGACTGCGGGACTTTCAGCGCCTTGGCCGCCTTGCTGCGCATCTGCGGCACCCACGCCACGCCGGCCTTGACGCCCTCGTGCGCGGTGGAGTGCAGGATCGAGCGCAGCTGTGCATCCGGCATGGACTCGAACTTCTTGATCACCGGGTGCGCGGCCGCAGGACTGATCTTGACGCCCTTGGCCAAGCCGCCTCCCAGGGCTGCTTGGTAGAGCTTCTGGTGGATCGGGGTGAAGCCGCCGCCGCCGCTGGGGGCGTAGTCGACCGACAGCTTGTCCAGGCCGTAGTGCTTGAAGGCCTGCCCGCGATCGATCTGCACCAGGCCGCCCGAGGGCGTGGCCAGCCAGTTGTCCTGGTGACCGTCGTGCTCGCCGACGAACCAGGAGCCCACGTGCGACCGGACGATCGCGTCGACCTGGGACTGCGTCCACTGGCTCGGGCTGGACGTGAACGGCTTGGCGTCCTTGAGCAGCGGCTGGATGGAACCGGCCGTGCCGTCGGCCTTCTTGTGGTGGTACACCGGCACTGCCGGCACGCCGCCCAACGACAGGACTTGGGACGCGGCGGCCTCGGTGTGGCCCAGGGCCCCGCCGTGGTTGTGGTCGGCCTTGAACATCCACTGCGAGCCGTCCGGGCCGGCATGGACGGTCTTGGCGTACGTCCCGCCGAGATTCGACACCTTGGTACCCGAGCCGAAGGACCAGCTAGCGACCTCCTTGGGATCGATGTAGGCCGGGACGTCCTGGCTGGTCGCCTTCGCTTGCTGGACCTCGGCCATCAGCGCCTGGATGTTCGCGTTGAACGACCCCGGCTTCGGCGCCTTCGCCGGCTTGGCTGCGTTCGCGGCCGGCTTGGGCGTGGCGGTCGCGCCGTTCTTCGGCAGCTTGCTCGCCAGGGCCTGGACCGTCTCGTCGGAGGCCAGACCCCCATCGGGCTTCGCTGAAGGTGCCGAGGCGGCTGCCGACTTGGCGGCCTTGGCCGCTTCCTTCTTCGCGACGTCCGCGTTGACCTTGTCCTTGATGGCCTGCTGGTCGTACTTGTTGTTGAAGCTCGCGGCGATGTAGTTCTGGACCTGGGCCCGCGTGGCCTTGCCGTTGTTGTCCATCCCCAGCTCGGCCGCGACGGTGCGCAGGTCGGCGAGCTTCTGCTTCGCGGCCCACGTCTTGAAGTCGCTGGTGATCTCGTTGGGCTGGAGGTACTTCCCCGGTCCGAGGGCCGGGTGCTCGGCGTACGGGGTGTCGCTGGCACCGCCTTGCTGGGTGTAGGCGTACCAGCCGTTCACGCTCGTCTGCATGTCCCGGACGTCGCCGGCGTTCTTCGCCCACGCGGCGATCGCCTGCGGCGCGCCCGGGTCGTCCGCCGGCGGCAGGTTGAGCGGCTGGTCGCCACCGGGAGCCATCGCAACGTGGGCGGCGTAGCCGGCGTCGAGGTTCGCCAGCTGCTCCTGCCGCTTGGCCGCCAGGGCCTTCAGCGACTCCACTTCGCTGTCCGGCGTGTTGGGCCGCATGAGTGCCACGAGCTGGTGACCACCGAGGTGCTGCGCCTCGGTCTCGCTCAGCTTCCCCGAGGCGAGAGCCTCCTGCACCAGCGGCTGGACGTCCTTCGGCGCCACGTACGTGTGATGGAGAGCTTCGTCGACCACCGACTTGGCCTCGGCCTTGGCCTTGGCCAGGTCCTCGCCGAGCTCAGGACAGTCGGCCGACGCCAACTTCTGCTCGGCTGCAAGCATGGCCTGCAGGGCTTCGGCCCTCTGCTCCTGAGACTGCGGTCCGTAGGTCTTCTTCGCCTCGTTCCAGGCATCGATCGACGCGGTCACCGCCTGGGCGGAGGCCGCGACCTCGTCCGGCGTGGCCTTCCAGGCGCCGCCGCTGAGGGGCGGCTCGGTTCCCTCGAGCTCGTGCAGGTCTGCCAGCGACATGCCGCCGACCGTCTTGCCGGCGAGCAGCTCGTTGTACCGGTTGAGAGCGGCGGCCTGGATCTTCGCCTTGGACGGGATGTCGCCCGGGTACGCGGGGTCGAGCCAGTGGACAAGGGGGTGCTGGCCCTTGCCGGACAGGCCCACCAGCGCCGGGTGTTCGAAGCCTTTGGCCTCGGCGATCTCGCGCAGGTCGTCCTCGTCGAGCGAGTTCAGGTAGGCGAGGGTCTGCGCCTTCAGCGCCTTGGTATGGGCCTCGATCTCCTCGTCGGAGGCGCCCGCCTCCTTCAGTTTCTCAATGGCCTCCTGAGCTTGCTCGACCTGGCCGACGAAGGCGTTGTACCGCTCGACGGGGTCCGTCGGGACTTCGTCCTCGGGGTCGAGGGCGAACGGCGGGTCGGTGATCTCCTCCATGAGGTTCATCGCCATCAGGAGGTCGGCTTTGGCCTGGACTTCCTCGTCGGACATGGGCTGCGCCGGCGCTTCGGCCACCACGTCGTCTGCCTCGGACGCGGTGGTGGGCCCTACGGCGTAGGAGGCGTGCGAGGACTTGCTGCCCGTGCCCATCAGCTGTCACCCCGCGGCGGGAGCGCAGGGATGACCTCAGCGAGCAGTGCATCCAGGACGAGGTCGGCGGCGTGGGTGAGGTCGAGCGCGCCATCGGGAACGTCGACGGGCTCGATCGCGCACACGCCGCCGGACTGCGCGATCCAACGTTCGATGTCCTGGCTGGTGATGGGCGCGCTCAGGCGCTCTCGCCAGGGGTCGGCAGCCTCGTAGACAAGTGGGACCCAGCGCACGACCGGTGCGGACTGCTGCTGGCCCTCGTCGAGGCCGAGAACGGCGACGGGGTCGACCGGGAGGCCGAGCGCGGGGTGCCAGACGAGCAGGATCCACAGGCGCCAGGGGGGAGCGGCCGTCGGCGTCTGCGTCGTCTCGGCATCAGGGTGGTTGGTGTCGGTCGTCATGGAGGCTCCTCCCGTAGGTGCTTTCACCTGCTACAGGTGTGGGAGGAGCCGCCGGTGTGACAGTGCGGGCGAAGAAGTTTCAGCGGTTCGGCAGGAGCGAGGCCATGTACTGGACCGTGGCGGCGAAGGCGTCCTCGCTTCGGGCGTGGACATCCTCGCGGCCGTTGGGGGTCATGATCGCGCCGTGCAGGGCGTACTGATGGGGGTTCTGGGAGATCAGGCTCAACCGGGGGCCGAAGATCTCGGCCATCTCGGCGATGCGGTTGGCTCGGGACAGGCCAGTGAGGAAGACCGGCATGTCCTCGGGCAGATGCTCGGCAAGCCAGTGCAGGCCGGGCCGCTCCCAGCTGTCCCAGTCGGCGTTGTCGCGGACGGTCTGCACGTTGATGGCGATGCCCGCCGGCTGGGTGTCCTCGATCCAGGCGAGATAGCGCTGGAGATCTTCCAGCCGGAACCAGTACACGTTCGGTACGACGTTCACGCCGGCCTCGGCGAACTCCTGGGCGAGCATCAGGCTGCGGCGCATGTTCAGCAGGTGCTCGGTGCGGGGCCAGTCGCCGTAGATGCTGTAGTTGCACGAGAGCACCAGGTCCCACTCCTGCTCAGCTATTCGCTCGACGAGCCTGTCGCGTTCGCGGCGGGTCCAGAAGGCCTCGACGAGGGGGTCCTCGCCGTAGCCGACAAGGACGGCCTTTTGGTGTTCCCCGAGGGCGAGGGCCTGGCGTGCGGTCTGCTCGGTGAAGCGCTTGTAGAGCGTGTGGGTGTCCGGGGAGAAGACGCGCCGCAGTCCGACCCCGTAGGCCGGCCAGTTCAGGCTGGTGTCGAGCTTGGTGATGGCGCTGCCGTCAGTCATGGGAATGAAGGACGGCAAGCCGGTGGGCAGGGTGCTGTCGACGGTGATGTCGTCAAAGGTCAGGGTGCCGCCGACGTCGGCCATCCACCCGGCTATGTCGGTCCGGCTCCCGCACCGGATCGGGCACTTCCGGGTCACGCACGCGTTCGCCGGAGCGTCAGCTTCGGCCGCCGCGCACCCGCAGAACCGGCAGTCCGAGTTCTGGCCGGTGCACAGCGGCTCGACAGTGGCCGGGCCTCCCCGACCGTCCGGGCCGGCGTAGAAGGCGCAGCTGTTGCAGTCGCAGCCCCGGCCGGGCAGGGGCACGCCGACGGTCGGGATGGGCAGGGAAACACTGGTCATGCGGCTTCGCTTCCTTCGTTCATCGCGTCGTGATCTGTCTGGTCGCCGGCGGGGACGTCGTCGAGGTGGGTACTGAGCTCGCGCAGGGCGAGACGCAGCGAACCGCGGTCGTAGCGCGCGATCTCCTTGCCGGCCCGGACCTCGACCAGCAGGCTGCGGATTCCGTCCAGGGCGGTGCGGATCGTGTCGGTCTCCACGGCAGGGAGACTGGGGGCGGCGTCAGCCGGGACCGCCTCCGTCCCGGCCTCGGCTGCCGACGCTGGTGCCGGCTGCGACGCACCGACCGCCACCGAGACCTCGGCCGGTCCTTCCTGGCCGAATGCCGACGGGACGGCGTCGTCATCGCCGTCCTCGGATTCCTCCTGAGCTTCTGAGCTGCTCAGGACCCGGGTGAGCTTCGCCCGGCGGCCGGCGTTCGCCGCGTCCTGACGCTCCTCGGCTTCGGTGATGATCTCTTCTGGGTCAAGCTCGGGCTCCTCCAAGCCGACGTTCACGGCGGTCGGCAGCAGGTGGAGCCGCTTGGAGGACTTCAACGCGGCCCAAATGCCCTCAGCAGCCTGCGCCCGGCCATTGCGGAGCTCGGCGAACTTGATCCGCGTGTTCAAGCGGACCGCCGCCTCGTCCATCTCCTCGGTGAGGTCACGCGGCAGCGCGCGGAACGCACGCACGAGCTCGCCGGCCTTGCGCTCGTTGAGCTGCAGCCCGAGACGGTCCAGCACCTCGCTCCAGGGAGCTGCACACGCGCTGTCGGTGCCGCGGATCTTCTCCAGGGCGTAGAACCGCTCTGCCGGTTCAGGAATCGCGTAGACCTCCTGAGGCACGGGCTTGCCGGCCTTGAGGAGCTTGCCGACCAGGATGGCGCACCGCTGGTACAGCAGGGCGGCGGCCTGCTCGCCGGGCCGGAGCGGCTCGCGCGCGAAATTTTCGACGAAGCGCCACATGTGACGCTCCTCTTCGGACAAGGGACCTGGGCAGACCACGGCGGGCAGGGCCGCGAAGTGCGGGTTGTCCGGCCGGTTGACGGCGCCCCAGCGCATCGCACGCAGTCGGCGCTCCCCCGTGACCAGACGGATCGTCGGCGCCTTCCCGTCGACGACGATCTCCTCGGCCAGGACCGGCTCCAGCAGGCCGATGACGGACATGGAGGAGATGAGGTCGGCGAGCTCGGACGGAGGCAGGGAGTCGGAGGGGTTACGGGCGTGGGGCTCGGTGAAGGGCGCGCCCTGGCCGCGCAGCGGCAGCATCTCGAACCGCCGCTGCCGCAGCTTGACGCTGCGGTGCAGGATCTCGGTGAGCCGGATCATGCTCCCGCCGTCCGGCGGAGCCTCGAGCGAGGTACTGGTCATGGTGCTGCTTCCTTCGGGGCCGGGGCGCGGCCGGTCACTTCGTGGCGAGGTAAAGGTCGGTAGGGGCGGGGCGGGCGGACTGCGTGCCGCTCAGCAGCGGTGTGAAGATCGGGCCGAACGGCCCGTGCTCCTGGAGCTGCTGCAGGGTGGTGACGCCGATGTGGATGTCGCCCTTGAGCCGGCTGAGACGGACGTCCGCCGCGGCGCGGGTGTAGAGGTCCTCGGTACGCGCGGCCAGCCGCTGCGGACGCCGGTCCGGCTCCCCAGCCTTCGGCGGCGCCGCGTCGAGGATCACCAAAACCCTCGGGAAAACCGGGTAGCTGTACATCCACGCTGGCCGGGTCGCGTTCGGGGTCCGGTGCGTGCGGTCCGCACTCTGCGGGACATACTCGTACAGTCGGCCGTATCCCTGCAGCTTCGCGGCGAGCCGCGCGGAGGTCATCGTGGCACGGTCGAACTCGACGAAGAAGCTGAGCATCGTGCGCCGGCCACCGCGCTCCACATGAACGTAGTTGAGGACAGCGTCGCTGATGACATGGTCGTCCTCGAAGCGGCGCTGCCCGTCACGGATCCGGTTGGCGACCTCCGGGGTCCAGTCCAGCGGACCGCACTCGTGACCGAGGCGGCGCGCCCACTCGACGAAGGCAACACCGACGTCATTCACGCCAAGCGTGTGCGCCTGACGGGCCCCGGCAACCGACTCGGGCGACACCCGGTAAGGCCGGGATGGCAGCTCTCCGGCCTCCTCCACGGACGCGGCGCCCGCTTCGGTGAGGAACCACAGAAACGGTTGGCTCTGCACCCGCCCGCGGCCACCGGGCCCCTGTGCCCGGATCCGGTCGACCAACCCGGCCTGGTGCAGCTCGCCGAGCTGCCAGCGCAGGTACACGGGGCGGGCCTGCCGTTTCTCGGGCAGGGTCAGCAGCACGTGCAGCTGCGGGGTGGACAACACCCGGTGCTGGTAGAGCAGTTCCAGCACCTCTCGGCTGATCGTGTGGAAGCTCCGCGTCGGGGCCGACGTCGCGAGCGTCTCACTTGAGGACACGGTCATGCGAGCCTCGACTCGTTGTGGCGCACATCTGTCGGTTCCGCGCTGCTCGAGGCGCGATCGGTATCAGGCTGCTTGCCGCTGATGACAGGGCCCTTGCCGTCATGTACACGAGAGGGGCTCGTACTGGACGTGTCTGAGCCGGCTGCTTCAGGATCCTGTGGACTCTCGCTCCTATGCGTGTCCTCCGTCGTGCCAGGTTGATTGGAGACCAGGTCGCCACCCTTGAAGTAGGCGAGCTCGTCGTCGCTGTAGTCGTCGTAAGGCTTGTCGCGCTTCACCATGAAGTCGCGAAGGTTGCCGTCTAGGCTGCGCAGATCAGAGAGAATGTCGCAGACCGGGCGGCGCCGGAGATTCTCGTCGATGGCCCGCTTCAGGCGCTCTTCGTTCTGCGGCCGGTGGTAGGCCGTATAAAGGTCTTCCACCGAGGCGCCACGTACACGGAAGGGATCGGTTTGTCCCCCGTCGAGCGTCACTGACATGACGTAGTGGTAGCGGTTGAGCTGTGTAATCGTCTCGGGTAGGACCTTTTTGCCCCATCGACGAGTGACCAGCGTGGCCTCGTCGACATCGGATGCCGTTGTGGAGAGGATTGAAAGGTTCTGCAGCAACCCCTGCCGCGTGGTCGGAGTCAGACGCTGTGCCATCTGAGTCATCGCCAACAACTTCACGCGGTACTTCCGCAGCTGCTCCGTGATTTGGGCCAATGTCCCTTTTGATGCGCCGTCCACGCTGGTCAGCTCGTCGATGAAGGTGAAGAAGTCGCGACGTTCACTTGGGTCGGTGTCGCGGCGCGAAAGGCCAGCTCGGAACAGGTCGTAAATCAGCAGGGAGCTGATGATGCGGTCGACGTCGCCGGTGCCGGCCGGGCAGACAAAGACGATCTTGCCGCTGTCCATGGCATGCCGGATGTCATAAGTCGACCGGCTGGATCCAAGGAACGCCTTGATCGCGTTGGAGGAAGAGAGCCGCTCGATGATGTTCGTGACGACCGGGGTGGCCTCCTTGCTGTAGCTGGGGAAGACGTTTCTCCAGAAGTCTCTGATGTCCTTGGGCAGGTACGGCAGCATCTTGTTGCGCCAAACGGCGTCGGTGAGGATCGTGCGAATCTGGAAGACGGTGGGCGCCAGGTCCGGCCGGCTGGCGCGGCTGGCGTGCCACGATAGGTACACCAGTGACTCGACCGACCTTGTCAGGATGGTCTTCGCACGGCCGGCGCTGTCGCTCCAGTTCAACGCCGCGGCGAAGCCGGTGACGATGTACTGGACGACGTCGGGGATCTCGGACTCGCGCCGGCGCTCCATGGACAGCGGATTCCAGGAGCCGACCATCTTGTCGAGCTCCGGGGACGTGAGGTCGATCTCCCAGATCCGGTCGGCCAGTTCATTGTGCGCCAGGTACGGGCGCGCGCGGGTCCAGCCGTCGCCGTGGGGGTCGAGGAAGAGCACGCCGAACCCGTTGTGGGCGAGCGCGATCGCCTGCACGAGCGACATCTCGGTCTTGCCGAAGCCGGACTTGCCGAGGAACAACGCGAACAGCAGGTACTTCAGAGGGACGCCGGCCAGGCGCTCTCCGCCGCCGGACTTGGATACCCAGCCGAGGGGGAGCAGGCCCTGCTGTCCCGTCCACGTCGGGAGGGCCGCAGGCGGGGGCGGCACGACTCCGCCCGAGCGGGTGATGTTGGGGGCGTTGTTGTGCTTGGTGGGCGGCTTGAGCAGGCCGGCGATCTCCTGGGCGGTCACCCAGGAGTGCCGGCGCGGCACGAAGAGCCCGGTCTCGAAGCGACGGTCGAACTTGCCCCGGTAGAGCCAGTGGTCCGACCGGACTCGGGTAACACCGAGGTGGAGGCCCACAGGCCGGAGGTGGTTGTCGCCGGACCACGGCTCCAGGGCGGCGAGGACCTGGTCCAGCAGCATCCGGGCTCGGTACTCGTCGCGTGCGCAGGTGCGGACGAGCAGCTGCATGGAGAAGACCGGCTCGGCGCCAGGGGCGAGCTTGCCCATCGCGGCCTTCATGTCGGCGACGCGGTGAGTGCGCTGCTGCTGGTGGTGCTGCCGCTGCCGGGCGCCGCCACCCTGGTTGCCCTTCATCTCGGTGGCGATCTCGGACATGACGGCGCCGAGGTCGAAGCCGAACCGGTTGTTGCGCTGCTGCGGCATGCCGGGTATGGCCGGCCCGTCGGAAGGGTTGCGGCGGGCCTGGGCCAGAAGGCGCCGACGGCGGCTGCCGACACGGTTCGGAGCGACGGGCACGAGGTCCAGGACGACGTCGGCGCTCTCACCGAGGTCCTCGCGGACGTCGGCCACCGCGTTGGCCAGGGCCTCGAGCGGATCCGGCGTGAGGGGCACTTCGCGCAGGGCGAGATGGTCGGGGAGAGCCAGAGCGAGTTCTGCCCGGGCGTAGTGCATCTCCCGGATGGCCGGCTTGCCTCGGTGGTCCGCTTCCGGCTTGGCGAAGTCAACCGGCGGGGCGGCGATGGGGTCTGGTGCGATGGTCATTATCTACCTGTCTGTGGTGTGCGTCGCGGGGTTAGGAGCCGAGTCGGATCTGCGGAAGTTCGCGTGCAGCGCGTCCGTCGGCCTCCACGGGCCGCATCTCGACCTGGGCGTAGCCCTGGTGGCGCAGCACCGACATCGCTCGGTCCGGGCCCTCGACCCTCATGGACAGCGCTCCGTTGGAGCAGGTGAAGCGGACGCGGAGGGCGCTGGTGCGGGTGGAGGAGACGAGCCAGCGCGACACGCTCTTGTGCGCGCGGGCCATCTGGTGTCCGAAGCGGATGACCTCTTCCGGCTTCGGGTCGAAGCCTGTGGTCGGCAGCACTTCCAGGGCCGTGCGCTTAGACATCGGGCCGCGGGAAAGGGCCCAGCGGACCGCAGCAGCGACACCGCCTGCCGCCAGGGCGACCAGCGCGACCCACCAGGCGTTGGCCATCACGGAGTCCGCCAGCTGTTCGGCGTGACCGGGAAGGTCCCCGGTGAAGCTGATGACGCCGTCGATGAGGTCGGTCGTGGTCATCGCCCACCGTCCGCGGGCAAGGTGGGCGGCGCCGCGGCGTCAGCCGGAGCGGGCACGGGGGAAGTCGGGAGCACGGCGGCACCTCCAGAGAGCAAACGGGCCTTTCGTCTGCTACAGGTGTCGGGATCCGGCTCGGTGTGACACTCCGCTCCGAAATTCTTCGCCGAGTTGCGTCGGCCGGCGTCACAGCTGTCCTGTGCCATCGAAGGTTGATCTTTGCCATCGAAGTTTGATTGGTGCGGGCGCGGGTGGCCAGGGGTCGCGGCGGGGCAGTTCGCGGAGGCGTACGGGCATCCAGACCTTGGGGCCTTTGTGCTGGCGTTCGGGGAAGCGGTCCGTTCTCCCCGGCATCAGCGCCGGGATACCGGTCGGGTTCCGACGGCGTGGTTGCTGGGCATGCAGCCCTGTGCAGGCATGTTCGGGCAGAGACCTCGCCTCTACGTGAGTAACGGCTCACTCACTGAAGAAGCGGTCGACGACCGAATGGGACCGGTCTTCCAGTTACAGACCAGTTAAAGTCCCGACCTACACCTTCCCAGGACGCTGAGCCATCCGGATGATGTTTGGACCCGAGAGGGTGCACTTAGCCATCAATAAGCCAAGAAGACGTGTCACGATTATAGCTGACGCAGCCCAGGGAGTAACTTGACGAAAATATAGTCGATCAAATCAGGAGGCGCTTTGAAGACAGCACATAAAACACGACACAACCGTCCTCCGGGCTCGGATACTGAGGTCGATTGGGCATCGCATGCGACACACCTACGAGACTCCATCGTCGTTGAATTGCGAAAGTCTGGACAGCATTCAATCAAATCAATCCGAGCCACACTCATGAGCATGGGTCTTAAACGCGTCGGAGATGTCGTCATCCTGGCTAACAACGCGCGAAATCGCGGAAAAGTCCGACGCGTGCAAGGCAACATCTCAATCAGCGACCCGTCAGCATCAGATTTTTCCCACAAGCTGAACAGGAAGAAAATGGGCGTCATGCAATTTCGCAACTATGAGAACGGGCGATATGCAGGACGCATCGCCACCTTCAAGACCACAGGAGAGTATGCATCCCTTGAGCATTACGAGGGCTACTCGATTTTGGCCTGGACTTCAGGGATCCAATATTCGGGAATATTGGATCCCTCAAGGCGATTCTTGATCAATGCCAGCATTATGCACGTCTTCATTGGATCTGACACGGTCGATCCAGACCGGCAACTGGAAGCCGATATCGCCGAAAATCTGCTCACCTCTGACGCCACCATTGATTTCGTTCGGGTCAACGGCGGGCCTGAAGCGTTGTCGCTAACCGAGCCACTTGAGCGTGAAGTCGGCATTTCTCACCTATCGCAGCTTAGCTTCAAGTTCCCCAACCTTGACCAGAAGCGCATGCTCGAACTTCTTGAAGATACTGGGTCTCCAATGGTCCAAGCTAAAGCCGACAACCTGCTACGTAACTTGCTAGTTTTGAAGCGTCCAGCGGGTGAAGCGTGATGCCATCCTCCTGTTCCCCCGAAGGTCGGCGCCGAGCTATCGTGGTGCGCTCGAACCTCGACGGCACTCACTGCGTCGTGGGTAGCACTGAGGTAATCCATCAGATCACCGTGTCCACGAGCTTTTTCTTTCCGGTTCGGGTTTATCTTTCCTGGGCATGCGATAATGGCTCCGTTGAAAGAGTTCCACCGTACACCGATCCAATCACGTTGGAACTCAACGGCGAGACTGGACCGAAAGAGGCGTCTCATGATTGGAGACTAAGAAAATCTCAGAGTGCGGCTTCAGGCCCCTCGCAACTGACAGTCAATATCAAGTGGCGTAAAATCCTGACTCCGGGACGCGTTAGCGCCCCAACCCTCCTTCGCAGCCCATTGATTTACAATTTCCGCATCCAATAGCAGGAGAGTTGAGAGTGAAGCTGTTGGCGCTGCTTTTCCCTTTCGTGTTTGCTATCGGATTGATTGCTATCGGGCCACTGGTCAGCGACAAGATCAAGGGTTTCGAAATCGCGTACTATAGGCTGAAGTTTGCGGAACTAAATCTTGCCGAGCATGTTGACGCCGAGACGAGCGAGGAGAGTATCGCCGAATTAACGCAGTATCTAATGGACGCCTATCAATGGGTGGCTCTCACCATGGCCCCCGCAGTAGGGGTGATCACTGCATTTCCAGAAGTCAGGCTGCACTGGTGGGCGATGTTGGTATACCTAGCTGTAGCCTTGGTAGGCTTTTTCGGCTTCATTCGTATGCTCAAAGACGCTGCTGCTGTCGACCCTGAGAAGTATTTTCGGGAGTCAGGGCTGAAGATTGGCAAATATAGTCCTGTCTCCGTTCTTGGCTTCGCTGTAAATACTCTCGCATTGGTAGTTGTTTCACTCATTTACCTTCTGAGTTGAGCGCGCGTAACTGGATTTCCCTCGGTCTCACCGACCGCTGCTCCGCCCACCGGTCGCAGAGCATGGCGCCTGCTGGCGACGCAGCACTGACACCGTCCGAGACGGCCTCCGCCTCCAGGAACGCCCTTGCGCTGACCTCATGCATCGCGCGGGTCTGCCGCTCGGGACGGCTCCGGTGGCACCATCCGCCGACGGCTGACACATATGAGACGGACGGCACGCATGGCGGTCGCCTACTCAAACTTCGGCGGCACACGCTCAAGGTTCCATGGCATAGGACAACAGCTCCCTGCAGGGAGTGCGTGACGCCGGCCGTGGGTCAGATCTTCACGCCGTGACCGCGGAGGTAGGCCAGCGGGTCAATGTCCGATCCGTACTCGGGCCCGGTGCGTATCTCGAAGTGGAGGTGCGGGCCGCTGACGTTGCCCGTGTCGCCGGACCATCCGATCCGGTCGCCGCCCTTCACCTTCTGGCCGACGGAGACGTTGAGCGAGGACTGGTGCGCGTACTGCGAGTACTTGCCGTCCCCGTGTTTGATCACCACTTGGTAGCCGTACGCGGAGTTCCAGCCGGCCGTGACCACGGTGCCCGGGCCCACTGCGCGAATCGCGGTTCCCTTGCCTACCGGGAAGTCCACGCCGGTGTGGTGGCCGCTCGACCACATCGATCCCGAGACCCCATATCTGGTGCCGATGTGCTCGTCGGCGACCGGGGCGACCCATGAGCCCGACGTGCCGCCTGAATCGGGCTCGGTGTAGTCCGGACGCTTCATGATCAGGATTCGGTCCGTCCAGAATGAGAGGGGCTCGATCCGGACGCGGGCACCGGTGTGCGGCGCGTCGATCACCTCTCCGCCGCCGATGAACATGGCGACGTGCTCCGGGCTGGAGGCGCTGCCGCCGGAGAAGATGAGGTCGCCGGGGCGCAGGTCCTTCGCCGAGTTGACCTTGCTGCCGATGTCGACCTGGTCGTACGTGACCCTGGGGAGGTTCACGCCGACCTTGCTCCAGGCGTACTTGACCAGGCTGGAGCAGTCGCAGCCGGTAGAGCCCACGAACGGGGGCTTGCAGCTGCCGCCCAGGACGTAGGGGGTGTTGTACGCCTCCTTGGCACCGGCGACGACTTTGGCCAGACCACCGGAGACCTTGCCGTCCATCGGAGCGGCCCACTTCTCCGCCCGCTCCCGAGTCTCGCGGACGTAGTCCCGGGTCTCCTTGTACGGCGGGATGCCGCCGTACTGCTTCACCGCGCCGCCGCTGGCGTTGTACGCGGCGAGCATGTTGTCGACGACGTCGCCGGGCACGCTGCGGATCTCGTCGGCGAGCTTGCAGTCGTAGGCCACCATCGACGGGACGGCGTCCTCAGGATCCAGGGGGTCTGCGCCGCCCTTCTTGTTGGCGTCGATGCCCTGCGTGGCCCACGTGGACGGGATGAACTGGGCGATCCCGAGCGCGCCCGCTCCGCCGTCGGGCGGGTTCTTGCGGAAGTTGGACTCCTGGTAGAGCTGGGCGGCGATCAGCGAAGGCGTGGTCTCCGCGCAGCCGTAGTCCCGCACCGCGTTGAGGATGATCGGGCGCAGCCAGTAGGGGATGTCTTTGGTGTCCGACAGGCCGCCGCCGAATCCCGCGTTCTCCAACGCGTCGCTGGTGTTGTCCTCACCGATCGCCGAGGTCAGCGCCAGCACGGCGGCCAGCATCAAGCCGAAGCCGAGCAGGCATGACAAAAGGATCGCGATCAGTACTCGGCGCAGGGCCTTGGACTCGCCTTGCTCAGACATTGGGAAGCCCCACGACGCGCCAGCTGCCGTCGGCTCCGCGGCGGAGCTTGAGTGCCACCTGTTCTTCCGACGCGGTGGCGGCCCCCGTGGCCGGCGTCTCGGTCAGCCTGTAGATCACGCGCGCGAAGGCGGAGTCCTCGGTCGGCGCGGGAGCTCCGTCCGGCAGGGCCACCCGCAGGACGGTCACCGTTACCTGAACCTGGCGGTCCCTCCAGCTCAGCCACTGCTGCCGGCCGGCGTTGCCGCTGGTGTGCGTGCGCAGGTCCTCGGCCAGGTCGCCGTCCGTGTAGGCGGCGGCGCGCCGGGAGGCGTCGTCGAACGAGGTGTCCTTGCCCGGCCGGGCGTCGTGGCTGGCCCACGCGGTCGTGAAGGCCCTGGCTGCTTCCTGGATCGGAACCGACACCGGGCTCGGCTCCGAAACCACCGGAGGCTCGGACCGCTCGGGTGCCGGCGACGTCTCCGCCGGCTTGGCGCTGCTGGGGATGCTTTCGGGCGCAGTCGTAGAGGTTGCGACCGTAGGGGTTGAGCCGGAGGTGGGGGGACGCTCCCCTCCACGGAGCCCGAAGAGCAGGAGGGCACCGACGGCGGCCAGGACTGCCGCAGCGACGAACAGCATGATCGTCCCGCGCTGGGCACGCGCGACATCGGTTGTGGGCATGAGGGTCCCCCGTGAGGTGGTTCTGGTGCGGTGATCTGGGCGGCCGGGGCCTGTTGGGCCCCTGCCGCGGCCCGGCTACGGCCGGGGCTTGGGCGGGCCGGGCGGCCGGGTGGCGCGTCGGATGGCCCGGGGCGGAGCTGGCGGCTTGGCCGGCGTCGACTTCTTCGCGGCCGGCGGGGTCGGCGGTGCAGGGGTGGGCGGGGTCGGCATCTTCGGCACCCCGGCCGGCCCGGCGGCCGGCGGCTTCACCGAGCTCGGTGTCTTCGTGCCGGCCGCCTTGGGCCCGGGCGTCTTGGCGCCGGCCGCAGCCGATGCGCCTCCAGGAGTCTGCGGCGCGATGGCACCGGCCCGGGGCCCGGGAGGACTCGCGGCCCGCGGGTTCGACTGGATCTGCGCCAGTCCGAGGTTGACCTGTGCCTTCGTCCCTTGCTTCGCCACGAACTTGCCGGCCGTGGCGACGTTGCGCTTGTACTCGGCTCCGAAGTCCTTGGCCTCCTGGACCTTCTTGTCGACGGTGCGCGCCTTCACGGCCTTGAGGTCGTCGCCGACCTTCTTCCCGCGCGCCATCGCCGCAGCGCCACCACGCTTGGTCGCGGCAACACCGCGGGGGATCCCCACCGGCGCGCCCACCGTGGCCATGAAGGCGAACTTCGTCGCCTTGGCGCCGTACTTGGCAGTGGTGGCGGCCGCCTTACCGGTGGCCATGGTGGCCCTGCCGCCCCTGGTCTGGGACATCTTGTTCGCGGCCGCCGTGGCCAGCCGCTTCTTCAGGGTCTGCTTGGCCGCCTGCTGCGCCGCGACCTTCGCGGCCGTGCTCGCACCGCCGGTGCCGACGGCCGCGGCCGCGTTGGTGGCAAGCCGCGCCGCAGTCCGCAGCCGGCTGGCCTTGCGGTTCGCCTGCGGTGAGCCGACCCAGGCGTTCTTGGCGGACTTCAGACCCTGACCGACCGGCCTGCTCACGCGCCGCGCCTCGCCTCGGGCCTCGCCCCACATCTGCTTCAGACCGGGGGCGGTCTCGGCGTAGCGGCCGGGACTGCTGAACACGGAGCGGCGGCCGGCGCCGCCGACGCGGGCATTGGCCAGCTTGCGGTTGAGGTTGACCGCGATGCTCTGCGCCGTCTGCTTGATCTTCTTGTGGCCGGCCAGACCGGCGACGGCCGTGACGTCGATGACGATGAACTTCACGGCAAGGACGTCACCGGTGTTCGCGTCGATCAGGGCCAGAACGATCAGGATGAAGATCGCCAGGAAGAGGATGGCGATGATGATGCCGAGAACGGCCTTGGTGATCGCGGAGAACCAGCGCCACAAGGTGGCGCGGCCGCCACCGGGCAGAATGCCGGCGGTGAGGGCCCAGTGACCGCGGATCGCCTCGAAGGCCAGCCAGCCCTGCGCCGTGAGGAACGTCCCGGTGACCAGGATCATGAGGATGGCGACGATGACCGCGGCGATCGCGACGAACAGAGCGGAGAAGGCAAGGTCGGCGGATGCCCGCTTGGCCTTGGGCTTCACGTCCCCGCAGGCCGCCTCGAACTTCTTTGCGTTCTCGTTGAGTTGCCCGATGAAATTCGTGTCGTAGATCGAGTCCATCATCGCGGCGTCCCAGTAGTTCATCCCGAGCTGGTCCAGGTTGAACTCGGCGAGCTTGTACTCGCGGAAGGCCTTGTCGCACGGCCCGTCGAAGGTCTGTCCGTACACCATGAGCTGGTTGGGTTTGACGATGAACGCATCGACCAGGGCGTCGGTGATCGGCTTCGCTACGTTGTCCGGGTCGGCGCTGCCCTTGGCGCTAGCGGGGTCGTCGGCCAGGACGATGCTGGCGACCTCCAGGGTGAAGTCCTTTGCCTTGCCCAGCAGGCCTCCTTCCGAGAGCAGCATGGTGGAGCCCTGCGGCTGCGCCTGGTCGTGCTGGCCGAGCAGGACCTGGGCCGGTGAGACAAGCACGGTGGTGGTCAGTGCGGCGACGACCAGGGAGACCCCGATTTCGGCGAAGCCGCGCGAGCGCTCCTTGAAGAGGATCAGCCAGCCGCAGTAGAAGCCCGCGAACGTCAGGAACAGGCCGGGGAGGCCGAGCCGGTCGATGACCTGGTTCTTGATGGTGCTGGAGATGTCCTCGACGGGACCGACCATGACCTTGGCCAGCCCGAAGTTCAGTGCCCACTTGATCAGCCAGCAGGTGAAGCCGATGACCCACTTTGAGACGCCGAAGAGCAGCTGGGCAACGATGTTCCAGATCTTGAGGTCGATGTCCTTCCAGCCGCCCGTGTCCGTCTTGACGGTGTAGGAGCTGATCGGGAAGCCGTCCTTGTCGGTGACGTTGAACGGCTGGAGGATGCCGTCACTGCCGTCCTTGGGCTTCTGGTTGAGGTTCTTGCCGCCGGGGCCGGCAGCCGGCTTCGCCGGCGCGGACGTGCTGGGCGACGGCGATGGGTCTGCGCTGGCAGCGGGGGCCAGCACCACGGTGAACAGGGCCAGCAGAACGCCGATCAGACCGAGGCGCCGCTTGAGGCCACGCTGCCGGAGGCGACTCATGCCAGGACCCCGTCCGCGGCCTCGGCGAACTCCACGGTCTCGTCGGATTCGTCGTCGAGCTGGCCGGGCGTCGTGGTGATCGCGGCGGCCGCATTCTCGTCCGCAGGTATCAGCACCTTGATGCCCGCGATGCGCTTGCGGAGGTCTCGGTACAGGCCCTCGCCGGCCCGCAGGGCGCGCTCGGTCTCGCTGACGTTGAGCGGGCTGAGGTTCTCGGTGATGACCTTGAGCATCTCCTCGTCGGTCGGGTCCAGGTCCAGGAACTCCAGGCACCGTGTGGCCAGGGCCTTGCCGCGGTGACGGAAGACGAAGATGTGGGACAGCAGCGCCCGGATCTTGTCTCCGATCTCGGACTTCGGGCCGATGTCGTACGGGTCGTGGCTGCCGGCGAAGGCTCCGGCGTTGTGCTTGCGGCCGTCGGCGATGAGCTCAAGCAGCAGGTTGGAGCCCTCGGCGGAGCTCGTCAGCCACCAGCACTCATCCAGGAAGACGCCGGCGAACTCCTGCGGGTCGGCGAAGGCGATCTCGCGGCACAGCGCCGTCATCAGGTACATCAGCCGCCAGCCGAAGCGCTTCTCGACCTCCAAGGAGGGGAGCCGGTGCTCGGAGAGCTCCTCTTTGGTGGGCAGGCCCAGGCGGTCGACGGCGAAGACGATGCTGTCGGCGTCCGTGATCCGCACGACCGGCAGGCTGGGGTCGAAGATGACGCGGCCGAGGTCCTTCTTCGCCAGCGACCGCAGTTTGCGGACGAGTTCGGACGCGGCCGCGCGCACAGCGGCGTCGTTCGGCTCGTCCGGGTCGGGGGTGCGGGCCCGGTCGGCAAGCGTGCCGATCAGAGCGGTCATGCTCGGCTGCGGCCCGAGCCGGGTCGCCTCGATCGCCTCGGCGAGGGTGATGCCCTCGACGCTCATCGAGCCGATGTCGAGGAGCGGGGTGAGGAAGGACTCGGTGTAGCGGGCGGCGCGCGGGCCGCGGAAGACGCGCAGGGGGTCGAGGCTGACGCCGGCGTTCTCGTCGACGTTGATGATCTGGGTGGTGCCCGGGCAGGCGTTCGCGAACCGGCTCCACTCCTGCTGGGGGGTGCGGTCGATGACCAGGGCGCGGCCGCGGGAGTTCCGCTGGCCGGCCCGGTGGCCGGTGGTGAGGATCGAGTACATCGCGCACTTCATGGCGACGGACTTGCCGGAGCCGAGCTCGCCGACGAAGGCGGCGGACGCGGAGGCGTTGACCCTCGGGCCGTGGGAGAAGTCGACCAACACGGGGCGAACGCCGCCGCCGTTGAGCTGGAGGCCGAAGAGGCTGCCGGAGTCGTCGCCGAGGCCGGCGCCGCAGAACGGCATGCTCATCGCGAAGTCGCGGGCGAGGAGGTACTGGGTGTAGTCGAGCATCGGCCCGGGCGTCTTGGTGCCGGGCAGCATGCCGTGGAACAGCGCGACCTGGTCGCCGGTAGGCCGGACCAACGTGTAGTCGTTGCCGCCGAAGTGGTTGGCCAGAGACCGGGCCTTCTCGTCCGCTTCTTCGGCGGTCGTGCCCCAGACGCAGGTGGCGACCGTCGCACGGATCTCGACCTCGGTCGAGGAGGCGGTCAGCCGGTCGCGGTACTCGTCGAGCGCGAAGCTCGCTTTGTCCAGCGAGGCCGGCACCCCGGAGGTCTCGCCGTCGTACTCACCGCGCTGGTGCGCGAGCTCACGCTGCTGGCGCCGGCTCTTCGGCTCCGCCTTCGCGCCGGACTCCACCTGCAGCCGGACGGCCCAGTCCACGGGGAAGTTGAAGTCATCGAGCGCCGCCAGGTACTCGCTGCCGGGGAACCGGAAAGCCTCCGGCATCTCCGAGAGCACGCAGAACGCCTGGTAGGAGTCACCGAACTCGGTGGTGGCACGCAGGTAGCGGCGCTTGAAGGGGTTGGTCGGCCCCTTGGAGGGCCGGTTGCCGCGCCCGCCCTCGTCCAGGATGACCTGGGTGTGGGCGTTCACGGTGTGGCCGCGGCCGCGCAGGGCCCGCGGCGCACCGTCCTCGGGGAGCAGCGGCTCGCTCAGGCCGCGTCGTGCGCTGTGCCCGTAGATCCAGAGGATCTCCGCTTCGGTGGCCGGCCTCATCTTGATGCCGGAGGGCCAGCCCGCGGCCAGGCGGGTGGCCTGCTCCAGGCGCTGGCGCTCTTCCGATACGGATATGGGTGCGACGGGCAGGCCGAGGGTGCCCATGACCTCGGCTTGCATGGAGGAGATGACGGCCCGGGCCTGCTGCTTGAGGTCGAGGTGGGCCAGGGGGACGGCGAGGAAGTCGACGCGGCCGGTGAGCTCGAGGTCCTGGAGCTGGTCGAGGACCTTCAGCGCCAGGTCGACGTACTCGGGTGATTGGTCGAGGTCGACGCCGGCGGTCATGCGGGTGACGACCGATGCGGCGTCGACGCTCGGGCTGAGGCTGAGCAGCAGGGCCTCTCCCCGCAGGGACTTGAAGAGCGCCTCCAGCGAGTCCAGCCGCTCGCGCTTCGTGGACTTCGAGGCGTGGGTGTAGTTCTCGGTGTCGACGCGCCACACCGCCCACACGGTGGCGGCGGTGGTCCAGATCAGGTGGCCGCTGATGTGCCGGACGGGGAGACGCATGGCGTTTCTACTTTCTGTGCGGGTGGTGGCGGCGATCGGGTCGGGTCAGTACTCGTCGAGTGAGGCGAGGAGGGACTGCAGCCCGGTCTTGGGCTCCAGGCGGCCCGCAGCCGCGGGCGGTGCCGTGGCCGGACGGGTCTTCCGGGCCGGCTCGGTGGCGGCGGCCGGACGGATCTTTCGCATGGGCGCGGGGGTCGGCTTTGTGGCGGGGGCCGGCGCCGCCGCCAAGGCGGGCCGCTCGGCGGACCGGACGCGCACCGTGCAGGTGGCGGACGCCAGTCGCGGTCGAGCGACCCGCTGCGGCTTGCCGGCCAAGCGGCCTTGGGCCGGGGTGGAGGAATAGATGAACAGGCTCCGGACCGCCCGGGCCGGGTCCCGCCCGTCCAGGCGTGCGTACCGCAGCACCCAGGCCAGGCCCCAGGGCACCAGGACCATGAGCACGAAGTTCATGGCGCCGAAGTGGGCCCACAGGTCCCTCGTCAGAACGAGGAGCCCGAAGCTGATCACCATGGTCATGACCTGGGTGATCGTGTAGGGCCCTCCCGGGAGCCGGCCGGCTCCCGGGAGTTTGCCGATGACCAGCGGGTGCTTGCGGGCTCGTGTGTACGAGTGGCCGATCAGCTCCTCCTCGGAGGCGCTCACGACAGCTGCCAGTCCTTGCCAGTTCCCCCAGGGCCGGTCTTACCGTCCGGGTGGATGGACATGGCGTTGGTGCCCGTGTCGTTGATCTCGGAGCCGACCTTGGTCTGCAGGACCGAGAGGTTGCTGATGCCCCACAGCACGAGAGCGGCCAGGACGAAGGCGACGAGGGTGCCGACGAAGGAGCGGGTCTTCCACCAGGCCATGAGCACGGCGACGATCGCCATGAGTGCGGCCACGGTGAGGACGAGGGTGCGGACTTGGCCAGTCTTCGTGTTGGCCCAGTCGAGGACGTCGCCGGCGAGGACGACGTGGTCGGGGTAGGCGGCCAGGGTGTGCATGAAACGGTTCCTCTTTCTTCAGGAGCTCGACGGCGTGGGCGTTATGGCCACGGCGTCGAGGGTTGGGGTGATGTGCGGCGCCGCGGACGGCGCGCTGCTCGCGCGGATGGCCGGGGCGTCGTCGACGGACGCGACCTCCCAGCGGCCGGCACGGGACTTGAGGGTGAGCGCGTAGCTCAGCGAGACCGGGCTTCCCGCCTGGTCCGTCGCATCGACCTGGACCAGTTGGTGCAGCACAGTCCCGTCGGCGGGCACCTTCTGCTGCCCGGAACTGGGGGAGTCGTCCCGGACACCGGTGACCTTGACCGCGGTGTACGGGGCCGGCCTGATGGCCTGCAGGGAGGTGCCGGGGGAGGTGTAGCGGTCGAGCTCGGACGTGCCGGCGAGGTACGCCGACAGGAACCCGCGCGCGGTCTCGACTGCCGGGTCCGTGCTGCTGGACCCCCGCTCCGACTCGTAGGCCAGGGCGCCGGGCTGGAGCGCCGTGGGCGCGGCCACCTGTGCCGGAAGGGACGTCGCCGCGTAGCCCGTGGTGGCCGCGGCCGACTTCGCGGTGCCGCCGGCGCCGGCCGGGCTGGTGGTCTGGATGCCGACGCGGAAGTACTGCACGCCCACGCGCTTGGCCTTGCCGTTGTCGTCCTGGGTGGTGACGTCGGCGGCGACGGTGATCGACCAGTACCCGGGCTGGACCTCCCTGGATGCGATCACGGTCGACTGCGTGGCCGTCCGGGTGCCGGGCTTCACCGACAGCGCGACGGAGCCGGAGTAGTACGGCGCCAGTTCGCGCTCGGTGCCCTGGCCGGCCTGCAGGTAGGCGGCGACGAACAGCTCGGCGAAGCCGGCGGGACCGGTCTGCGACGCCGGGGTCGCAGCCGCGACTGGCTCGGTGACGCCCTGGGCCGGGCCCGAGGAACCGAGCAGCGCCAGAACACCGAAGACCGGGCCCGACGCTACGAGCGCCCACGCACCGAGGCGGACCAGGCGGGTGATCCCGGACAGGTGAGCGGTGCTCGTCTTCCACCCGGTCTCATCAGGCTCGGCCGCCAGCGTGTCCTGCGGCTCCTCAACCTCCTCGTCCCAGGCCTCCGCGTCGACGAACTGCTTCTTCTTGTCCGACTTTCGCTGACGGCGCGCCCGCTTCACGAGGCCCTCCGCAGGGCCTGGGCGGTCAGGACCGTCGAGATGCGCTCCTTGAGCTCGTCGGGAGTACGGGCGACCAGGACGTCCCACGATGCGAGAGCAGGCTCTGACTCCCTGGTGAGGAAGGCGCGCATCTGCTCGTGCAGTTCGCGGTCCATCGGCCGGCTCACCAGAGCGGCAGCGATCTTGATCACGTCGCGCGAGGCGCGCGCCACACGTGCCTCGTCGGCGTCGAGGAGCTGTCGGCCGGTGCCGGCCGGGGACATCGTGGTCACGTGGGTTCTCCCGGAGCCGAGAAGGGGTGGGGGCGGGTCTCAGTGGGGCGGCACCGCTCTGGGCGGGGCTCTCGGTTGCTACAGGTGTTGAAGAAGCCCGCGGTGTGACAGTCGGGCCGGGGTTTTTCGAGCGACTTCCGCGGCGGCCGATCCAGGAGCGAACCGGCCGCCGCCACGGCGGGGTTCACGCGGCGGCCCGGTACTGGGCGAGGTCCGTCTTCGTGCGCAGGGTCCGCACGGCGCGGCTGGCGTGCTGCCGCAGCAGGGCGCCCTCGTGGCCCATGGACCGGGTGGTCATGTGCTGCTGCTCGGGACGGACCGAGGCGGACAGGTAGTAGCGGGCGATTCGCTGCGCCTCGATCTCCTTCAGCGCTCCGATCTCCACCGCCCACAGCAGCAGGTCGAGGACCTCCGTCCGCGCCTCGTGACGCGACAGCGCCGGCTCGTCGACGTCGACGAGATCCATCTGCGCCGCGCGCATCAGCAGGTCCGCGAGCTCGACCGTGGCGTGGGGAGTGTCCGGGTCTGCGCTGGAGACCATGTGGGCGTACCGGGTGTGGCACTCGGCCTCTGCGAGCGGTGCAACACGGGCGGCGAAGTCCTGGACTTCCTCCACCTCGTCGACGCAAGCGGCCAGGGTTCGCCGGGCCAACTGCAGGGTGTCGAGGGCGAGGTTGTTGTAGATGCGCCGAGGCCGCCGGTCGAGCGGGTAGGTGCGGATGACTTCGAAGGCCGCGCCGAGGACGGCTGCGCAGACGTCGTCCCACGACAGCCCGGCTCGGCGCTGCGTCTTGGCCATCAAGACCGCCTTGGGCAGCAGGATGCGTACCGCGATCCGCCAGGCGAGGTGGCCGTCGAAGCCCTCGCCGGCGGCCCGCTCGACCAGCAGGTGCATCACGCGGTCGTGGCTGTCGAAGTCGCCGCGGCGGTAGTAGTCGGAGATCTTGTCGACGATGTCCTGGGGGTTGGCGGCGCCGACGAGGACCAGGTGCTCCTCGGCCCACGCGGCGACGCGGTCGGCGGCACGCAGGTCGCGGCACAGCACGTCCCAGTCGCGGTTCATCAGGGAGATCGTGGTGTAGCGGGTCACCGACTCGGAGGAGTCGAGCGCCGGGGTGAGCTGGGTGGTGGCCACGTCCGTGTCCGTCCTTTCGCCATCGGGTGTCGATGGCGCTCACACTCCCGAGGCCCCCCTTGACCGCGGTCTGACGGCGATGCCGGCAAGGCGCGGTCAAGGGGAAACAGCTCTCTGGTGCCGAGTGGAACAGCCGGGCAAGGGTGTGTGGTCAAGGGGGACGCGCAACGGGGTGTGGTCAAGGGGGCACTGCACCGCCGGCCGACGAGTGCAGTGCACTCGCATCGGGACACGGCGGGTGCTGGCCGCGACCGCATCGGCATCCGGCCGCACTGGCACCCGTGGCGCACGCATCGGACGCTCCGGAGCTGAGTGCACCCACCCGTTCATCGCGATGCGGATCGCGCATCGTGCATCGCGAGGGATGCGGTGCACCGCCTCGCTCGATGTCACTCCGGCCGGGGCACTCCACCGAGCGCATCGCCGGCCGGGACGGACGGCCCGGGCGAGGACATCCGCCTGCACCGTCCTCCATCCCATCCGCCCGCTGTCGGCCGACGGCCCTCGCCCGGCCGCCGGGCTGCGCCCCTTCTGCCCCTCTCCTCCGGCCAGGGTGTTTCCCCCTGACCTGAGGCCCGGTCAAGGGGAAACACCGTCTGGCATAGCCCTGGTCAAGGGGGCCGGGGCGAAGCTGGTCAAGGGGGTAGGGCACGCCTAAGCCGTGGACCGGGGGTCTGTTCAAGGGGGCGCGGGGGATCCACCGCGCTGTCTGCCCGCGTTTCGCCGACCTTGCTCGCATCAGCGCTCGGGCGCGACGACGAGGGCGGGTGCCGGGCGGAGCGGATGCCGTCCGCGGACGGTGCGGTGCACTGCTGGCTCGACTCTCGATATCCCGCATCAGGGGCGCGATGCACGGTACCGCCCGATCCGAGTCGGCCATCGGGTGCACGGCATTGGGACCTGGCGATGCTCGCACCCGATGCCGAACACCCGCCCGGCCGTGCACTCGATGCGGTGCATCCGATGTCTGAGAGGGGGGATGCCCGGCATCGTGGAGGTGATGGTGGCAGGCCCGTCCGCACCGCCGGATGCGGTGCACCCGGGCCCGCGTGCACCGCAGTGCGAGACCGGATGCAGCGCGCAGTACTCGCCTCGGGCCGGAGAACATCGGTGAGAGACCAAAACACCGGAGGCTGTTGCCGATTGGCCAGGACGAGAGATCGGCCTGCTCGAGACATCCGTGTTTCCCCTTGATTGTGAGCGAGCGGTCATCGACCGGTGCTAGCTTCCGCGCGTGCTGAGTGTCGAACAGCAGAGAAAGTTTCAGTAGCGCACAGATCCTTTCAGTGCGTCCTTCAGTAGCGCCTCTGCGAATTCAGTACCGTGCCCCTTGGGACAACGGGCAACTGCCTGACCGCGCTGATCGTCTCTAGGGCATGACGTCTGCAACGCCCGAACCACCGTCCAGCACGCCACCGTGGCCGCATTGCGGCCACGGTGCCAATGAGGAGGGCCCGGTCGGCTGCCGCGGCATCCACGTTCCGGGACATAGTGCCTGCCTGGCCCACGTGCAGGAGGCTGACCGCACCGCCTACCTCGCTGCCCTGGCCCCCGACGCCGACATTGACCACCGCGGCACCCCCTTCAGCGAAGACCTGCTGGCCCGGCTACTCGACGCCCTGCGCGACCCCACCACCCAACATCCCACTCTCGGCCATGCCCGGTTCGACGGGGCAGCCTTCGCCGGCCCCGCCAGATTCGGCGGAGCGATTTTCAACCACGGCGCTTCGTTCGACGGGGCGACCTTCACTTACGCCGCCTGGTTCAACCAGGCGACCTTCAGCGGTATCGCCACGTTCAATCAGGCGACCTTCACCTACGCCGTCTGGTTTGACGGGGCAACCTTTACCGGCACCGCTGCGTTCGGCGGGGCGGCCTTTACTGGCAACGCCAGTTTTGGTTCAGCTACCTTCACCGGTGCCGTCCAGTTCCCTGGAGCGACCTTCACCCGCGATGTCATGTTCACCGGGGCCCGATTCAAGGACGCTCCATGGCTGGGCCCGCTGGTGTGCGGCGGCGCGGTGCGTCTGGGAAGTGCGGTTTTCGAGGCGCCGGTCACGATGGTTATCGCCGCGCGAGAGCTATGGCTGACGCGGACTCGGTTTGCGTCCACGGCCGCGCTGCGGCTGCGCCATACCGAAGTGGACCTGAGCGGGACGATGCTGGAGTACCCGATCACCGTGGCAGCCGAACCGGCCCCCTTCACCGGCCCGCTAGCCCGCCCCCTATCCGAGGAGGTGCTGACGGGCAGGGACGCCAGCGTGCGGGTGAGAAACCTGAGCGGGGTGGACGCCGCACACCTTGCCCTGACCGACGTGGACCTGTCCGAGTGCCGCTTCGTCGGGGCGGTGCACCTGGACCAACTCCGCATGGACGGCCGCACCACCTTCGCCCGCCCCCCGATCGGCTGGCACCGCCGCGGACTTGTGCCCCTGCGCTGGTCCAGGCGCCGCACCCTCGTCGAGGAACACCACTGGCGGGCCGCCGCCGCAGGCCACCCCGCCGCCGGCTATGAGCCTAGTGTCCGCGAGTGGCAGCCCGAGCCGTATGACCTGGGGCTGGCACGTATCCCGGGCCCTGAGACCCTCGCCGCGCTCTACCGACAGTTGCGCAAGGCCCTTGAAGACAGCAAGAACGAGCCCGGGGCTGCTGACTTCTATTACGGCGAGTGCGAGATGCGCCGCCACGACCGCACCGGCACCCTCTGGGCCGAACGCGCCCTACTGACTGTGTACTGGGCGCTGGCCGGGTATGGGTTGCGTGCCTCCCGGGCCCTGGCCTGGCTGGCTGCGGCGATGACTGCCACCGTCGCCGTCATGATGCTGTGGGGCCTGCCCGCTCAAGCTTCGAAGCAAGAAACCACCGGCCGCCAAGTTACCGTCGGGCAGACACTCACACTGACCACCGACACCCCCGACCCAGTCAACCCCACCGGCCCCTGGACAGAGCGTGTCACCACCGAGCGGTTCGAGAAGGCCCTGAGGATAGTGATCAACTCGGTGATCTTCCGGTCCTCCGGCCAGGACCTCACCACCACCGGTACCTACACCGAGATGACCTCCCGGCTGGCCGAACCCGTCCTCCTCGGCCTGGCCGTCCTCGCCGTCCGCAGCCGCGTCAAACGCTGACCACCGCCCACACATGGCGCAGCGAAGGCAGCAACGCCACGGCCACCTGAAATGATCGGTGCGCTCGCACCGCTCCGAGGCGCCGCACGGAAGATTTCAGTGCCCAGGTCACAGCTCCGCCCACTGAAATCTTCCGTGCGGTCCGACACTGAGCCAACCGCCTTGGCCCGTGCATTTCGTGAACCGGGAGCTTCCCGAGCCCGCGATCATGCCCTTCTTCCTGCGTGAACTGCGTGACGACTACGTGGATTGGCTGGACGAGGAGGGCTTGCCGGACGGCCTGCCGTTCCTGCTCTCGCCGACGTTTGCGTACGAGGCAATACTCAACTCGTACTTCATTCAGGCGAACTTGCTCATCGCGCCGTGGAACAGCAACGCCAACCGGGCCAGGGCGTTGCTCCGCTTCTTGAACTTCCTGCACTTCGCCCGCGGTGGAAAGCCATGGTAGGACGCCACGGAGGCCGATCACCTCGCATTTCATCAGTGGCGTCGCCGTGATGAGGCCGGGCCCCGGGTGGGGGGCAGCACCTGGAACCAGGAGGTGTCCCTGGTCAACCAGTCCGGCCATGGAATCGACACCGGATCGACCGAGCCGCTACGACGAGCTCGTCGCTCGGAATGCCAAGCTCAAACGGCGCAATCGCGAGCTCAATGACCATCTCACTCTCGCCGCCGCGCACATCCAACGCATCACCTTGGAGAACCAACGTCTGCGGCAAGGACTCGAATCCGCAACCGGCGTCACGGCCAAGATCCTTTCCCCGTGTATGGCCAGCGGTTCCCCGCTCACGGTCCTTACCAGTGGCCAGTAAGGTTCCCCAGGCCGGCAGCGGCGGACACACGGAGTCACGCGCACACGGTTCCATCTCCTTGCACGCCTGATCGTCGTTCCTCACGTGGCGTTGCGACGGCAGACTGTGGAGGTGAACTCTGATCTCTATCCCGACCTGGCTGCCGCGCTGGAACAGCTTGCCGCCGAACTCGGCATCGATCTCACGGTGGTGCCTCACGATGGAGGGTCCCCTGTTTCGGCGGGCATCGCTTCGTCAATCCCGGGGCGCAGGCCGCTGTCCGTCTACATCGGGGCGGATGACCGCTGGTTCGGCGTTTCCGGCTGGGGCCAGGGGGTCGAGCTCATCACCGGAGCCACGCCCGACCTGGCCGATGTCGTCAGGGCTGGTGCGGCATGGGATCAGGGCAGGAGCCTGCGGGAGTTGCGGGCTGGGCTGCCGTTTCTGCACGTCAGTGAGCGCGCCGAGGCCCACGAACGCGGGCCGGCCGCAGTCGTGGAGCTGCAATGGCGCACGATGCGGGAACAGGCTGCCGAGGCCCCGGATTTCCCTGCGTTCGGCGAGCTGGTGGAAGCGGCGCATGCCGAGCCGAGGCTACGACAGCTTTACGTGTTCTCCAGTCACTGGACGCTTGGTTTCAGCTCGTGCACCGGGTTCCCGTTCCATGTGGAGGTGGCCATCGCTCCGTCGCACAACGGCAGCCCGTACCTCGTGATGACGCATCCCCATTCCGTCGTGATCGGCGAGGCTGCCACAGCTGAGGAGGCAGTCGCTTCGGCGGTGTCCCACCTCCCCGCTGGGCTAGGTCCAGCTGTTGCGGGAACCGCCGAACGGGATGAGTGACGCATCCGAGAAGGAAGCGGCAGGCCGAATCTAGTCACGGACAGTCATCAACATCACGGTCAAATGACTCTCCGTCAGGTGGTCGGGGGCGGGGAAATTCAACTGGCCACCCACGTGGTCAACGGTCAGTCTCAAACTGCGGCCACAACCTTGACCAGGTCCCTGGTCAAGGGGAAACGCAGTGGCCGCGAGCCCTGGTCACGGGGTCAGGGCCCGACCGGGTCGTCGGGCGCCGTGACCGCCTTCGGGGCGAGGATGGACCGTCGCGTGCCAGCCGTCGGGGCCACCGGGCTGCCCACCCGGGCAGCCCGGTGGCGGTGCATCGTCGACTGCCCGTGCAATGCGCCGGGAGCATCCGGGTCGAGCATCGCCGGCGGGCGAGAACACTCGGCTGCGCGGATCGGCCGGCGGCTCACGATGCAGCGCACTCCAGCTGGCGGGTCCGGCACCGGACGCAGAGGCCGACGGTGCCGAGTGCCGGGCGGGTGCATCCCGCGCCGTCCCATCCGGTGCAGGCTTCCGGCGCCACCGCGAGCACTGCGGCAGCCGTGGGCACGCCCGTCCGCTTGTCCCTGCACTTCTTGCACAGCCCGTCCTCCGCCGCGCGGTTCACCCGGAGGACGAGGCACCCACAGCCTCGGCACTGGCCGCGGGGAACCGCGGGGGCGGCCGGAGGCATCGCGATGCCGACCGGGTCGGGGCGGTGGGGCGCGGGCTCCTCGGGCAGTGCCTCGGCTCGGCGTCGGTCGTGGACGACCTCCTCGCACACCGAACATCGGTGGCCGCTGCTCCACAGCACGCCGGCCTCGCAGTCGAAGACGCCGCAGCCCCAGTGCGGCAGGCCGACCCCGAGGAGCCACCGGCCGGGATCGCGGATCTCGTCGGTGAAGGTCCGGCAGGCCCGTGTCTCCAGACGCTGCCGAAGCCGGGTGTCGTCGATGCCGGAGCGCAGCTGGCGGCCGACTTCGCGGGCGATGCGCCGCTGCATGTAGATGCTGGTCTTCCGGTAGAGCCAGTGCACCGGCTCGAGGACTGCGTGCACCCGGGCGCTGATGGTGAGCTCAGGTCCGCCGTAGGTGCCGTTCTGCTTGGTCAAGGGGGTGGCCGAGGGCCTGGTCAAGGGGGTCTGGTTGTCATCCGCGCGCAGCGCGAGCTCGTCTTCGGCCCCGGCGTGCGGCGGCTGTGCAGCGGGGTTTTCCACACCTTCATCTACTTGTACTTCGCCAACGGCGGGTGAGAAGGGGGCGCGCTCGTCATCAGGTCGGTCAGTCTTAGGTTCTTCCCTAGTCGCGAGCGATCCCGCATCAGCCGAGGAACCCGATCCCTCACCAGACCCAGAAGTCGAGGAGGGCGAAGAACAGGTAGAGGCCGGTTGTCCACAGCCCGGTGCCGCGGAGGGGTCGGGCGGGATGTCATGGGCGACGAACCGGTGGCGGCCGCGCGCACAGGCCCGCCGCTCCACGGTGATCCACCGCGTCGCCTCCAGCTCGTCGACGATCTCGCCGGCGGCCGCGGTCGTCAGCGGCTGACCGACCCGTCGACCGCTGTGGTGGTGCAGCGCCCCTGCGATCTCCGACTCCGTCAGGGGGATCTGCTGGACCTGGGCGTACGCGATGAGCGCGTAGGCACGCAGATGCCGCGGGGTGAGGTCCTCGGCAGCGGCCACCGGGATCCACACGAACCGCTCGGTCGAGCTCAGGGGCCGGACACGCCGCCGCGCCGAGGTGCCGCTTCCGCCGGGCAGGGAACGACGGGTCGAGGACAGCTCGACGACACCGTTGGGCCCGGGCCGCATCAGCTGCGTCATGCCGCGCTCGATGGAGGACTTGGACACGCCTAGGTACTCCGCGATGGTCGCCGTCGCGGCCGTGTACCCGTCGGGGCGCAAGGCCAGCGCGGCGATCTTCACGTACACGCTCACCGCGATGTCGGCGTAGTGCGGAGAGACGACGAGGCGCAGGGGCACCTTCACCCGCTGGCGCCGTTGCGGGCGCACGGCAGCGCCAGCCGGCGGCGGATTGGTCGGTACTGCGGTTGTGCTGGGCACGCTTCTCCTGGCGCACCGGTACCGCGGAGCGGCGACCTGGGTGCGCTGGGTCTCGACGGCGTCCCCCGGGGGACGCGATCTTGGGGTCTGGCCAGAAGCACTCGGACGGGAACTGAAGGAACAGGCCCTTCAGCTGCTACTGGTGTCGAAAAGGCCGACGGTGTGACAGTCCGGCCGAGGAAATCCCTGACGGGCCTGTGACCTGCAGGTCAAGGGGTGCCCTAGGTGGTGGCAGGCCCCCTTGGCCAGGCCCGGGAAGGACTGCTGAGTCGGCGCCGTGAGCGAGGTGTCGGCGCCGCTGGTCAAGGGGAGACGGACGAGCCCGGCACGGAGGTGTCCCCCAGCCGGGTCACAGGCCCGCGCGAGCGGCCACGCGGCGTGGTGCAGTCGGCACGGACGGGCGAAAAATGGCCGCGAACGACGTGCATCGGTGGCGTCCGAGCTGACAAAGGGCATGGCTGTACTGCAAGTTCTCCCGGGTCGCCCCGGGAAACGACGAACTCCCTCGGGGGGATTGCTGCTGGATGGCAGTGATTGCCGGACCGATTCGGTCTGGCCTTCGCTCGGACTGGGCCGCTAACCCGGGACTGAGCGGTGACGGCTGGCAGAGGAGCCGCTAACTCCAAAGCCGGCGGGAAGGGCGAGGAGCGGCCTTTGCTAGAGGCGCCCGCCCGGAGTTTCTACGAGATCATCGACTTCCCCTTCCAGGGGCTGCGCGTACCCGGACCGGGCCATGCCGACGAGCATCCGCGGCAGCGCCCCGGACGCGGCGCGAAGCCCGCCCGGTGCCTTGAGCTGCAAGCAGGTTCACGTCATGAGAGAGCCGCGTTCTCGGTTCACCGGGCCCTGACTGGACGCTGTGCGTCCTGGGGCCTGCGGGTGAGGCGTGTAGTGGATCAAGCGGAAGCCAGCCTATCCCCTGGGGCGAACCGTGCACACGCATTAGGACCGTTGTCGTCGGGCCGTCTGTCGTGCACTGAAAAACGCCGCAAGGAGAGGAAGTTGACCAACTGAGGCGCTAACTGCCGCTTTCCATAAGGATGGTCACTCTATCCGCCCGTACCACTGTCAATAGGTATGAATGCGGGCGTTCTTTGGCATAGCCCACTCTGCGGATCTCCAGCACCGTGAGGCCGTGCCCCCTGAACAGTCCGTTCTCCTCGGCCGTCGCAGGCCGGGCCGACCAGCGGCTGCTGTGCCCCGTCTCCCGGCGTGCGGCGCCGGTGACGAAGGGGTCCACGGTGACGGCGTGACCGCCGCCGGCCGCGTCGAGCTCGGCCGCGGTGAGCAGTGTCTGCAGAGCCCACGGCGCTCCGCCGTGGAGCAGGACCGCCTGGCGCTCGAAGAGCCGTGCGCTCGGGGGGAGGGCGAGCGCTTCCGCCGCCTGCTGGTTGACGGCCCTGGTGCCGGCGCGGAGGTCGCTGTACCCGAGGTTGTCGGTGTCGACCGGCCAGAGGTGGCCGTCGCCGGAGACCCGCACCTCCAGGTGCGGGAAGGACTGCAGTACGCGCGTCCTGCGGCGGGGGGTCATCTCGACCAGGCCCTCGACCTCAAGCAGGCGCAGCGCCTGCCCCATCGTGTTCTGCGCGACGCCGTACTTCTCGGCGAGCTCCCGCTGTCCCGGCAGCGCCTCTCCGGCGGCGAACGTGCCCGCCGTGATGTCGGCGCGCAGCGCCGCCGCGGCGCGTTCGTGCGGGTGATGGGACGTCATGCCCACATCTTGCCGCACCAGCCACTGCTGCTTCGTCACGTGATCCACCGCCTTCTCCTTGACGTGATCCGCATGGCCATGCATGATCTGACTCAACTGACGCAATCAGTTAAGTCAGATGGGGCCTGAAAAAGCAATCGACCCCCGGGGCTGGTATCCCCGGAGGCCGCGGCGCCTCATCCACCCGTCACAGGAGATGAGAACGCATGAACACCATGATGGCAGCTTCCCCGCCGGCTTCCAGCGGAGTCCGGGGAACGACCGAAGCCGACATCGCCCAGTACGTCGCGGACACCGAGTCGATCGACGGCCTCGTCGCCGGCGGATACCTCGCCGGCCACGACGGCCGCCTCATCGCCCAGCAGTTGCGCGCCCCGCAACTGCGCCGGGCCGTCACGCACTCGGTGTGCCACACCGTCCAGCCGGACGTCGACAACTTCTACCAGGAGGACGGCGAGCCGGACGCCGACTGGCAGCGGCGGCGCGCCATTACGGTCCGCGACCACTGCACCGTGTGCCCGGTGCGCGCCGCGTGCGCCGAGCTCGCGCTCCGCGACGACGACACTGTCGGGATCCGTGGCGGCCTGGCGCCGGAGAAGCTCCACCGCCGGCTGCTGGCGGAGACCAAGAGGCTGGACCGTTCCCGCGCCGAGGACGAGCGCGCCGCCGAGGAGCAGCAGGCCCGCATCGCCGTGGCCGCCGAGGTGCAGCGACTCGCCGGCCAGTACATGGGCAACTCGGTCAGTGCCGACAGGCGCGAGAAGAACCGTCAGCAGATCAGCGAAGCCGTACAGCGCCGCGACGAGCTCTTCTCGGCCCGCCGTCGCACGGCCGGCTGGACGGCGGCGGCATGAACCCCGCCGGCGACGAACACGCCCTCAACCGAGCCCTGGTCAGCGCCCTCGCCCACCGAGACGACGCCCTGTTACTGCCCGTCCTCGTCCCGGCAGGCGCTGACGTACCGCCGATCAACCCGCTCACCGTCCTGCTCCTGGCCCGGATCCAGGCGCTCACCTTCGAGCGCGACGCCTTCAAGGCCTGGGTCACCCAGGACCCGGCCCCGCCCAGCGACATCCAGCTGCGCGCCCGGGCCGCCGAGGCGGCCGGCAACCTCGCCAGGAGGGACTCCCCGTGACACCCGACCTCGCCCCCCATGGCGCGGCCCTGGCCGAACTCTTCGGCAGCTGGCAGTTCGTCCTCGGGGCGCTCGTCCTCACCCTCGGGCCGGCGATCGCCCTGCGCCGGCGCCGCGTTGCCCTGGCCGCGCTCACCGACGACGAGCGCGCCGCGGCCGGCGACCGCCGCGGCCGGCGCGTCGAGGACGTCCTCACCGTGGTCATCGCCGCGGCCGCGGCCGCCCTGTCGGCCACCGGTCTGCGACGGGTCGGCCACCACCAGATGGGCCTGAACGCCCCGTTCGACCTTCTGCCCTTCATCGCGCTGGACGTCGCCGCGATGGTCTGCGGCCGCCGAGCCCGCCGCCGCGCCCGCGACGGCGATGGGCCGGGCCTGTCCGGAGCTCTCTTCTGGATTCTGGCCGGCATCAGCTCGGTCTTCTCCGCGTCCGAAGCCGCCTCCCTCCTCGGCGGCGCCGTTCGCGCGGTGTGGCCGGTCCTGGCGGCCGTGCTCTGGGAGATCGGCTCGCTCGAGGAGCGCCGCGCCGCCCGCAACAAGGGCGAACGCCCGGACCGTCGCATCGCCCTGGTGCGCCTGCTCCACCCCGTCGAGGCCTTCCGCGTCGCGCTGCTGCTCGCCGCCCGCCAGGACCTGGCCCAGGAGGAAGCCACCGCCGAGGTCCGCATCTCCCGGGCGGCCTACCGCTGGTACCGGCTGCGCCGTGCCCAGGACGCGGTCAAACGAGCCGGCGGGATGACGCGCTGGGTATACCGCCTCGTCGAGATGCATGCCGACGCCCGCGCACAGGATGCCAGCGAACGAGCAGGATGCTCCGACCCCGCCATCCTGAACCGCGTCGTCGCCCGCTTGCAGATGCGCGTACGCCAGTCCGACATCGCCGGGATGAACCTGAGGAATCCCGCCGCGTTCGAGGGCATCCTCAACACCCTGATCGGCACTATCCCGACCATCCCATCCCAGGCGGCCGACCCTCATCCTGCGCCCTCATCCCACCCCGCCAACGACGAAGAGCCGCAGTTCAAGACCAGGATGGCTGAGGGCGGTGAGCCCGGGGACGACAGTGACGACGAGGACACCGCCTCGCCGCACCCGGACGTCGACGCCGAGCAGGATGAGCCGCCGGGCGCGGAGCGGAAGACCGACGAGGAAGTCATGGCCGCCTTCGTCGAGACCGTCCCGCGCAAGGATGACGGCACGTTCGCCTGGGGCATCAACAAGTGCGCCGAAGCCCTCGGCATCGGCAACCCGCGGGCCAAGCGGTTCCTGAAGACGCAGGCCGAGTGGCTGCCCGAGGCGCTGGCATCCCATCCCGCGGCGCACGGCGCCGACGGCGAGGAGCCGGACCACTTCGACCAGGCCCTCGCCCTCGCGAACGAGCCGCCGCAGCCGGCCGCCGCCCCCCCCGGGCCCTCGATCCCGCCCTGCCACCGGCCGGCCAGCAGCTGGCCATCGACGAGCGCTTCGCCCTCGACCCGACCGTGGGCGACTTCGAGCAGCACGACAGCGGCCTCCTCCTCCCCGCAGCAGCCGGCATCCGCCAGCCCTGACCTGACGCCCCGCTCCGCAGGGCGCCCGAAGGCTGCCCGCGAGCACGACCGTGAGGACCACCCATGCCCGCCACCTTCGACCAGCACGTCAACGAAGCCCTCGACCTCATCGCACCGGCCCGCCGCCAGGTGAACGCCGGCCGCCCGGCCCGGACCGCCGGCGCCCCGCAACACCGCCTGCCCCGCCTGGCCCTCGTGCGGCGCCCCGCCCCCCACGAGGGGAGCGAGCAGTGAGTACCACCCCTTCCACCCGTGGCCGGCGCAGCCGGGCGCACGACGACGCCATCCAGGGCGAACCGCACGCCACCCCAGAGACGGAGGACACCATGGGAGCTGACGAGACGCAGCTGCGCCGCGTCCTGTCCCGCATCGGTGTCCGGCCGCTCGGTCATGCCGAGCAGCCCGTCGACGAAGAGCCCGAGCCCGCCGCCCACCCCGCCCCGGACCAGCAGCCCGTCGCCGCCACCCGGCGAAACCCGGCGGAGCCCGGCGGCGGCCGACTGCCCGCGCCCGGACAGACCATCGACCTCACGGAGCCCCCTGAGCAGCAGGCCCGGGCGGACGAACCGACGCTCCCCGAGGAGCAGGACGACACGGCAGACCCGGCGCAGCCACCCGAGACGCGACGCGTGGGTGAGGCGGCGAAGAGAGGGTGGCCGCCCCGCGTCCCCTGGCGCCGACACGAGGACAAGGACCAGGCCGAGGGCCCTGCCGCCGAGGCCGGCGACGACGACCTCCCGCAGCCGGAAGGCGACCAGCCCGACTGGTACCGCGTCCAGAAGACCGACGATCCGCAGGCGCCGGACCCGGGCACCTACGAGGTGCACAACCACTACTACGGCACTGGCCAGAACTCCTCAGCACCCGCAGGGGAGGGGGCCGGCCGGAGCCGCAACCGCGGCTCCCTCACCGCGTGGTGGGCCTCACTCACGCCGCTGCAGCGGTTCATCCTCCACAACGGATCAGCCGCAACCGCCGGCGCCTGGGGCTGGGGCATGTTCACCGCCCAGTGGAACACCGGCCTGCCCCAGTGGACGCTCGCCGTCATGCACGACGCCGCCGCCAGCAGCGCCGAGCCGTCCACCCCGTTCTTCGTCGGCGGCGGCGTGGTCCTGCTCGCCGCTGTCGTCGGCGGCGGCATCACCGCCTTCACCGAGAAGTGGCTGTACCGGCTGCCCTCGTTCTGCGCCGCAGTCCGCTTCCTCACCCACATCCCGGTCGCCTCCGCCGGAATCGCCCTCCTGCTCTTCTCCGCCCCCACTCTCTAAGCCTTGATCCACCGAGGTGGTTCGAGAGTGATCTTCTGATCGATTTCTGTGTCCGCTTTGGGCTGGTGGCTGGGTGTGGGCAGGCGGCATCTGCTGGTCTGCCCAGCTTTTCCACGGGTTCGGTTCCGGTTGGGCCCTGGTGGGCGGGGTGGGCAGGGGCTGTTCGGGTCAGCCGGGTGGGCCGTGGACGGTGGTGAAGAGGTGTGTCCAGGCGTGCTGCCAGGGCCAGTTGTGGGGCAGGTGCAGAGTGACGCGTCGCGCTGAGCGGGCGATGCGGGCCGGAACCTGGACCAGGTGGGCGCGGAGAGTAGCGGTGGTGGCCTTGGCGTGGAACGCAGAGGCCAGGGAACCAGCGGCCCGCAGCAGGTTGTAGGTCATCGCCCACAGGGTGAGCCAGGCCGCGTTGGCGTGGAAGTGCCCGGACGGCAGATGGGCCAGGGCCGAGGCCTTGCTGTCCGCGATGACCTGCTCGACCACGGCATGGTGGCGGTGTTCCCGCTCGGCCCGCAGCGTTGCGGCGGGCTGGTCGGTGAAGAAGGGGTGGTAGCGCCAGACGGGAAACAGCTCGTCCTGCTCGCCCACGACGGCGGGTTTGGCCAGGTCACGGACCCGGCGCACGATCAGCCGGGCGGTGACCCGATCTGCCTTCTTGCGGCCGGTGAACGCGGTGTACTCGGGTATCTCGGCGACTTCGGCGTCCGAGATGAGTTCACCGGTCTCGGGGTCGGGGACCGCGGTCGGGTAACTGATGTGCTGCCAGGCGTCGTGGGGGATGCCGAGAACGGCCCGTTTGATGGAGGGGTTCATCCCGGTGGTGACCGAGAAGTGGGCGCCTGCCCGGCGGCAGGCGGCGATGACCCCGGCGTTGTAGAACTGCGAGTCGGCCCGCAGGATACGGGTCCCGGTGCAGCCGGCCTCGGCGGCGGTGGCCAGGGCCTCGCTCACGAATTTCGGGGCGCCCCGGGAGTCGGCTGCTTTGCCGCGTCGCATCCGCACTGCGGCGATCACCGGCCTCGACCGGGGGGTGCAGACCGTGGCGAGGAGCGGGTGCAGGGTGCGGATGCCCTTGAACCGGCCGTACTCGGCGCCCTGTTTCGCCCGGCCGTAGACCCGCCTGTGGGTGGAGTCGACGTCGACGAACGCCACCTCACCACCCGCACCCGGCAGCAGCGGGGTGCGCGCGGCGAGTGCGGCGAGGAACCTGCGGTGCACGGCGTGGAGTTGCAGAGCGTGTCCGTGGGTGAACGCACGCAGGAACGTGCCCAGCGTGGACGGGGCGCGAATACCTCCGAACACCGTCGGCATCGCCCCGTGACGCAACATCGCCAGGTCATCGATACTGTCCGCGCCCGCTGCCATGCCCGCGACGATGCTGGTGACCTTGGCGTCCGCCGCCGCACCCGCCCCGTTCCTCGCCCCGGTCAGCTTCACCTTCTCCGTCACCAGTCGCGACAGCCCGCACCGCTCGGCCAGCCGCAGCACCGGGACCAGCCCAACCTGCGCGATCAGATTCGGATCATCGAACACAGCGGAGACCGCCGCCGGCGTATGGGAAACTTGCATCTCGGAAGTGCCTTGCTGATCGCGCGTGCTGGAAGCCTGAAGAACTCCCATCATCGCAGGTCACGAGGCACTTCCTCGTTTCAAGAAGAGTTATCCACAGATGCCGGATCGGTGGATCAGGGCTAAGGACACCCGTGACCAGCCTGCTCGCCGCCGGGGCCGGAACCAGCGCCCTCGGCCCGATGTCTGCCACCGCCGTCAGCGTCATCTTGATCGTGACGCTCATCTACGGAATCTGGGGCAAGGGGAAGAAGAAGCTGGCCCGAGGCCCGGCCCAGGCCATCGGCTTCTTCGCCGAGCTCGCCTTCCTGCGCGCCGACTCCTGGCCTCACGACCTCGGCACCGCCGTCCAGGACATCCCGCGCCAGATCGCCGCGAACCCCGATCTGGGATCCATCGGCATGACTGCCGTGGTGATCATCCTGCTCGTGCTGTCCTCCTTCGCCCCCATCGTGCCGTTCACCGGTGCCCTGTGGGGGATGCTCACCGCCGCCGCCATGGCCGCGGCACAGGGCTCTGTCTGGCGGGCGATCATCGCCGTTGCCACCGCCGCGCTGTCCCTGGTCGGCGCATGACCGGCAAGCCCGACGAGAGCCGGCCAACGACGAAGACCGCCAAGCGGGAACGACGCAGGCCCACTCTGGAAGAGATCCCGTTCGTCCGCGAGGTGCCCGTCGTAGCCAGCGCCACCATGGTCGTGCTGCGCTACGTGGGCGCCTGGCTGCGCGGAGGCGATGAGGAGAGCGGCGGGTTCGGCGTCCGCCTGCTCGCCCTCAGCATCGCCGGCTACGTCGCCCTCTACTTCGCGGAGAAGCATCCCGGGCTCTGGTACGCCTACGGCGGCGCGGGCTTCCTCCTCGTCACGACCGTCGCCGTCCGCACCGGCCTGTCGGCCGGCCGAACCGTGAAGGACCTGGAAGCCGCCCAAGCTCCCACCGCAGCCGAGGAGGAGCAACCGAGCACCGACCTCCAAAACGATCATGAAATGGCGGGGGAGGAGCACCTCGGAGCGGAGCCGCTCACCGTCAGCCCGGCCGAAGCGGACGCGGCGTTCGGCTTGTTCGTCGAGCACAACGTCGCCTTCGCCGTCCGAACGGATCCCAAGGGCGACCGAAAGGGCGTCCACACCGACACCCTCCTCAAGATCCTCCATGCGAAGGAGATGTTGACCGACTGGACCGAACCCATGCTGAGGCAGAAGTGCAAGTCCCTCGGCATCCCCGTGCGCAAGCAGATGGGCATCCGGGGCCGGAACTACTTCGGGGTCCACATCGAGGACTTCGAGCAGTCCCTCGGCAGGGCTGTACGCGTACCCCCGCAACTGGTCCCAGACCTCACCGTGAACGCCGTGAACGCCCCCACCGCACCCCCGTCCGAGCCCCCCGCTCCACCCTCCGAGATCACCCTCATCCAGCCCCCTGCAGGAGCCGGCTGAACCACCCGCCGCCGCCCCCTGCCGGCCGCCGTCCGGAGGGGGCGGCTCGGCGCTCACAACAGGCCTTCCCCCGGCTTCCACTCCCCTACCGGGCAGAGGGCAGACCCACCCCCTACTAGCCGCATCTACGACTGCCTGACCTGCGGATCTATCCCAGCGATAGATGCGTCTATCGCGCCCATCTACCGCGCCCTACCGGCTTGTTCTCGTCCCGCTGCGCGCGGCCGCCCGGTACGGTCGAAGCACACTTCAGAGGACCAGTGGAGGGGGAGCCCGCGGTGGCATGGCGGTACGGGTGCGGCCCGTGCGGGGTCACGACAGGATGGCTGCCCAAGGACCAGGCCTCCGCCAAGCGGGATGAGCACCGGGATGCCGTTCACGCTGGCATGATCCCGACGGTCGAGGTCTTCGAATCCAACGCCCGGCCGATCGCCAAAGATCCGGCCGCCCTGCGCATGTGGGCGATCATCGCAGCCGTCTGCGTGATCGCCTGGATCACCCAGAACATTCGCTGACCGGGGCCGCGTAGTGGTGCCTCCTACCCCGTCCCGGCCAACCAGCGCCTGACGAAAGCCCAGTGAGGTCGTGCGCTCAACTGGGCGTTGCGTATTAAGAATTCAATGTGTAATGTGGATCTCGACGGAGAAAGTTCCGCATCCGTGTCACACGCAGCTCGCCTACGACACCTGTAGCAGTTGAGCGCACCCACACACCTTCCGGGAGTCCACCGTGACCACGCCCCGCACTCTGACGCTCGGCACTGCCATAACGGCCGCCGCGCTCCTCGCCCTCACCGGCTGCGCCAATAGGCCCGTCACGCTCCGAACACGCCGTAACGGCGTACCGCAACGAACGCCCGTCCATCACCCGGCTCATCCTCGAAGCGCGCTGGGCGCACTACCGCCTCACCGACACTCTGGAACACGACCCCGACAGCAACGCCGTCCCCGCCCTGCGCCGCTTCCATCTCCTGCACGCCGGCGCGCTCGTCGACGTCCTCGCCCTGCGCACCCAAGACCCCGACCTCTACGAAGCCGCCCGCGACCACGGCGCCCTCCTCCGCAAGGTCGACGGCCTGGCCCTCGACGACCACCCCCACAACGGCCTCAACCACCTGCGGGCCCAATACGCCCGACTCCACCACCACACCCATGGCCACGCATACCGAGCACCCCACGCCACTGACGACTCTCTGCCGCACCAGCGCCCGTTCCGCCGATCCGGCCCCCGGCTGGTCCGCCAAATGCTCGACACCTACGCCTGGGCCAACCTCGGCCTCACACCCCGCTTCCCCGCCGTCGACGTCGCCAGCGAACAACGGCAACACCTCATGACCCGCGGACTCCTCCTCGACTGGGCCGCCACCGCGGCACCGGCCGACAACGCCGCAGCGGCGGCCGCGGCCACCGCCGGCCACGCCCTGCGCGCCCTCGACCGCCGGGCCGCCCTGAGCGACCTACGCGCCCGCGCCTACCTCCTGGACGCCTTCCGCGACTTCGACGACCAGGACGAAGACGACCACCCGCATCCCCACGACTGCGCAGGGCGCTGCGACGGCACCGGCGAAGTCCTCACCGTGCTCACCTGGGAGCACCACGGCACCGCCGTCCACCAAGAGCCAATCCAGTGCTTCGGCGCCCCCACCGCCCACGCCCCGGACTGCACTACCTGTGAGGGCCACGGCTTCACCTACACGTCCGGCTACCGCGAGCTCTGCCTCGATGGGCGCATCGCCGACAACGGGCCGGTCGCGACCACTGTGTCGCCGCAGGGAGCATGACCCCACGACGTCTCAGCCGGCCAGAACCGCTGGCGCCGAACTGCCCGCCCGACCTGCGCAGGCGCCGGCCCTCCCGGAGCCACTCCCTCGGACTGTGATTTCTCTCCCCCACCCGAGAGGGGGAGAGATCTCCCCCACCACGGCTACTGAGAAATCTCCCCCCTGGCCACTGAGAAATCTCTCCCCCCGGAAGGGGGGGGAGATTTCTCCTCTCCGAGAACGCAACTGCCGTGGGGGTGATTTCTCCCCCCTCCGACATCCGGGGAGGGGAGAGAAATCACCCCCACGCGAAAGTCAGGACTCGGCCCCGCAGACCACCGCCAAAAGCCAACTTGCCCTACAACTTGCCCCACAACATGCCCTGCAACTTGCTCTACAGCTTGCCTTTCAACTTGCCCCACAACTTGCCCCCACGCTGCGCCCCCGACACGGAAAGCTGCACTTCAGGGGGACGGTCAAGGGGCTTGGGACGCGCCGACTACTTCTCTACGAGACCCCCAAGGGCAATGAGGACATCAGCGAAGAGCCACAGGCGAACGACAGGAAGGAGGAAGCCGGCGGGGGGAGGAAGAAGCGACATGGATGGGAGAGCAGCAGCAGGACGGGAGGGAGCGAGGGAAAGAGGAGCAACAGCAGGACGGGAGGAGAGGGGGAAGAGGAGCAGCGAAGAGCGAGAGCGGGCGGAGCGACAACAGCAAGTGAGAGGAAAGCAGCAGAGCACAACAGCCGAAGAGGTAGAGGAACAGAGGGAGCAGCGACAGACGAGACACGGACAGACCACGAAGCACGAGACAGGAAGGGAGAACGGAAGCGGGACGGCCCAGGGACGGCGAGCATGAGGCGGAGAGCCGCAACGGTGTGTAGAGGGTCGGGGAGTTGAGCAGGTCGCCGAGGGCTGTGGAACGCAAGCGGCCCCGCCCAGCGAAACGCTGAGCGGGGCGCGAGCATGGGGGGCGGGGGGAGGGGCGCGCCGGGAGGGGAGCGGCGCGCGAGATTACGAGGCTGCCCGGAGCATCCGCCGCGCGGCGGCCCGGCCGCTGGCGCTGAGGCGCTCCGCCGCGTGCAGTCGCAGTGCCCGCGCTCGCATGAACGCGGCGGCGGCCTCGGGGTCGCCGCTCGCTGCGCGGGCAAGCAACTCCGTGATCTTGCTGTCAGTCATCAGGGGTCCCTTTCGGTGGCGTAACAGGTCGTGCCGCCCCGGCGGGGCGGCACCCGGTGCTTAGAACCAAGTCGCCCCACAGCCGAGGTCGTCGCGGGCAAGGTCCCGAAGCGCGGACAGTTCACCGTGCGTCCCGCACTCGACACACGTGCCGCCGCGCCGGTCCCCGCCGGACTCGAAGTCCCCGATGCGGATGATGTGCGGACGGGCTATGGGGGTCTTGATGATGGACACGATCAGGCCGGACTCGGGACGCGCGGCGGCGCGCTGCGCGAAGTACTCCATGCGCTCCTGGATGTCCTCCAGGTCCTGCTCGGCGAAAATCCAGGTCAGTCGCTCCAGGGAGCCGGGCTCACCGTACGGAAGCCCGGTCGCGGGGCACATCGCCGACTTCTCGGTGACGGGCGTAGCGACCTTCGGCGAACGGCGAAGCAGGGCAAACATGGAATCTCCCAGGGTGGCGGTGACCGGCTGATGTGATAACACTACACAATGAAAATAGAATAGGCAACAGAGCGACCGACGGTAGGCGGGGGCGGCCCGGCCCCGGTGAGTGCGGGGCCGGGGCCGGGCCTGTGGTGGGCGCGGGCGGCCCTTGGAGGGTCGGGCCGCCCGGCCCTGGTCTGGGACTACCGCCGTCGCGGGCTAGGGCTACAAGGGGATCCGGGGGGATTGCGCGTCCAGCCGTGCCATGTGGCAGTCGGGGCAGAGGTCCGCTCCGCTCTCCGTCTCGTTGCCGCACTCCTCGCCCCATCCGGGGCAGGCGGATATCTCAGGCTGGCTGTTGCGCTGCGGCATCTTCGGCTCATCTCTACTGGTGTTGGGCGGTGCGGTAGCTCGGGGTCCCCCGGGGGCCCTGTGGCGGGCCCCCGGGGTGGGGGGTCGGGCCGGGCGGCCCCTGTGGGGGGTTGGGGTCGCCCGGCCGTGTCCTGGGGGGTTAGGCGGTCTTGTAGCCGTTGAGCTTTTCGACGAGTTCGGCGCGGTAGAGGGCGAGTGCCTGGGCCTTGTCGTCGAGCTTGGTGATCTGGGCCTGGATGGCTTCGGCGCGCTGGGCGTTGAGGAACTTGGTGTAGGTGGCCTCGCGGGCCGGGGTGTTCTTGTCGGCCTGGTAGGTGGTGACCAGGGCGGTGACGAGGTCGCGGACCTTGTCGAAGGTGTCCGGGCTGGCGTTCTCGGCCGGGGAGTTGGTCTCGAAGGCCGAACCGAGCATCTGCTTGCGGAACTTCAGCAGCGGCGCGGCCCCGTTGTCCGTCTCGGCGGTCAGGTCGGCCGGGTTGACCAGGTGGCTGCCGACCACGTACGGCAGCTCCATGTCGCCGAGCTTCGGGGCGTCGGTCCGCTCGTGGCGGTTGGTCCCGCTGCCCTTGCCGAACTGGACGTTCAGCAGACCCTCGACCTTGGGGAACAGCTCCCAGTTCGGGTGGACCACGACCGTGCCGATCGGGAAGGTCCCGTCCTGGAGGACGCGGGACAGGTCGTAGACCGACTCGCCGTTCTCGCCCGTCTCGACCGCGTACGAGTAGGTGTGACCGGCCGGGGTGGTGAACGTCTGGGTACCGGACATGAAGATCCCTCCAAGGGAGTCAGTAGGTGGTTTCTCGGCCGGTTCTTCGTTCCCCCGACCTCGTGATAACTACTGTACACATCGAATCGTGAATACGCAACACATGAACGGGACCACCCCCACACGCTCAACCAAACCAACCCCCAACTAGAAACCTCACCCCCCGCCACCCCCACCCCGCGACCAACCCCACCAACACCCCCGCCCCGCCCCCGACTCACCCCGACCCCACCGGCGACCACCCGACCCCACCCCCGCGCAACTCCGGATCTAACACCCCCCGCGGGCCCACAACGCGAATCTAACGCCACCTCGGAAACCCACCCCCGCCCAACCAGCGAATCTAACACCCGCCCCGTACGCGCCGATTGGGGCGGCCCCGGATCTAACACCCCGGGCCATCGGATCTAACACCCCCTCAAACAGCGAACCCCCGAATCTAACGCCACCCCACATGCGCCCCGGAAAGCCGCACAGAATCCCGCGAACGCCACACGCCCGGGAACCCCTTCCCCAACCCGCCAAGAGCCCTGTAGGCTGCTGCTACAGCCCCCAAAGAGGCACCCCGGCCCCGCCGGAGCAGCCCCCGGGCACGGAAAGCGGACACCCCGTCAATTCCCGCCGCACAACTTGAATTCCAGGGGCTCGAACCCCTAGAATGATCTGGCAGCACAGGAAATCAGGACCACCCGCAGAGAAACACCACCGGGACAACCTGAAAACCCGTCGAGAAACCACAGAAAAGGCCCGCCAGGACCACCGAGGGAACCCCCTCCACCTAGCCAGCCATTCGTTAACCCCAACCACAGGAAAGAGAAACCGAATTCACGGCCGGACCGCCCGCCGGCCTCCGGCCCGCCCCGCGGGCCGGCTCCTCGGCCGGCCCCCGGCCGGCCGGTCAGCGCTCTGCGCTGACGGTCTTTCAGAGGGCGCTCTGCGCCCTCTGTA